>VMDB01000035.1 GCA_008081075.1 Halieaceae bacterium
TCGGTTCAAATCCGGCCCCCGCTACCAATTTGACGGCGGCTTGTTGCTCGCTGACCGTCACCTCGAAGGCCCCTTATGGGGCTTTTTTGTGGCTGTGTGAAATGAACGGCCAGCGGGAGGACGACATGTCGGGAAAAGAAGCGCAGTTAATGCAGCTTTTACAGCCGACCGTCGAGGATATGGGGTACGGGTTGTGGGGTATTGAATTGACCTCCCCCGGACGGCGACCCACGGTTCGGATTTATATCGAATCCGAGGCCGGGGTGAGCGTTGATGACTGTGCCAAGGTGAGTCATCAGGTGAGCGGTATTTTGGATGTAGAGGATCCCATCGGCGGGGAGTATACGCTGGAGGTTTCCTCTCCCGGTATCGACCGATTGCTGTTTCGGCCCGAGCAATATGAGCCGTATGTCGGGGAAATAGTCGATATCAGGCTGCGCCTGCCGGTAGAGGGAAGACGGCGGTTTAAGGGCGTTCTGGTCTCTGCAGATGGCGACACAGTTGTTTTGCAGATTGACGAGGAAGCGTACCGATTGCCGTTACGCACCGTTGATAGGGCGCGGGCGATGCCCAGACTGGAGTTTGGGCAGAACAGAGAATGAAGCGGTGGTATTGGTTTAACAACGGGGCGACACGTGCCTTGGCTAAATGGCAGAGAGTGAATCGATGAACAAAGAAATCCTGATGGTCGCAGAGGCGGTCTCGAATGAAAAAGGGGTGTCAGAGGACATCATCTTTGAGGCAATCGAGCTGGCACTGGCCACTGCCACGAAAAAACGTTACGACGAGGATGCTGATATCTTGGTCACTATCGACCGCGAGTCGGGTGACTACGTGACCAAGCGGCGCTGGTTGGTGATGCCCGATACCGAGCTTGCGCTGTTGGGGACGCAGTTCACTACTGAAGAGGCAGCCGAGGTGAATACTGCCCTGCAGCCCGGTGATTACCACGAAGAAGTCGTTGAAAACGTTGATTTTGGTCGCATTGCAGCCCAAACGGCGAAACAGGTCATTGTCCAACGCGTTCGTGATGCTGAGCGGGCGCAAATAGTTGACGAGTATCGCGGCCGGGAGGGAGAGTTGCTGGCGGGTACGGTAAAGAAAGTCACCCGCGACAACATCATCGTCGATCTTGGCAATAACGCTGAGGGCCTGCTACCTCGGGGTGAGTTGGTAGGCAGAGAGACATTTCGTATCAACGATCGCGTTCGAGCGATTTTAACGGAGATCAATACTGAATCTCGGGGACCGCAGCTCATTTTGTCCCGAGCCTGCCAGGAGATGCTGGTGGAGCTCTTCAAAATAGAAGTGCCCGAAATATCTGAGGGCGTGATTCAGATCAGGGCGGCGGCCAGAGATCCCGGCTCTCGCGCAAAGATTGCCGTCAAAACGGGAGACCAGCGCATTGACCCGGTAGGGGCATGTGTTGGGATGCGGGGGTCGAGGGTGCAGGCGGTTTCTAACGAGCTGGATAACGAACGGGTGGATATCATCCTGTGGGATGACAATCCGGCGCAGCTGGTTATCAACGCCATGTCACCGGCAGAGGTGGAGTCCATTGTTGTCGACGAGGACAACTCGACTATGGAGGTGGCCGTCGCGGAAGATAATCTGGCGCAGGCGATTGGCAGGGGCGGTCAGAATGTTCGCCTCGCCTCTGATCTCACAGGCTGGATCATCAACGTTATGAGTGTCGACGAAGCTATCGAGAAGCAGGAAACCGAGGCCGGCGAGGTCATTGAGCAGTTCATGACGGCACTGGATATTGACGAAGATATAGCGATTGTTCTTGTCGAGGAGGGCTTTACCACTCTCGAGGAGATTGCCTATGTCCCTCTGGAAGAAATGAACGCCATTGAGGGGTTTGACGAGGAAATCTCTGAAGAGTTGCGGGCACGCGCTAAAGATGCCTTGCTGACATTGGCCATTGCCTCGGAAGAGGAACTCGATGCCAATGAGCCTGCAGAAGACCTCTTGACGATGGATGGCATGGATAAGCATCTCGCTTACGTATTGGCGGGGCGTGGCATTGTCACGATGGAAGACCTTGCTGAGCAGGGGGTGGACGACCTCCTTGATATAGAAGACATGACTGAAGAACGTGCGGCAGAGCTCATTATGACAGCTCGCGCCCCTTGGTTCGCTGAGGAGGAGGAGGCAACGGCCTGAGTCTTGTCAGGTAGCGATTGCACTCTAGCGACTGAGCGAATAGGGAGAAAGAAATGGCACAAGTGACAGTAGCGCAACTCGCAGAAACCGTCGGAGCATCGGTTGATCGGCTGTTGGCGCAGATGAAAGATGCGGGACTACCGCACGCCTCCGCAGAAGAGTCAGTGTCGGAAGAGGATAAGCAGACGCTGCTGGCGCATCTGAAGCAAAGCCATGGAGAGAGTGCCAGCGCACCGAAAAAGATTACGCTGAAGCGCAAATCTGTCAGTACGCTGCGTGCAGGTGGCGCGGGTAAAAGAACGATTAATGTAGAAGTCCGAAAAAAGCGGACTTACGTCAAGCGTGAAGATCTCGAGGCCACAGAAACCGACGCTGAGGTCGATACTGAGGCTGCTGCCGAGAACAACGCAGCGGGCGCTGTTGATGCCGTGGCGTCGACGGCTGCGCAGAAAGCGACGGATGAAATGGTACCCGTAGATGTTGAGGGCGCCGTTGACGAATCGGACCCTGAATTGCTGCGGCAGCGAGCGGCGGCGAGGCGCAAGGCAGAGGAACAGGCAAGGAAACTGGAGCTGGATGCCGCAGTAAAAGCGCGGGCCGAAGAAGCTGCGCGTCAGGCGCAGGAGGCGGCCGCCCAACCCGGTGCCAAAGAGGCGGATCGAAAACCCAAAAGGCTTCATGCCGCCCCCACTAAAGAAAACACGCTATCCGCGCGCGAAGAGCTCCGCAAACGCTCCGGCAAAGGGCGCCTTGAGCGCAGCGGCGTGCCGGGGTCTAGGGGTAAACAACGCGGACACAATCTGTCCTTTACCGAGCTAGAGGCCGCAGAGGCCGGTGTTGCGCGTCGTCGTGGTGGGCGCAAAAGAAAACTGCACGATGAGGTAAACCAGCACGGCTTTGCGCAGCCGACTGAAAAAATTATTTACGACGTCAACGTGCCGGAGAGCATCACGGTAGGTGATCTCGCGCAGCAGATGGCGGTTAAAGCGGGTCAGGTGATCAAGGAGCTGATGAACCTCGGCGTCATGGCTAACATCAATCAGGTATTGGATCAGGATACCGCGACCCTCGTGGTGGAGGAGCTGGGTCATCGCGTTGTGCTCAAGAGCGCCGAAGAGGTTGAGGAGAGGCTAGAGGAGACGCTGGCGAGCCAGGAAGGCACACCTGAGCCGCGCGCGCCGGTTGTGACTGTGATGGGCCACGTCGATCACGGTAAGACGTCCCTATTGGACTACATTCGCAAGTCAAGGGTTGCAAGTGGCGAGGCGGGAGGCATCACCCAGCACATCGGTGCTTACCACGTTGAGACTGATAAGGGGATGATCACCTTCCTCGATACGCCCGGCCACGCCGCGTTTACAGCGATGCGTGCTCGGGGCGCTAAATCCACTGATATCGTAGTGCTGGTGGTGGCGGCAGATGATGGCGTCATGCCGCAAACGGAAGAGGCGATTCAGCACGCCCGGGCGGCAGGAGTGCCCATTGTTGTCGCGGTGAACAAGATTGATAAAGAGGCCGCTGATCCCGAGCGTGTCAAGACAGAGCTCGCTGGCAAAGATGTTATCCCGGAGGATTGGGGTGGTGACACGCAGTTTATACCAGTGTCGGCTCACACCGGACAAGGTATCGACGAACTGCTAGACGCTCTGTTGTTGCAGGCCGAACTGCTGGAGCTGACGGCGCCCGCTGACGTGCCTGCCTCCGGAATTGTTATTGAGTCCCGGCTGGATAAAGGGCGGGGTGTTGTAGCTTCCCTGTTGATACAACAGGGGACCTTGCGCCAGGGAGACATTGTGCTGGCGGGATTACAGTATGGTCGCGTCAGAGCGATGCTCGATGAGAACGGCAATCAGATCAAGGAGGCTGGCCCCAGTATCCCTGTGGAGGTGCTTGGGCTTGATGGTACTCCCGACGCAGGAGATCCCGTTGTCGCGCTGGAGAGTGAAAAGAAAGCACGCGAGGTTGCCGACTTCCGCCAAGAAAAGATGCGTTCTTCCAAATTGGCGCGCCAGCAGGCCGCGAAATTGGACAATATGTTCGAGACCATGACGGCGGGATCAGTAGAAACCCTAAACTTGATTATCAAGGCAGATGTTCGTGGTTCTTTTGAAGCACTTCAGGGTGCGCTGGCGGATCTGGGTAACGAAGAGGTAAAAGTCAATGTTGTCTCGGGTGGTGTTGGAGGCATCTCCGAGACCGACATCAGCCTCGCTGTAACCAGCTCTGCCATCATTATTGGGTTTAACGCGCGAGCTGATACCAAAGCACGGGCAATGGCCGAGAATGAGGGCGTAGAGATTCGTTATTACAACGTTATTTACGATTTGATTGATGATGTGCGCGCGGCGCTGTCCGGCATGCTTTCGCCCGAGATGCGCGAGGAGATTGTGGGCATCGCCGAGGTGCGCGACGTCTTCCGATCGCCCAAGTTTGGCTTGATCGCCGGATGCATGGTTATCGAAGGGACCGTTTTCCGATCCAAACCCATCCGTGTACTGCGCGACAGCGTGGTGATCTACGAGGGAGAGCTCGAATCCCTGCGTCGCTTTAAAGATGACGCCAATGAAGTACGTAACGGCACAGAGTGTGGCATCGGCGTGAAAAACTATACCGATGTGAAGGTGGGTGATCTTATCGAAGTTTTCGAAGTCAACGAGATCGCCAGGAGCCTCTGAAGCCCGACCATGGGAAAGGAATTTGAGCGCACCGAGCGGGTGAGTCAGTTCCTGCACAAGGAGTTGGCTCACTTGCTGCAGACGGCCGTTCGGGACCCGCGTGTCGAGCAGGTTAACTTGACCGGTGTTGAGGTCAGTCGAGACCTTTCCTATGCCAGGGTGTTTTTTACGCTGATGGACGACGCTACGCCCGAGCACCGTGCGGAAATGACCCGCGTGCTCGAGAAGGTGGCGGGGTTTTTGAGATCCCAATTAGCCAAGGTTTCCTCGATGCGAACTGTGCCGCGGCTGGCGTTTCGATTTGACGAGAGCGTCGGCCGTGGTCGTGATATGGAAAGTTTGCTGAGAGAGGTGCGTCGGGCTGATGAAAAACTGGCCGCTATGTCGCCCTCGCTGCCGGAATCTGATTTTTCGGCGGATTAATGGGTCGAAGGAGAAAAGGGCGGCAGGTTAATGGACTGCTTGTGCTCGATAAGCCCGGAGGCATCACCTCGAACTCAGCGTTGCAGCGCGCCAAGCGATTATTCGGTGCTGCAAAAGCGGGGCATACCGGTAGTTTGGACCCCCTTGCAACGGGGGTATTACCGTTGTGTTTTGGCGAGGCCACCAAGTTTTCGCAATTTTTATTAGATGCCGATAAGGCTTATACCAGTTCATTTGTATTGGGTGTGGGTACCGATACGGCAGATGCCGATGGCACTGTCCTTGCTCGGGTTTCCGCTTCGCATCTTACGTCCGACGCTGTTGTTGAGGCACTCAGCGCACTGACCGGGCAGATTGATCAGATCCCACCGATGTACTCTGCGCTTAAGGTCGACGGAAGACCACTGTACAAGCTTGCCAGAGCAGGGCAGCACATTGAACGAGAGGCGCGATCTGTGACGATACGCCGTTTTGACCTGCTCGCTTTCCATCCAGGAGAAATGGCGAGGGTGGATGTCTATGTGCTGTGCAGTAAGGGCACCTACATTCGTGTACTCGCCGAGGATCTTGGTGCAGCACTCGGGATCCCGGCTCACGTCAGTGCACTGAGGCGATGTCAGTCGGGCCCGTTTGACCTCTCAAAGGCTGTCACCCTCGATCAATTGTCGCAGCAGAGGGAGGTGCAAAATGAGCAAGCGCTGGACGAATATCTCGCGCCTGTAGAGTCGTGCGTGCCGCATTTACCGCGCATCGAACTGTCCGAAGCCGCAACTTTTTACATGCGAAAGGGCCGCCCAGTGGTAGTGCCAAATGGGCTCCAGAGTGGTATGGTGCGCATCGCTGACGCCGAGGGATCGTTTTTGGGCGTCGGTCGTATTCAAGAAGACGGAAAATTAGCCCCAATGCGGCTTCTTTCCCAGTAAATTTGCGGCATAAGCCGCCTCACGAACCTATCTGTAAACCTGCACGGATGGGCTCGCTATCAACAAGCAGGTTGGAGCAATAACCATGGCGTTGGACGCAGCCGTAAAGGCACAAATTGTTAAGGATTATCAGCAGTCAGAGGGCGACACCGGTTCTCCGGAAGTGCAAGTCGCTTTGCTCACCGCAAACATCGAGCAACTGCAATCTCATTTCAAAGAGCATGCTCAAGACCACCATTCACGTCGTGGTTTGATTCGCATGGTGAACCAGCGTCGAAAGTTACTCGACTACCTCAAGCATAAAGACACCGCCCGCTACGCGGAATTGATTAAGCGGTTGGGTCTGCGTCGCTGAGGATCAGTTAGGGCCGGCCAAGCGCCGGCCCCGTCATATTTGGAGAAAACACAGTGAATGTAGTTAAGAAAACGTTCCAGTATGGTGACCACGAGGTCACGCTGGAAACAGGCCGCATTGCGCGACAGGCGTCGGGCTCGGTCATGGTCACTATGGGCAGCACGAGCGTGCTGTGTACCGTTGTCGCAGAGCAAAAAGCGAAGCCGGGGCAGGGCTTTTTCCCGCTGTCGGTTCATTACATCGAAAAAACCTACTCGGTGGGTAAAATTCCCGGGGGCTTTTTTAAGCGCGAGGCGCGCCCCAGCGAAAAAGAGACCCTGACATCACGATTGATTGACCGCCCCATCCGGCCTCTATTTGAAGATGGCTTTATGAATGAAGTGCAGGTTGTTTGTACGGTGATGTCAGCGGATAAAGAAACCGACCCTGATATTCCCGCCATGATCGGTACCTCGGCCGCGCTGTCGCTGTCGGGCTGCCCGTTTAATGGTCCGATTGGTGGTGCCCGTGTGGGTTTCACGGAAGCCAATGGCTACCTCCTGAACCCGAGTTATTCGGCCTTGGCTGAGAGCCAGCTGGATATGGTCGTGGCCGGGACGCGTGATGCGGTCTTGATGGTTGAATCTGAGGCGAAAGAGCTCACCGAAGATCAGATGCTGGGTGCAGTGCTATTTGCCCATCAGGAGATGCAAACGGTCATTAACGCGATCAACGAATTGACTGCAGAAGCGGGCAAGCCGCGCTGGGACTGGCAAGCGCCAGAAGCCGACGCCGCGCTCGTAGAGGCGGTCTCGGCGGCCGCATCGGGCCCACTGGGCGAGGCCTATCGCATTACCGAGAAGGCCGCGCGCTATGAGCGAGTGGGTCAGGTGAAGGACGACGTCGTGGCGCAATTGGCCGTCGAAGGCGGTCCGTCGGAAGACGACGTCAAAGATGTTTTCAAGAGCCTCGAGAAGCAGATCGTTCGCGGGCGTATTCTGGCAGGCGAACCGCGTATTGACGGCCGTGATAACCGTACGGTGCGGGCAATTGCGTCAGAAGTGGATATTCTTCCCAAAGCTCACGGTTCGGCGCTTTTCACCCGCGGTGAGACGCAGGCTATTGGCGCAGTGACGTTGGGCTCTACCCGCGATGCGCAAATTATTGATGCCCTTGAAGGAGAGCGACGAGATCCCTTCATGCTGCATTACAACTTCCCCCCCTATTCAGTGGGTGAGGCGGGCCGAATTGGCTTCACCGGCCGCCGTGAGATCGGCCACGGGCGTCTGGCGCGCCGCGGTTTGGCAGCGGTACTCCCGAGCGAAGAGGAGTTTCCCTATACCGTGCGTGTGGTATCGGAGATCACCGAATCGAATGGTTCCAGCTCAATGGCATCGGTATGTGTAGGCTCGCTCGCCATGATGGCCGCAGGGGTGCCGCTCTCGGCGCCGGTTGCTGGTATCGCGATGGGTCTGGTGAAAGAGGGCAATCAGTTCGCCGTCCTGACAGACATTCTCGGTGACGAGGATCATCTGGGCGATATGGACTTCAAGGTCGCCGGTACCGCGAAGGGTGTGACCGCCTTGCAGATGGACATCAAGATCGAAGGCATCAATGAAGAGATCATGGAGCGTGCGCTTGAACAAGCACTTGAGGCGCGCCTGCATATTCTTGGACAGATGAATACGGTCTTGGATGCGCCGCGCCAGATTACCTCTGAGAACGCGCCAAGCATGACCACGTTGAAGGTCGATCAAGATAAGATCCGCGACATTATCGGTAAGGGCGGCGCAACTATCCGCCAGATCACCGAAGAGTCGGGTGCTACAGTTGATATCGACGACGATGGCACCGTCAAGGTGTTTGGTCAGAACGCAGCAGCGCGTGACGCCGCTGTTGACATGATCATGGCGATCACTGCGGAAGCAGAGGTTGGAGAAATTTACACCGGTACGGTAGCGCGTATTGTTGATTTTGGCGCTTTCGTGACGATCCTGCCCGGCAAAGATGGTCTTGTGCACATCTCGCAAATCGCCGATGAGCGGGTCGAAAACGTCTCGGATTATCTGTCGGAAGGTCAGCAGGTGCAGGTCAAGGTGTTGGATGTAGACCAGCGTGGCCGAATCAAGTTGTCTATGCGCGAGGTTGCAGCGGAGGCCGGAGCGGCTGCTGATGCTGTGGACGCCGAAGATACACCCGAACCAGAATCTCTGGACCAAGAGTAACCCGATGTGGGCAGCACCCTCTGGTGCTGCAATCGAGAGAGAAGACCGCGGCCCGTCCGCGGTTTTTTTTATTTCAGACTCTGGCTAACCGGATACGAAGCCGAATAGAACACTTGGCAAAAAAGACATCCATGAACGCGCTCAGAGTGTGATCGGCTCGCGGCGGCTACCGGTGATAGACCACTTCACCGCCGACCAGTGTCATTACCACTTCGGTACTAAGGATCTTGGCTTCAGGTACCGTTAAAATATCTTGCGACAGTACGGTCAAATCCGCCAGTTTTCCCACTTCGACAGAGCCCTTTTCTGTCTCTTCAAAGCCCGCGAATGCACCGGCCATTGTCATTGCATATAGCGCCTCGTATCGACTGAGGCGTTGCTCTGCCTCAAAGCCGTCTGGCGGGGTGCCCAACAGTGTTTTGCGGGTTACTGCCGCGTAAAAATTAGCAATCGGGTTGACTGGCTCCACCGGGGCATCGGTCCCAGAGGCTATAACCACTCCTTGGTTCAGTAGCTCTTGCCAAATGTAGGCGCCAGTTTCGATGCGTTGGCGACCGAGTCGATCGATGGCCCAGGGTCGATCAGAGCTCAGATGAATGGGCTGCATCGATGCGATGACCCCTTGACGGGCAAACAGTGCACCATCGCCCGCTGCCAGGTGTTGCGCGTGCTCGATGCGAAAGCGATGATCGATCAGCCTTTGGGTGAAGGGCGCAAATACGCTTAGCACCTCCGAATTTGCCCGATCACCAATGGCGTGAACGTTTATTTGCCAACTGTCGTTGCGTGTTTTTTTAATCAGGGTACTGAGCGACTTCAAATCATAGGTAAGAACACCGCTGGTCTCTGGGGCGTCGGTGTAGGGGGCGTGAAGCCAGGCAGTGCGAGACCCGAGCGCGCCGTCGGCTTGGATTTTGATCGACCGCACCGTCAGACGATGATCCCCCAAATTTAACTGCGGACCGCGATCAATCCACTCAGCCAAGGCTTTTGCGTCGCCGGCAGAAACCATAGTGTAGAGGCGCAGCAACAGATCCCCACGCTTAGCCATCTGCGTCTGGGCTTCAATATCGACGTAAAGGGCACCGGCATCGTGGGCGGTGGTAATGCCCTGACTGAGCAAATGTTGCTGGGCGAGATCCACCAATTCGGCGGCAGTGTCAGTATCGTACTTCTGTAAAGGGAGCGTCAGGTCTATTGCGGTTTCATGCAGTAATCCGGTGGGTTGTCCATCTCGAAAGACGATGACTCCGCCCTCTGGGGCAACGGTCTCAGATGAGAGCCCCAATTGGTCCATAGCATTTTGGTTGAGGAGTACGGAATGTCCATTGGCGTGCTCGAGAAGGACGGGGTGATCAGGCACCATAGCGGAGAGGGCATGGTGGGTAGGAAACCCATCAAGGCTCCCTTCCGGTGCTTGTTCCCACTTGCTTTGATGCCAGCCTCTGCCCAGGAGGATGGCGCCAGGGCGCGTTGTTGCTGCTCGCGCCGTAACCCTCGCTACGAGTTCTTCATAGCTTTTAGCGCCGGTTAAATCCACCGAGCGCATCGCCGAACCGATGCCAGCAATGTGCACGTGGGCGTCAATCAGACCGGGATAAGCCACTGCGTCGCCAAGATCGATGACCTCGGTGTGTTCATCGACTCGCGCCATCGCGCCACTTTTGTTGCCAACGTAACTGAATCGTCCGTTCGCGATCGCTACGGCGTCGGCAATAGGTTGATTGGGGTCCATGGTATGGATATCGCCGATCATTACCACATCTGCGGTGGAAGGCGTATCGGTTGATAAGTCGCAGCCGGCGGTAAGTGCGCCGATAACCATCACAGTATTTCGGATGAGTGCACGCATAATCGGAACTTCCCTCCAGCTTTACCTTAAGCGGTGTACGGACCAAATAAAAAGGGGGCCATCAAGGCCCCCTAATAATAAAGCGCTAGTAGCGCGATTTAGAAGTTGTAGCGGTAACGTGCATACCAGAAGGCGCCGCTGATACCAAAAGGCGAATACTGGCTGTAGGTGTTACCCAAGATAGTGGCCGAATTGAATCCGAGGTTATTCACGTCGGTCGCCTTTTGACCATTTTCGTCAAAGACGTTATTCCCGCCAACGAGGATGCTGTGGTGGTCTCCGATCGTGTATTCGAACTCAAGATCAAGCAGGTACTCGCTGTCAAAGATGGCGTCGGTACCAAAAACGTCATTTTCGAAGCTGTCGTACCAGTCGTCATAGAAGCTGACACGAGCGAGGAAACGCATGTTACCGACCGTGTGGTTGGCTGACAGGTTCCATCGGGTCTCGGGCGTGGTCAGTTCGATCTGACGAATACGACCTGCGCCGATTGTTGCGGGGTTGTATTTCTCGACCTCGGTCTTGTTGTTGTTGAAAGCAAGATTCCAGTCGGTCGTACCGCCGAGCCATTCGGTGTAGGTCGAGACGACGATATCAACGCCATGGGTGTTGGTATCGAAGTCATTCGTGAAGAAGCGGAACTGGGTCAAATCGCCAGCGCCCGGCACGTTATCTGCGATCAGTTGGTCGATTTGCTCCTGTGACAGGACAACCTCTGAGGACAGATTGATGCGGTCTTCTACATCGATGTCATAGTAATCGACCGTGATTTCGAAATTACCCAGCGTGGCATACAAGCCGGCAGTGAAGTTAGTGGACTCCTCCGGCTCCAACTGTTTGCCACCCACAGACAAGGCAACGGGGCTGGTCGCTGGAATTGTGCCGTTGTTGACCAGTGTCGGCACGCCATTGACGTTGATCAGCTCGGTTGAGGTGTTCGACGCATTGGCCTGACCGGGAGTCGGTGCTTTAAAGCCTGTGCTGTAGGTTGAGCGTACGCCAAAGTTATCGCTGACGGCCCAGTTAGCACCGACTTTAAAGTTGGTGGTGCTACCGAAATCATCGAAATCCTCAAAGCGTACGGCGCCCTGGGTCACGAGGTTGTCGGTTGGGGTCCACTCCGCGTCAATATAAACGGCATAGTTGTCGCGGTCGAAGGTGCCCGAAGTGGCCGCAGGGAAGCCGGGGAAACCGTTGGATGAGGTGCTGAAACCCTGATCGGCCAAAATACCCGCGGTATAGGACTCTACCTGACCCGGACCGATTTCGAATTCCTCGTTGCGGTATTCGCCACCAAAACCGACGTTCAGCGCGTCTGAGACGGTCCAGCTAAAATCGGCGTTGAAGTTGGTGTCAGTCTGCTTATACAGGCCGGGGTCGAAGTCGCGAGGCGTATCGGGGCCAAGACTCGCGTTCACCGTGTTGTTGATGAAGAAGTCCGCCTCGTTTTCCCCGCGATAGGCACTCACGTCCCAACGCAGGTTGTCACTGAACTCGCCACGCAGTCCGATCAGGAAAGACATGTCAGTCACGTCACCACCAAAGCGCGGCGTGAATCCGCCGGGAATGGTTTCCTGGAAGGAGAAACAGTTGGGATCGGCTTTGACCTGAGCCATCGCTACCGGGTCGGGGATGTTCCCATTTAATGCTACGACCGGACAGCCCACACCGTCGTTGGGCGTGAGGTCGCCGATCAGCAACGTTGCGCCGCCATCTCCACTGTAAACCGCACCGCGGTTGGTGGGATTACGGAAGAAGAAGCCGCCATCGACTTCCTTGCTGTTGTAGTTGGCATGGCCGTAGAGTTCGAGCGTGTCGCTGAGATCAAAGCCAAAGTTCGCCCACAGCTTCATGTCGTCATTGACAATCGGGCGGCCCCAGATCATTGCGGGTACGGGTACGTCTTGGTAGCCGTCATCGATCAGGCCTTGTGCGTCAGCGCGCTGTTCTGAACGGCTAGTTGGGTCAGATTCGCCCCATTCCGCAGTCAGATTCAGAAAACCATTCTCACCCAGCGGCAGACCAATGTTGCCCGCAATGGTGGTTTGCTCCCCATCGCCCTCTTTGTACTCGCCGTAGCGCACTTCCAAAGAGCCGCCTTCAGACGCATCGTTGAGCACGAAGTTCATCACACCCGCAATCGCGTCTGATCCGTATTGGGCGGATGCGCCATCGCGCAACACTTCGATACGCTTCAGTCCCAAAGCGGGGATAGCCGCGGCATCGGGGCCCTGTGAGCCATTCGAAATACCGTTACCGAGCCAGGTAATGACCGAGGCGCGATGGCGGCGCTTGCCGTTCACGAGCATCAGGGTGTGGTCAGGTGCCAAGCCACGCAGGTTGGCTGGGCGGATCAAGGTGGCCGCGTCGCTGATCGGCTGGTCGTTCACGTTGTAGGAGGGCACAACATTGCGCAGCAAGTTGCTCATGTCGGTATCGCCCTGATTGCTCATGGTTTCGCCGCCAATCACATCAATGGGTGCGGGGGAGTCCAGCGCTGAACGCCCTTCGGTTCGGGTACCAATGACCACAACCTCTTCGGTCAAGCTCTCACCTTGTGCGAACGCCGTATGTGCCGGTATCAGGGAGGCGGCCGCGACCGCTACCGCAAGTGTACGAATGGGAAACTTCATATTTTTCTCCGTGGCTAAAAGTTAATAGCTCGCGCACCACCGTGGGTTATGTAACCCCCAGAAGCCCGACACCGAATGAGATTTTGTTATGAGTGTTCGGGACCAGCGAATGCTGAGCCGAAGACGATTATATGGGACCTTAGACTGCAGTGCAGTTGAAAAGATGTGAAAAGGTCTGCTTTAAGTGACAGCGAAAGGGTGGCAGGCATTAGCATCAAGATTCTATCGAGCGGGCCCATGCCGAACCTCGGCCGCAAGACCGCCCAAAGCGCCCCTTTAAGGAGTGCTACGTTGTCATCAAACGGCGTGCCGCTGGCTAGACGACGCGATTATTGATCAGCTGGGTGACGACTGCCGGGTCGGCGAGTGTGGATGTGTCGCCCAGATTGTCCAGTTCGTTTTCAGCGATTTTTCTGAGGATCCGGCGCATGATCTTTCCAGAACGCGTCTTGGGTAGCCCGGGGGCCCACTGAATCTTGTCTGGCTTCGCGATAGGACCGATTTCCCTGACACACAGTGCGATCAGTTCGGCACGTAGTGCGTCACTGTCCTCCACCCCAGTCATAGGCGTCACATACGCGTAGATGCCCTGGCCTTTGATGTCGTGGGGGAAGCCCACCACCGCCGCCTCCGCAATCGACTCGTGGAGCACCAGTGCGCTCTCCACTTCAGCAGTGCCCATACGGTGGCCCGACACATTTAATACGTCGTCGACCCTGCCGGTAATACGCAGATAGCCGTCTTCGTCTCTGAGAGCGCCGTCTCCCGTAAAGTAGTATCCGGGGTAAGTCGTGAAGTAGGTATCGATCATACGTTGGTGATCGCCGAATACCGTTCGTATCTGGGCAGGCCAACTCCGTTTGATAACCAAGTAACCAGCGCCGGCCCCGGTTATTTCGGCACCATTCTCGTCGAGTAAGGCGGGTTCTACGCCAAAAAAAGGATAACTGGCGAATCCGGGTTTCAGGGTGTGAGCGCCAGGGAGCGGCGTAATCATTACTCCACCGGTTTCGGTTTGCCACCAGGTGTCGACAATAGGGCAACGGCCTTCGCCAACGACCCGGTGGTACCACTCCCATGCTTCGGGATTGATGGGCTCTCCCACTGAGCCGATGATGCGTAGCGAGCTGCGATCCTGACCCGTCACCCAGGCATCGCCGAGGCTGTGTAGTGCGCGTATCGCGGTGGGCGCCGTGAAGAATAAATTAACTTGGTGCTTGGCGATGACGGCCCAGAACCGATCTGCTTGGGGGTAGGTTGGAACTCCCTCGAACATCAGCGTTTTTGCACCGATCGCCAGTGGTCCATAGACAATATATGTGTGTCCGGTCACCCAGCCCACATCCGCGGTGCACCAATAGGTCTCTCCTTCGCGGTAGTCGAAGACGTACTTCATCGACATGGCGGCCTGGAGGAGATAGCCGCCGGTTGTGTGCAGAACACCTTTGGGTTTTCCTGTAGAGCCCGAGGTGTACAAAATGAACAGCGGGTCCTCGCTGTCCATCCACTCCGGTTCACAGTCCACATCAACGAGCGCGGCAGCCTTGTGATACCAGGTATCACGACCCGGATGCCAGGCGATGTCTGTACCGGTGTGTTGAATCACTATTACGCTATCAACGCACGCGGTCTCTGCCACTGCGGCATCCACGTTGGCCTTTAGGGGGATGCTTTTCCCCCCGCGAACGCCCTCATCTGCCGTCACCACCACCTTGCAGGTCGAGTCATTGATGCGATCCTTGAGGGCTTCGGGCGAAAAACCACCGAATACCACCGAGTGGATGGCGCCAATGCGACTGCAGGCCAACATGGCGAACGCCGCTTCGGGGATCATCGGCATGTAGATGCAGACACGATCGCCCTTACTGACACCCTGGGCCTTCAGAACATTGGCAAATCGGCAAACCTGCGTTTTAAGATCTTGAAAGGTAAAGGATTTGCTGTCTGCCGGGTTATCGCCCTCCCAAATGAGGGCGACGTCATTGGCCCGTTCTGGCAGGTGTCGATCAATGCAATTGACCGAGACATTGAGTTGAGCTCCCACAAACCAGCGAGCGCTGCCTGTACTCAAGTCCGCCTCAGAAATGGCCCGCCAGGGCGAGTGCCAGTCGAGCAACGTGGCTTGCTCGGCCCAGAATGTGTCGGGATCCTCGATAGATTGGTGGTACATCGCCTGATAGCGCTCGGGGGTAATGTGAGCGTCGCTAAAACTGGCGGGTATCGGGTAGGTCACCGACTCTGTCATCCGTCGCATCCAATGGTTATAGGAGTTGCGATGTTAAGTGACGCAGTTTTTCACAACAACCGTGTTTTTCGGCGAACGCTGAGTGCGGATGACACATCCCGGCCCCGACTTCCCGCTCACAATGCCCGAGGATAATGATGTTGCTGCCCGAGGCAACGGTTTATCATTGCGAGAGATAATCCTGCCTGACAGGGGAGGCTGTTATGCAACCGGAAAATCCCGAGGTGCTCCGCGAAATCTACTGGCGGGAGAACCGTCGCTGGATGCTCATTTTGGGGGCCATCTGGTTTCTGGTGAGTTTGGGTTGTGGCGTCTTGTGGGTGGAACCCCTGAACCAGTTCCAGCTGGGCGGCTTCAAGTTGGGATTCTGGTTTGCCCAACAGGGGGCCATCTATGTCTTCATCCTGTTGATCTTCGTTTATGCGCGCCTCATGGCGAGATTGGAGAAAAGGTTGGGTCTTGAGGAGCCAGAGGCATGACGCTTACCGAGACCACCTATTGGGTAGTGGGCGCCTCATTTGCCCTCTATATCTTGATTGCGATCCGCTCCAGAGCGGGCACGACGCAAGAATTCTATGTTGCTGGTAAGGGCATCCATCCGGTGGCCAACGGCATGGCCACTGCCGCCGATTGGATGTCAGCAGCCTCTTTTATTTCCATGGCTGGGCTGATTGGCCTCTCCTATAACGGTTATGGAGGGTCTGTTTTTCTGATGGGGTGGACCGGGGGCTATGTGCTCCTCGCCATGCTAATTGCGCCGTATTTGAGAAAGTACGGCAAATTTACCGTGCCGGAATTTATTGGAGACCGGTACTACTCCGATACCGCCCGTGTGGTTGCGGTCGTATGCCTGATCATTTGTTCTGTGACCTATGTGATTGGTCAGATGAAGGGCATCGGCGTGGCCTTCTCTCGTTTCCTCGAGACGGATTACGAGACCGGCCTCTTCTCCGGCATGGTGATTGTGTTCTTTTACGCGGTCCTCGGCGGCATGAAGGGTATTACCTATACCCAGATCGCGCAGTTCTGCGTCCTTATTTTTGCCTACACCGTGCCCGCCATATTTATCAGTTTGCAACTTACCGGGCAGCCAATCCCCCAGCTGGGATTGGGCTCGACCTTGGCCGATGGCACTTATCTATTGCAGAAGCTTGACCAAACGCTGCTGGACCTTGGTTTTCAGGAATATACGACCTCGGTGCGGGGCAGCACGCTCAATATGGCGGCTTTCACTGCCTCGCTCATGATCGGCACTGCGGGATTGCCCCACGTCATAATCCGGTTTTTCACGGTGCCCACGGTGAGTGCTGCGCGGACATCTGCGGGCTGGGCTTTGGTGTTCATCGCGATTTTGTACACCACTGCGCCGGCAGTCGCCGCAATGGCACGGCTCAATATCTTGCAAACGCTACAGCCTGAGCCTGGGCAGCATCTGGCGATCGAGGAGCGCCCGGAGTGGTTCAGGAACTGGGAGCGCACAGGTCTGTTGGGGATTGAGGACAAAAATCGCGACGGCCTCATCCAATACTCGGCGGACCCCGAGACAAACGAGCTGGTGAAACTGGATAACGATATTCTGGTGCTGGCTAACCCGGAGATTGCGAAGTTGCCCCACTGGGTGATTGCGCTGGTCGCCGCCGGTGGGCTTGCCGCAGCACTTTCGACCGCCGCTGGACTTTTGCTGGCGATTTCTTCGGCAATATCTCATGACCTCATGAAACGAACGTGGATGCCAGACATTTCCGAGCGTCAGGAATTGATGGCCTCGCGATTGGCAATGGCGGCTGCGGTCCTGGGTGCGGGGTACCTTGGCTTGAATCCACCCGGGTTTGCCGCGGGCACAGTGGCTTTGGCTTTTGGATTGGCGGCATCTTCTCTGTTTCCTGCCCTTTTCTTGGGTATTTTTTCCAAGCGGGTGACGCGAGAAGGTGCTGTGCTCGGTATGTTGGCGGGCCTGGGTGTGACCCTGACCTACGTGTTTCAGCATAAAGGCATCATGTTTATCCCCGGGACACAGTTTCTCGGCGATCTGCCTCCCAACTGGTTTTTTGGGATTGAGCCCAATGCCTTTGGCGTCGTGGGTGCCCTCGTGAACTTCGCTGTGACACTGGGAGTCACCCGCATTACCCAGCCGCCCCCGGTCGAGGTGCAACAGCTGGTCGAGGAAATCCGTGTCCCTGTGTCCTCAGGGCACCTCTAGCGGGCGCAAATCTGGATGTTGTCGATCAGACGGGTGTGACCGAGGCGCGCCGCTACGAACAATGCACAGTCCTCGCTCGTATCGGAGAGAGTCGAGAGTGTCGCCAGCGACCTCAGCTCAAAATAGTCCACCGAAAAGCCGGCCTGCTCAATTGTCTTCCGAGCGGCTTTGAGCGTGAGGCTCACCTCATCTGCTGGCAGCCGGGGCAGCTTGTCGGCGCACTCGCGTAAGGTTCGCCACAGTAGCGGTGCAATTGCCCGTTGATCGGCGGAGAGGTATTGGTTGCGCGAGCTCAGGGCAAGACCATCAGCTGCCCGTTGTGTCGCGCCACTCTGAATATCGATGGGCAGGCCCAGATCTCGTGTCATTTTTTTGATGATCAGGAGCTGCTGCAGGTCCTTCTCGCCAAAAATCGCGACCGTGGGTTTGACCAGCTGAAACAGTTTGTACACCACGGTGCAGACACCATCAAAGTGGCCTGGCCGTTCCTTTCCGCAAAGCGCTTCACCCAGAACCGGCACATGAATCGTTGTCTCGTTTTCGCTGCCTTGGGGGTAGATGTCAGAGGCGCTGGGCGTGAACACCAGATCAGCCTTGATCTGGCGCAGTGCGGAGAGGTCTGCTTCGAGGGTCCGCGGGTAGGTATCAAGATCCTCGTTGGCAGCAAATTGCATCGGGTTTACAAAAATCGACGCGACAACAATATCAGCGGCGTTTTGCGCCTGCTCGATGAGCGACAGATGGCCCTGATGAAGATTGCCCATGGTGGGCACGAATCCCACTGTTGCCCCGCCGACCCGGAGCTCGGTGAGCCTGTCTCGCAATGCCTGTGAATCAGCGGCGATAATCACAAGAGGTACCTAAGAGTAGGTGTGTTCTTCTCGAGGATAAGTTCCCGATTTCACCGCATCGACAAAGGCCTGCAACGCGGCCTGAATAGAGGGCGCGCCCTCCATAAAGTTTTGCACAAACTTGGGCGCCGACTCGGTCATCCCCAGCATGTCATGGAGCACCAATACCTGCGCGTCGGTGCCACTGCCTGCGCCAATGCCAATCACTGGGATGTCGAGCTTTGAGGAGATGTCGGCCGCCAGTTCGGCGGGTATGCATTCCAGCACCAGCAGGCTCGCACCCGCATCCTGAATTTCTACCGCATCAGCTAAAATGGATTTAGCCTCTTTCGGTGTGCGGCCTTGGACTCGGTAGCCGCCAAAGACATTCACTGATTGTGGCGTCAGTCCAAGGTGGGCGCAGACTGGCACCCCTCGCTCGACCAGCCGATGAATACTGTCGCTGAGCCAGGTACCGCCCTCGAGCTTGACCATTTGTGCGCCGGCTTGCATCAGGCGGGTACTGGCGTGAAGGGTGTCATCCGAATTGGAGAAGCTCATAAAAGGTAAGTCAGCGACGATCAGCGAATGCGGGCGAGCACGCGCAACACACTCGGTGTGATAGGCCATAGCATCAAGCGATACGGGAATCGTCGTTTCGTGCCCCTGTAACACCATGCCCAACGAATCACCCACCAGAATCGTCTCTGCGCCTGCTTCACTCGCCAGCCGGGCAAAGGTCGCATCGTAGGCGGTGATCATCACAAACTTTTCGCCTGACGCCTTCATCGCGTCGAGAGTGCTTATGGTGATGCGTTTTTTCATAGGGCGGACTCCCGGCCACTGGCAGGCAGGTGCAAATCAGCTAAAAAAAGTGGGGTTGAAGTAGTGGCGACCTTTTTTGATGTCCAGCATGTAATCGATGAGCTGTTCATAATCTCTGTCACCCCGGGTGAGGTCAATATCGTTGGCGTTAACGATCAGAAGCGGCGCAGAATCGTAGTAGAGAAAGAACTCGCTGTACACCTCGTTAAGCTGCTCAAGGTAGGTTCGGTCGATCAGTCGTTCGGCATCAATTCCGCGTTTCTCGATTCTTTCCAGCAGTCGATCAGGGTTGGCCTGCAGATAGATAACAAGATCAGGCACGGGCGCGTCCACCCGCATTTTTTCAAAGACTTTCTGATACAGCGCGTACTCGTCGGCATCGAGGTTGACTCTTGCGAATAGCGGGTCTTTTTCCAAAACGAAATCAGCCACCCGGTTTTGGTCAAACATATCCCGCTGTTTGAGTTCGGTGATTTTTTGCACCCGCTGAAAGAGAAAGAACAATTGGGTAGCCAGGGCTGTCTGCTGCCGGTTCTGATAAAAACGAGATAAAAATGGGTTCAATTCAGCCTCTTCCAATAAGAGGTCGTGAGCGAAAGTCTCGGCGATACGGCGCGCCAGCGTGGTTTTACCGACGCCGATGGGCCCCTCGACGGCAACGTAAGTCGGTACTGTTCGCCCACGCAACGTCAAGCCACTTGAAGGCGCTTCATCGTGCACAGCACGCTCTCCTGATGCCGCAGTTACTTTGGAAACTCGCACGATACGCGAATCTCTTGCTCGCTGCATCGCGATTGTAGTTGTCCAAGCGGCCCCTCTCCCGGCAGGGTATATTCTGGACCGAGTAGCTCAATGAGAGGGTCAAGGACGAAGCGGCGCTCGTGGGCTCGAGGATGGGGGAGTTGTAACCGCTCGGAGCGCAGTATCACTGTGTCAAAAAGCAGCAGATCCAGATCAATGCACCGTTCTCCCCAATGCCGCCCGCGAACCCGACCCATTTGCTGCTCAATCTCCAGCAGTACATCCAGTAGCGCTATTGGCTCCAGCGCGGTATGGATTTGCACCACCGCGTTGAAAAAATCGGGTTGATCCTTGGGGCCTTGGGGTGAGGATACGTACACGCTAGACGTGGTCGATGTTTCGAGCAACCGGTGCTCGCGCAGGTGGCTGTAGGCGGTGCCAAGTTGCGCTATTGGTTCTTCAATATTGGAGCCCAGCCCCAAAAAAATGCCGGTCACGGACTGGAAGGCCGCCTGCGACGCCGGCCACGCCCCCGCCCTGGCGGTTGTTCGCGCTGTCCGCGTGCACTGCCAACCAGCTCAGGGTGTTTTGCCTGTTGCTGCTCCCAAAAATCGCTGCAGCGAGACGTCATGTCGCTGGTCTGCTCCCTTAGCAGCAGCAGATCAAAAGCGGCCCTAAACCATCGGTGAGCGAGCAAGTCTCGCACTTTTTTGGCTTGCATGCGCTCCAATCGCGGCTGCAGGTCCCAAATATCCCGCATGGCCAGCGAGAATCGTTTGGGTACCGTTAGCCGTCGGCAGGCTTGCTGGACGATTTGTTGGCCCGCACTGTGCATCGCTTGGATGGGCGTTTCACCTTGGGTGGTAAGTGCAGCACTGCGGTGCGCTACAGCGGGCCAGTAGAGTGCCGCGAGCAGGAAAGCGGGGGTGACTGGCCGCCCGTCGGCAACGCGCTTGTCAGTGTTTCCGAGGGCCTTTCTCTGTAATTCGAGACTGCGCTGTTGAGCCATGGAGATGTCGATATCGTCACCCATCAGTGACGTCAGTAAATCGAAGTGGGATAGCAGCATAAAGGTCGGTTCGGAGAAGCCGTTCATAAAGAGCTTCAGCCACTCGTCGAACAGCCGCGCGGCGGGAATATCCGCCAGCAAATGACGAGTCTCTGCGATAGCAGCTTCAGTATCGCGCTCTAGGTCAAATTCCAATCGGGCGGCGAAACGAACGACTCTAAGCATTCTGACCGGATCCTCTGTGTAGCGATCCGCAGGATTTCCGATGATCCTGATAAGACGCGCAGTAATGTCGGCGGCGCCGTTCAGAAAATCAATAAGTTGGTGGTTGGTCGGGTCGTAATACAGTGCGTTGATGGTCAGGTCCCGCCGAAGTGCATCCTCTTCGAGGGTGCCGTATACGTTATCGCGCAACAGCCGGCCAGATTGGGAGGCGCGAGCGGCCTGCGTCGGTTGGTCGTTATCATGGTTTCCGCGAAAGGTCGTGACTTCGATGATTTCGCCGCCGGACCTGACGTGGACGATCTGGAAGCGTCGCCCAATGATGCGTGCGTTTCGAAAGGTTTGCCTGATTTCTTCTGGCGTTGCGTTGGTAGCGACATCGAAATCTTTGGGATTTGTGCCGAGTAGCAGATCGCGAATAGCCCCACCCACGACATACGCCTCGAAGCCCGCGCGCTGCAGATGGGTGACGACCTGCAGGGCGCCCTTGGAGAACGCGGCGGTGTCGATTGTTGTCATAGCGGCCCGGGGTGTTGGCATGCTAAGCGCTCACGGGCCATTGGCTTCGGGGAAGTAGGTGGTCGTTTTCGGCAGCCACCTGCGCGCGAGGGGCGGTATCGAGAGTGCCGATTGCAGGAGTGCCGATCGCATCAGTGCCAGTGGCAGAAATATGGGGGACGAAAAGAAACATGGGGAAGTTTCCTCCCCCACCCAGGTCCGTTATGACATCGTTATTTTTATTGGGCCGGTTTTTATTATTTCGACTCTGCCATTTCTGCCGCAGGGTGCATGCCACTTTAAAAAAGTGCTTGATAAACAGACAGTTGTTCATTTTTTGACTCAATTATTAACTGCAACGGCGCGCGTTTTGTTACCTATATGCACTTAGGTGTTACGAATTTGCACTGGGCTGGCCGCATCATGCCGACTTTTGCTTACTGCGGGGTATGCCAAAACGCTGGCGACGCTCCCACAAGCACTTACGGCTGATGCCAAGCTTTTGCGCTAATTCCGTCTCATTCATCGCTTCCTGATGCTCTAGCACGAACCGCTGAAAATAGTCTTCGAGAGACAGCTCATCAGCGGTTTCTGCAGGTCGCGACGACGAAGCGTTGGGTGGAGGTTGGCGGGATTCAGCGCTGGCATGAGGTAAATCGTCTGGTAAATCGATTTCTACGTTCGGGCCGCTGGATAGCACTAACGCCCTTTCAATGACGTTCTGCATTTCTCGGACATTACCGGGCCAGTGATAATCAGCGATCAGACGCTGGCTTCGTGCGCTGATCGGTCGGGGAGGGATCCCGAGTTTGACGGCAATGCGCTCAACGAACCATTGTGCCATCGCGGTGATATCTTCTGCCCGATCGCGCAGGGGCGGAATGTCGAGCCGCAACACATCAATGCGATAAAAAAGATCTTGGCGAAAATCGTTGTTAGCGGCCAGCTGGGCGAGGTCCCGGTGCGTCGCACATATGAGTCTTACATCGACCCGCTTGGTGGCCACTGAACCGATTTGCCGAATTTCGCCTTCCTGCAAAAATCGCAGGAGTCTCGCTTGGGCGGCGAGCGGCAGTTCCCCGATCTCATCAAGAAATAGCGTGCCCCCGTCGGCCGCTTCAATCAGCCCGATACGGTTGCTCGTCGCACCTGTAAATGCACCTTTCTCGTAGCCAAAGAGCTCAGATTCGATCAGAGTTTCGGGAATAGCAGCACAGTTTACGGTGATCAAAGGCGCACTTCGGCGCTTGCTGGCTGCATGTACTTGCTGCGCCGCCAGCTCTTTTCCGGTGCCTGTTTCTCCCGTGATTAGCACGGTCGAATCGGTTTGCGCTACGCGCAGGGTCATAGCTTGCAAATCGCACATGACATCGCAGCGAGTGCTTTTGAATTCTCTACCGCGGGAGTGCGTTGCTTTGCGTTCGGCAATTTCGTGGCAGAGTTGCCTGAGCCACTCCGTGACTTGCTCTAGCGACGCTGTACGCGCGTGGATATCCAGTGCACCTTCTCTACCCGCCGCCAATGCCGCAGAGGTATCCATCAGATTTGAGAGGCGCGCCATGGGTGTCGGCCAGCAAGCGTGCCTCAGCATTTCTGGAGTTTTCTCCGCGCTATGTTCGCCAATGACGACCAGTTCACATCCCTCGCCCAGCCAATCACAACTCTGGGGATCGATTTGGGAGTGAGCCACGACCTCAATGTGATGCGCGGCCATGGCTGTGCGAATGTCATCGCAGAGTTGAGGACAAGAGTCGATCAGGCGTATTCGCATGCCTTATTCCAACGCATCTGGGAGGTAAAGTGTAACCGCCCGGTGTCACCGAGCGAGTGAAAAAGTAACATCTCATGCTACCGACAACGATCAGAAAGCGCTAGTCCAGTGAGCCGTGGCATGGTCGAGGATGTTTTCGACAGATATCGCAGAGGGTGGCGGGGCCGGTTGAGACAAGTGCGCGAGGCAGCGACGCAGAGTCACGGCTGGCGATGCAGAGCTGACAGCCTCAGCCCCCGTTTGTTTGCTCAATTTATTGCCGTCCGCGTCGACCATGACCGGCACGTGTGCGTAGTTTGGCGACGTGAGTCCTAGGATTTGATGTAACCACCGTTGCCGGTGGGTTGACTCAAGGAGGTCAGCGCCTCTGACCACGTGGGTATGATGGGGTCTGGCATCGTCAATGGCGGCCGCGAGTTGGTAGGCGAATAGTCCGTCGCGTCGTCTGACTATGAAGTCTTCCGGGATTTGACTTTGGGAAGGAACCTGTAGACCCAGAAAGCCGTCCTCAAAGCCCGACATGTCGCCAACCGATACGACCACGCGAAGGCTGTGTGGAGCTGTTGCGTCGACTCGATGTTCGCGGCAGTTTTGTCCGCACGCTCCATGCATGTTGAGGTGGGTGCGGGTACACAGACAGCGAAAAAGCCAGCCATCTGCCTTTAGCTGTTGCAACGCGCGCTCGTAGGCTGGCGCAGAATGAGACTGATAGATGATCGGCCCATCCCACTGCAGGCCGTGATTGGTAAGCGTGGAGAGGATGTTCTCCACGCTGCCAGGGACCGCTCGCGGCGGATCAATGTCATCTATGCGAAGATGCCACGCGCCGCTATTTCTCCGCGCGTCTAGAAAACTCGCCAATGCGGCGACCATCGAGCCAAGATGGAGGGGTCCCGTGGGTGAAGGGGCGAACCTTCCCCGGTAAATGCTTGAGCTCACATAGGGCCTGGGCCGTTCAACCCAGTTCCTGTCTTTCCTTTATTTCTGCCAACGTTTTGCAGTCTATGCACATTGTTGCCGTGGGGCGGGCTTCCAGACGTTGGATACCGATTTCGATACCGCAGGCGTCGCAATAGCCGTAGTCGTCGTTTTGTAGTCGGTCCAAGGTGGAATCGATCTTTTTGATGAGCTTTCGCTCTCGGTCCCGCGTTCTCAGCTCTAGGCTGAACTCTTCTTCTTGCGTCGCGCGATCCGCGGGGTCGGGAAAATTCGCCGCCTCGTCTTTCATGTGGGAGACCGTCCGCGTCACCTCATCGACAAGTTCGCCACGCCAGTTGAGCAAAATGCCTCGGAAATGCTCAATTTGCTCGTCGCTCATGTAGCTTTCGCCCCGCCCTGGCTTGTAAGGCTTGAAGTCGTCAAACTTCTGCAATTCACCGACTGCTCTGGCTAATTTAGGTTGTGACTTCGCTGCGACTTTTTTCGGGGCTGCTGCTTTTTTAGCGGGTGCTTTTTTGGCGGCGGCTTTTTTAGGGGCTACTGCTTTCTTAGCGGGCGCTTTTTTGGCTGCTGCTTTTTTAGCGGGCGCTTTTTTGGCGGCGGCTTTTTTAGGGGTTACTGCTTTTTTTGCGGGTGCTTTTTTAGCCGCGGCTTTTTTAGGAGCTGCTGCTTTCTTAGCGGGCGCTTTTTTGGCGGCGGCTTTTTTAGGAGCTGCTGCTTTCTTAGCGGGCGCTTTTTTGGCCTTGGAGCTGGCTGTTTTTCGATTGGCCATTTTGATAATTTCCCTTTCTACGTAGCATCGCGGGCGCTACTGCTCCCCATAGGGCGACGCAAACTATCAGATCTCTTCGATTCGCGCCAGCGCTGATTTTCCCTTTGACAATGCTTGGCTTTGCTAACGCCGTAATATGGTAGTCAGTGGCTGAAATGGTGGGAGTCATGGAATTTCCGGTACTGACAGCGGGTCACCTGATGAGGCGTTACAAGCGGTTTCTCGCCGATGTGCGACTGGCGAACAGCGGTGACGTGGTTTGCGTGCACTGTCCCAATACGGGGGCCATGACTGGCTGCCAGCCGGTCGGGGGGCGGGTGTGGCTGTCTTTTCACGATGATCCGCGGCGCAAGCTGCAATGGACTTGGGAGCTTGTGGAGACCGACACCGGTTTGGCCTGCATTCACGCGGCGTTGGCGAACCGTTTGGTAGCGGAGGCAATCGAGCGGGGATTCTTTGCCGAGATCTGGCCGAAGGGTGCTCCCCTTTATCGCGAGAGACCATTGGGGAGGAAATCGCGAGTCGATTTCTTTGTGGACTGGAATCACGGCATTTATGTCGAGGTTAAATCGGTTTCGCTCCATTTGGGTGGAGGTGAAGGTGCTTTTCCCGACGCGGTCAGTGCCAGAGCCACCAAGCATCTTGTTGATTTGGTGGCGGCGAGGAAAAAGGGCTACCGGGTTCTGCTTGTGTTCTGTGTGATGCATGCGGCTATCGAGCACGTATCTCCAGCGCATCATGTTGACCCCGCATATGCTGAACATCTGTCCTGGGCTTTGGCGCATGGGCTTGAGATCTACGTGCTTTTCAATGACATGAGCACCGGGGGCATTTATCCTCGACGTCTAGCGAGTATGGAGGGGTAAGCGGAGTGGAGAGCGCCTCGATACTATTGGGGATCTGTGCAAGGCACCTTGTTGCCTTGGAACCTAATTTGCTGGCGGAGCCTGCTACCGCCAGAGCGTTTGTTCGGCTCGCCGAGCGCGCTGCCGCGAAAGGTTTCGATTTGCGCGTAGCCTCCGCATTCAGAGACTACGATCGGCAGAGCCTGATTATTAATCAGAAATGGAGTGGCGCCCGCCCGGTAAGCGATGCGTCGGGACAGCCACTGGCACGAGAGGGCGTGAGCGATCGCAAGTGGTTGGAGGCGATCCTGCGCTTTTCTGCTTTGCCGGGCACCTCAAGGCATCACTGGGGGACGGATCTGGACATTTGGGATGCCTCGACAGTCCCCGGCGACTATCGCCCACGGTTGGAAGCCAATGAGTACGCGCCGGGCGGCGTTTTTGCCGCGCTGACGGCCTGGCTGGATGAACTCATTGCTGCAGATAATGCCGAGGGGTTTTACAAACCCTACGACGTGGACCGCGGCGGTGTTGCACCTGAGCCTTGGCATATCAGCTACCGCCCCGTTGCCAGGTCACTACAGAAAGCCCAGTGCATCGATATCTGTTGGCCGCTGTGGCGCGGCGACCCTGATCCCGAAGGCCATTGCCACGAGGCGATGGCAATGCTGCCGTTACTCGAACGTGATGGCGAGGCGCTGTTCAATCGGTTTGTGCTTGTCTGAGCCCGGGTTTGCGGAAATACCTCCAGCGTTAGCGCAAAAATCCCGGCACCGCTCGACGATGCGCTCGCCGCCAGTGTAGCGCTATGCGCCCTCCCAGGGAGCGCACCGCTTTGGCACCAGTACTTGTTTTAGACGGGTGTAGCGCGGAAGTCCTCGCTGGTAAGGCGGGTAGGCTTCGCCCGCGATGAGTGGCGCAAAATAATCACGCGCCGAGGTCGTGATGCCAAAGCCATCTTTGCTGATGAAGCGTCGCGGCATCTTCTTTTCACGATTGGCAACGCGACTCAGCGGTACGGGGTCAATTGACCAACGATAAGGACGGTCGGAGTTGCGTTTAATGGCGGGCATGACCGCGTTGGCGCCGGCGACGGCGAGCTCGACCGCGGCTTTACCCAGAGCGAGCGCTTGATCGACATCTGTCTGGCTCGCGATATGACGAGCAGCCCTTTGCAAGTAATCGGCTACCGCCCAGTGGTATTTGTAGCCCAGATTGTCCTTAATCAGACCGGCAAGCAGGGGCGCCAGACCGCCAAGTTGGGCGTGCCCGAAGGCATCGCGCTCCCCCTGATCCGACAACAATTTTCCATCCGCGGTACTGGTGCCCTCGGAGGCAACAATCACGCAGTAGCCATAGCGCTCAACGCAGGCCTTTACCCGCTGCAGAAAACGGTCTTTGTCGAACGCGATCTCGGGAAAAAGGATAATGTGCGGTGCGTCACCGCGCCCACTCGCCGCAAGCGCGCTCGCGCCCGCGATCCATCCCGCGTGTCGACCCATCACTTCCAAAATGAAAACCTTGGTTGAAGTCGCGCACATCGATGCAATATCAAGTGCGGCCTCGCGGGTGGATATGGCGACGTATTTGGCGACAGAACCGAAGCCAGGACAGTTGTCAGTGAGCGGCAGGTCATTATCGATTGTCTTTGGAACGTGAATGGCCGTGATGGGAAAGCCCATGCTGGCACTGATTTGCGACACTTTGAGGCAGGTATCCGCAGAGTCTCCGCCGCCGTTGTACAGAAAGTAGCCAATGTTATGCGCCTTGAAAACCTCGATCAGTCGCTCGTACTCCGCGCGATTCTCCGAGAGGCTTCGGAGTTTGTAACGACAGGAACCAAACGCGCCCCCGGGCGTGTTGATCAGGCCTTCGATGGAGCGGGGGCTTTCCTTCGAGGTATCGATAAGATTTTCCTGCAAAGCGCCCAAGATGCCATTCTGCCCTGCGAGGACTTTGCCGATCTGCTTGGGATAGCGCTTCGCTGCCTGGATCACTCCCGCGGCAGAGGCATTGATCACCGGAGTGACGCCGCCAGACTGGGCATAGAAAAGATTGCGTTTGCTCATCGTCTGACACCGCGGTCAAAAGTTGGGGGCATACGGTAGACCGCACAGCACACAATGGCAATGTGCGCATGCTAATCTGCGGCTGGCGAGGGAGTCTTTTGTGTCCGATCACATTCACATACTGGGTATTTGCGGCACTTTCATGGGCGGATTGGCGCTACTTGCCAAGGACAGCGGCTTTACCGTGACGGGCTCTGACCGAAATATCTATCCGCCGATGAGTACGCAACTGGCTGAGAGCGGGATTGTGCTTGTCGATGGCTACGATGCCGCTCAACTGGATCCCCCGCCTGACACCGTGGTTGTTGGCAACGCGCTGTCCCGCGGGAATGCTGCTGTCGAAGCGATGTTGTCCGAGGGGCTTGATTACACCTCAGGGCCGGAGTGGCTGGCGCGCCATGTCCTCAGAGATCGCTGGGTGTTGGCGGTCTCTGGTACCCACGGCAAGACGTCCACCGCCAGTATGCTAGCTTGGATTCTTGAGTTTGCCGGGCATGACCCCGGGTTCTTAATTGGTGGTGTCCCCGAGAATTTTGGTGTCTCTGCGCGCTTCGGGTCGGGCCGCTACTTTGTCATTGAAGCGGACGAGTACGACTCTGCCTTCTTTGACAAGCGCTCCAAATTCATTCATTACCGGCCCCGTACCTTGATTATTAATAATCTGGAATACGATCACGCCGATATCTTTCCCGATCTAGCCGCTATCGAAAACCAATTCCACCATTTGGTGCGATGCGTATCCGGTACGGGTGCGATTATCAGGGGCGGTGGCGCTGCCATTGACCGGGTTTTGGCGCGGGGGGTATGGACGCCTGTCCACAGGATCTTCCAGCATGCGGGCGCAGGCGAGCCGTCAGTGTCAGCTAAGGCCTGTTCCTGGCGAGCGCTGTCCAAGCAGGCTAATCAGTTAGAGATCCGCTCTCCAGACGGTGAAGTTGCCGAGTTGGATTGGTCCCTCATGGGCGAGCACAACGCTTGGAATGCGACGGCCGCCATAACGGCTGCGTTGCAGGTCGGGGTTGGGTTTAGTCAGTGCGTGGAAGCGTTGTCTCAGTTCGCGGGCATCAAGAGAAGACTGGAGTTACTCGGCACGCCGGGTGGCGTAGCCGTCTATGACGATTTTGCCCATCATCCGACCGCGATAGAGACCACACTCGCCGGTATGCGTGCCGCGGAGAGCGAGGGGCGACTCCTTGCCATTATCGAACCTCGCTCCAATACGATGCGCATGGGTCAGCATCGGGAGCAGTTGGCACCTGCTGCCCGAGTGGCCGATCAAGTGCTCTGGTACCAACCCGAAGGATTAGACTGGGACTTATCAGGCGCAATCGAGGGATACGCCGGGCAACGCGTTTGTTCCAGTGTGGCGCAAATTATCGAGACAGTGGTCCAGTTGGTGGCCCCGGGAGATCGGGTTGTGGTGATGAGTAATGGTGGGTTCGAGGGTTTGCACGGTCAACTTGTCGCGCGGCTGGAAGCGGAGTCACGTCATTGAACAAGGTTGATGCGTTTTACCAGCACCTGCTCCGAAGGCCCTGGCATGTCGTGGGTGCTGCAAGTTGCTTCCTGCTGTTGTCTCTCTGGCAAATGCCTAACCTGAGACTGGATGCCTCTTCTGATTCACTCTTACTGCAGGGCGACCCCGACTTGGCTTACTTCCGGGAATCGTCTTCAAAATATGCGGGAAACGAATTTCTGGTGCTCACGTGGGAGCCAGATGCGCCGCTACTGTCTCCCGACTCTCTTGAACCGCTTGCGGCTATGGTTGACGAGCTCGAGCGTATCGCAGGGGTTGCCGAGGTGACCACACTGCTCGACGTGCCGTTGCTGGAGAGCCCACCCCTGACACTGACTGATCTTTCTCGCGCCGACAGTATGCCCACGCTGCGAGACGCACAGGTGGATCGGGCCCTGGCACTTAAAGAGCTAACAACCAGCCCTATTTATCGCAACTTATTGGTCAGCGAGGAGGGCGACTTGACTGCGGTACAAGTCGTCATAGAGGCGAACCCCGAAGCGGAGGCGCTGCTGGAAGCGCGAGAGTCGCTGCGGGCTGCGGCGGTGCGGGGAGACATCACGGCTGCTGAGCGGATTAATCTCGCGGAGATAGAGTCCGCCTACGACGAAACCCTCGTGCAACTGGCCAGCAAGCGGGATCAGATGGTGATGTCAGTGCGAGCGGTTGCCGAGCGATTTAGGCCCTATGCAAATATTTTTGTAGGTGGAGTTCCCATGATCGCCGCCGATATGATGGCGTTTGTTCGTTCCGACTTGGTGACATTCGGTACCGCAATTTTATCCGTTATGGCGCTGGTTCTGGCGCTGATTTTTCGCCACCTCAAGTGGGTGGTCATCCCGCTGGTCACATGTACCGCTACGGCAAGTTTTTTGCTGGGAGTGCTGGCTGCTACTGACTGGCGTATGACCGTTATTTCTTCCAATTCTGTGGCGGTCTTGTTGATCGTGACGCTCTCTCTGTCTATTCATCTGGTGGTTCGCTATCGGGAACTGCATCGTCTACAACCTGGCGCCACCCGCGTCGCGCTCGCTGTTGATGCGGCCCGATTAATGCTGGTGCCCTGCCTTTACACCGCGATGACGACTATCGTTGCGTTTGCCTCTTTGGTAGTGGCAGGTCTGCAACCGGTCATCGATTTTGGCTGGATGATGACCACGGGCATCGTCTTGGGATTTTGCACGGCGTTTACCTTAGTCCCGGCACTCATGGTCCTGATTCCCGATAAAACCGTAGCCGCTACGTCCTCGTCTGACGCGTCTCTGACGCTGCGATTCGCAGATGTGGTTAAGGGTCATGGGGCTGTTGTTACAGCCGTGACGCTACTGCTGACGATAATTTCTCTGTTCGGTATTCGCTCACTTGAAGTCGAAAACAGGTTTATTGATTACTTCAAGGAGCACACCGAGATATACCAAGGCATGCAGTTACTCGATGCCCGACTCGGCGGCACCATCCCGCTCGATGTGATTTTAATGGCGCCGCCGGAGACTGAGTCAGCAGCAGTCGTTGCTGAAGAACCCCCGATTGAGGGCGGCTGGGACGGCGACGATGAATTCATGGACGACGGTTTCGGCATCGATTTCAGTTTTGACAGTGAGGACACTGCCACTGCTGGGTATTGGTTTACGCTACCTGGACGCCAGATGATTGACGAGGTTCACGGAATTATCGCGGCCAGAGAGGAGTCCGGTAAGGTGCTGTCCTTGTCCACCGCGTTTGAGGTAATGGACGGCCTCTACGGCGGACAGCTGGGGGGCGTTGAGCTGGCGCTGATCGAGAACAGCTTGCCCGACGACGTCAATCGCTCGCTGATTAACCCTTTCTACTCACCCGAGCATGGCGAGGTGCGAATTAGCGTTAGGGTCATGGAGACAAGCGAATCCTTACGGCGCGATGCCTATCTGCGCGAGTTGCGCGAGCAGATTCTCGCCGAGACGGGGATTGAGGCCAGCCGGCTTCGCTTCACCTCGCTACTCGTTCTTTATAACAACGTGCTGCAAAGCCTTTTCCAATCTCAGATTATGACGCTGGGGGCCGTATTTGTGGCGATCGGGTTAATGTTCTGGATGCTTTTTCGCTCCTTGTCGATCGCGTTGTTGGCATTGGCGCCGAATATCCTTGCGGCCGCGTTGGTGCTTGGGCTAATGGGGTTGGCGGGGATTCCCCTGGATATTATGACCATCACTATCGCGGCAATCGTGGTTGGCATCGGGGTAGACGACTGTATTCACTACTTGCATCGATTTAGAGATGAGGTGGCGATCGATCAGGATTATCAGGCGGCGATGTTCCGCAGCCATGGCAGTATTGGACGTGCAATGTATTACACGACACTGACCGTTGTTGTGGGATTCGCCATGTTGACCTTGTCGAACTTCACGCCCAGCTTGTACTTTGGTGTTCTGACGGTGGTCGCGATGATTGCTGCCGTCGCCGGCGCTCTGTTATTGCTGCCACGGTTGATTCTCATTTTTCGGCCTTTTGGACCCGGGCGTTAGGGATGCGGTGTCGAGAGCGCTGCGGGGCGTGTTGCGTAGCGCCCTCCATTTCACAGCCCTTTTGGGGCATGCCACAGGGCAAGGCTGCGGGCGTGGTCTGTGTGCATCTAACTTCTGAAGCGGCGTGCGCGCTGTTCAATGACCCCCGTCGGCCCGCCGTTTGCGCTAATTTTCAGCCCGATGTGATGGTTTGCGGCGAGACCCGAGAGGAGGCGTTTTATTTACTACAAGCGCTTGAATTGAGGACCACCCCCACGTGCTAACTGAAATTGCGTTATTCCCATTGTCATCGGTGCTGATGCCTCGGGCGAGAATACCCCTGCAAATTTTTGAGCAGCGCTATCTCGATCTGGTCGCTCGGTGTATGCGCGAGAGCGCGGGTTTTGGTGTGGTTTGGCTCAAGCAAGGTTCAGAGGTTTCCGGTGGATCTCTGGACGTGCCGAATATCAGTGACGTGGGAACCTATGCCCCGATCGTCGACTGGGACCAGCTACCTAATGGCTTGTTGGGAATCACGATAGAGGGTCGACAGCGATTCGCTGTCGAGTCGGCGTGGAGAGAAGCCGATGGCCTCATCAAGGCTGAGGTATCACTGGACGCTCCAACGGGGACGGCACCCTTGCCCGATCATTACAGCGGTCTCGCCGAGGTGCTGGAGAGCCTGTTGCGACACCCGCAGGTCAAGCGTTTGGGCCTGCCGGTAGATCTCGAGGATGCGTGGACGGTAGCTTATCAGCTGGGTCAATTGCTGCCCCTCGAAGAATCGATCAAACATGGACTGCTCAATTTGGATTCGCTTGAGCAACTGCTTGAGGAACTCGATACACTGCTGAGGGAATTGAGCGGTGAAGCACCCGCGTAGAGCGCTATTTGTCTGAGTGGCGCCGGGCGCGAGGGAGGAGAGAGTGACGCATGGTTTATGACCTGAAAATTTCTGGCGGGTTTGTGGTTGATGGCACCGGGGCGCCGGGCAGGCGCGCGGATATCGGCATTGTCGGTGACCGAATCGTGGCCGTGGGAGCGCTGGCGGAAGCGGCGCTCGAAGAGATCGATGCTACTGACCGCGTGGTCATTCCTGGGTTCGTGGATATCCATACCCATTATGACGGGCAGGCCACCTGGGATCCGGAAATGGCCCCCTCTTCCTGGCACGGGGTTACGACGGTTGTGATGGGGAATTGCGGCGTCGGTTTTGCACCCGCAGCACCTGAGCGGCGGGAATGGTTGGTCGGTTTGATGGAGGGGGTTGAGGATATTCCAGGCAGCGCGCTGACGGAGGGAATGACCTGGGACTGGGAGTCTTTCCCAGAGTATCTGGATGCACTGGAAAAATTGGATCGCACGATCGACGTCGCCACTCAGGTACCCCACGGCGCAGTTCGCGCCTACGTGATGGGAGAGCGCGGTGCTGCAAACGAGACGCCCACTGATACCGAGATCGCTCGCATGTCAGCGATTGTTGAGGAGGGCCTTAACGCCGGCGCGCTGGGTTTTTCGACCTCCCGCACCGTTCTGCATAAGTCGGTCGATGGCGAATTGGTGCCGGGAACGACCGCGAGCAAGGAAGAGCTGCTTGGCATCGGGCGGGCGCTAAAGCGCGCGGGCCATGGGGTATTCGAGATGGCCAGTGACCTGCTTCCTGAGTGGCATGAATTTGAATGGATGGGTGACCTGAGTCGAGAAACCGGCGCGCCGGTCACGTTCACCGCCTTGGAGTCACCTATCAAGGGTGTGCCATTTGCCGAGCAGCTGCGTCAGATGCGCGAGCAGAATGCCCAGGGTGCGCAGCTTGTGGCACAGATCTCCATGCGCGGGACCGGCCTGATTCTTGGCTGGCAAGCTACCTTCCATCCTTTTTCACAGCGTGCAAGTTGGAAGGCGATCGCTGATAAGCCTTGGAATGAGCAGTGGCAGCACCTGTCTGATCCCGCATTTCGGGCGCAGCTACTGAGCGAGCGCGGAGAGCCTACCGGGAGTGACCTCCAATTGATCGCCGACCTGATGGAGAGCGCGTTCTCGATGCAATACGAAATGCGCCCGGGCTTTGACTATGAACCGACCGCGGAACAGTCAATCGAGCGATGTGCGGGTGACGCCGGCGTCAGCGCAGAGGAGTACGCATACGACTTCATGATGCGCGACGGTGGGGCCGGGATGATTTATTTTCCCCTGCTCAATTATGCCAACGGCAACCTCGATTTTCTCGAGTCGGCGCTCAATTCTGATGACTGCGTGAATTCACTATCCGATGGAGGCGCCCATTGCGGCACAATTTGCGATGCTGCTGCTACCACTTTCATGCTGCAGCACTGGGTGCGTGACCGCAGCCATGGCCGTTTACCGCTCGAGTATGCGATCAAAAGACAGTGCCGCGATACGGCAAGACTCTACGGGCTCATGGATCGGGGGGTGCTGGATGCGGGGTATCTGGCCGATCTGAATATTATCGATCTGGACGCCATGGCTCTGAATCTGCCGACCGTTGCTTTCGACCTGCCCGCAGGAGGCAGACGTTTGTTGCAGACAGCGACGGGTTATGACTGCACCATCAAGTCCGGCAAGGTGACTTTCCGCAACAGCACTGCCACGGGTTGTTTTCCCGGGAGCGTTATTCGCGGTCCTCAGCCGGCACCACTTGCGGCCAACCACCCAGAGTCTGCCATCGGTTAACGATCAAGCAGAACAGCTCAGCGGTCTTGATGGCGTCGTAGCGCGCCGAGTGGGCTTCATTGTTGTCAAAGGGGATGCCCGCCAGAGAGCAAGCTCTCGCCAATACGGTATGACCGAAGGCGAGGCCAGCTAGCGTTGCCGTATCGAAGTAGGAAAAAGGATGGAAGGGATTCCTCTTCAGGCCTGCTCGTTCAGTGGCGACATTGAGAAAGCCGGCATCGAAGTGGGCGTTGTGCCCAACCAGCACGGCGCGGTTGCACTGATTGGCTTTCACCGCGAGCCTGACGATACCGAAAAGCTCCCCAAGGGCGATAGCCTCTGGTAGGGCGCCGCGCAAAGGACTTTCTGGATCGATTCCGGTGAACTCCAGTGCCGCGGGATCCAGATTTGCCCCCTCGAAGGGTTCAATGTTGCGGCTGTGGGTGGCCTCGATAATGAGCTCTCCCTCTTCATTCATGGCCAGCTCGGTGATTGCCATCTCCAAAATAGCATCGGTTTGGCAGTTGAAACCCCCGGTTTCTATGTCGACCACCACGGGGAGGAAACCGCGGAACCGATCTCTCATGGGTGAGGTGTCGTTATCGGGCATCGGTTTGGCGCGTGACTGTCCAGTTTACCGTCTCGCCCGCACGGATTGGCACCAAACGATCGTCTCCCAGAGCGATGTCCGAAGGCACGGACTGCGGCGTCTTGACGAGCGTCACGGCGCCCGAATTGCGCGGGAGTCGGTAAAAATCGGGGCCGTTGAAGCTACAGAATGCCTCGAGGTGTGCCAGCGCCCCTTCTTCTTCGAAGACTTCGGCATACAGTGGCAACGCGGCGTGCGCTGTATAACAACCGGCGCAGCCGCAACTGGATTCCTTATCGGTTTTTGCGTGGGGAGCCGAGTCTGTACCCAGAAAAAAACGGGGGTGCCCCGACGCGACAATGGCGCGCAATGCCAGCTGATGGCGATTTCTCTTGAGCACTGGCAGACAAAAAAAATGTGGCTTGATCCCTCCCACCAGCAGGTGATTACGGTTGTACATCAAGTGATGCGCAGTAATTGTCGCTGCCGTGCGCTCCCCCGCATCAGACACATATTGGACCGCGTCCTCGGTAGTGATGTGTTCAAACACGATACGCAGTTCGGGGAACTCTTGTCTGATCGGTATCAAGGAAGTGTCGATGAAGGCTTTTTCGCGATCAAAAATATCGCAAGTAGGGTCGGTGACTTCGCCGTGAACGAGGAGAGGCACATCGTGGCGCTCCATTTCACCCAATATGGGATAGAGCGGATCGAGTGCAGTGACCCCGGCGGCGGAGTTGGTGGTCGCCCCGGCGGGATAGAGTTTTACGCCATGGACATGAGGGCAGTCAGCGGCCGCGACAATCGTCTCTCGGTCAGTTTTATCCGTGAGGTAGAGCGTCATGAGAGGCTCGAACGGCATGTCTGCTGGCACGTGCGCGAGAATCCGCTCGCGGTAGGTGAGCGCGTCCTTCACGGATATCACGGGAGGCGTCAGGTTTGGCATCACGATCGCTCGTCCGGCCCACCTGGCAACGTCAGGCACGGTAGTCGACAGCGCCGGACCATCCCGCAGGTGTATGTGCCAGTCGTCTGGTAGTGTCAAAGTGAGCGCGGTCATGGGGATACGGGCCTCTCGTCAGGCGGCAGTGTAGCAGAGGTGGCAGATTGCAAGCCTGTTCTCTGGTGTGTGGCCAGCTGCAGTCGTAAACTACGCCCCCTTTTTTATCAGGTGAGATTATGTCGGCCATCAAAAAAGTCGTACTGGCGTATTCGGGCGGTCTCGATACCTCTGTGATCGTGAGGTGGTTGCAGGACACCCACCAATGCGAGGTAGTGACGTTTACTGCCGACATAGGTCAGGGCGAAGAGGTCGAGCCCGCGCGCGCCAAAGCACAGGCGTTAGGGGTCAAGGAAATTTATATCGAAGACCTCCGTGAATCCTTCGTCAAAAACTTTGTCTTTCCCATGTTTCGCGCCAACACCGTATACGAGGGGGAGTATCTTTTAGGCACCTCGATTGCGCGCCCTCTGATTGCCCAGCGACTCGTCGAGATTGCCAACGAGACGGGTGCCGACGCGATCGCCCACGGTGCCACCGGTAAAGGTAATGATCAGGTGCGCTTTGAGCTCGGAGCCTATGCCCTAAAACCCGGTATTCAGGTCATAGCACCGTGGCGAGAGTGGGATCTCAACTCCCGCGAGGCACTCATGGCGTATTGCCGCGAGCGGGATATTCCGGTCGATTTTGCCAAAGCGCAAAAGAAGTCACCTTATTCGATGGACGCGAACTTACTCCACATATCCTATGAGGGAGATGTGCTCGAGGATCCGTGGTTGCCACCAGAGGAGGATATGTGGCGCTGGACTGTGAGTCCCGAGACGGCACCAGATCGAGCGGAAGAGCTTACGCTGACGTTTGAGCGCGGCGACGCGGTAGCGATCGATGGCCAGACGATGACGCCGGCAGAGGTGTTGGCCGCGCTGAATGAGAGAGGTGGCGCTAACGGGGTTGGGCGCGCTGACATTGTTGAAAACCGCTACGTGGGTATGAAGTCACGAGGATGCTACGAAACCCCGGGGGGCAGTATTTTGCTGCGCGCTCACAGAGCCATGGAGTCCATTACGCTTGACCGCGAGGTGGCACATTTGAAAGACGACCTGATGCCACGATACGCCAAGCTAATTTATAACGGCTACTGGTGGTCTCCGGAGCGTCATGCGTTACAGGCGGCGATCGATCAGACGCAGTCGGTCGTGAATGGTGAGGTCAGATTATCCTTGTACAAGGGCAATGTGACTGTGGTGGGGCGCCGATCCAGTGACTCATTGTTTGACGCCAGGATTGCCACTTTTGAATCTGACGGCGGTGCCTACAACCAGAAAGACGCCGAGGGCTTTATTAAACTGAATGCGCTGCGTCTGCGCTTGGCCGCGCAAAAAGGCAGGCAGCACCAGTAGAGGTGGCTTCGGGGGCTATGCGGCGGTCGTTTGCGAAAAGGGGTAGAGTGATGCAAATCACTACTGCGATAACCATGGTCACGACGTTCATAACTATGTCGTCGGGCCGAAGCGCTGAAATGGGCGTGGGAGGGTGTCATGAACTCAGAAGTTAAAATCACGGAATCGACGACCGCTGATGCCGAATGCTTTGACGTGATCATTATCGGTGCCGGCCTGTCGGGTATCGGCACAGCGGTGAGATTACAGCGAGATTGCCCGGATCGAAATTATGTCCTGTTGGAAAGACGTGAAGCCATTGGTGGCACCTGGGATCTCTTCCGTTATCCGGGCATACGGTCAGACAGCGACATGCATACCTTGGGCTATGACTTTAAGCCTTGGGAGGCTGAAAAGACGATTGCAGACGGACCGTCCATTCTGAGCTATGTCAACGAAACCGCGGATGAATATCGCATTCGCGACCATATTCGTTTTAGTCAAAAGCTGGTGTCGGCTGACTGGTGCAGTCAGCGCTCCCAGTGGCAACTGACGGTGGAAACCCCGGAGGGCATCAGGCGCTACCGGTGCGGATTTCTGATGATGTGCGCCGGCTATTACAGCTACGAGCAAGGCTACGAACCCGAATTTGAGGGCAAATCGGATTTTCGCGGCGATTGGATACATCCCCAGTTCTGGCCAGACTCCCTGACTTACGAAGACAAGAAGGTCGTGGTGATTGGGTCAGGTGCAACGGCGATGACGTTGGTCCCCAATATGTCTCGTAAGGCCTCGCACGTGACGATGTTGCAACGGTCGCCCACCTACGTGATCTCGCGCCCTTCTGTGGATGGTCTCGCCAACTGGCTGCGGCGCTATCTGCCACCCAAGCTTGCCTATGACATTGTGCGTTGGCGTAACACGGTGTGGCAGCAATGGATGTATCAGTTGACGCGCGTAGCGCCTGGGATGGTGAAACGATCATTGCTCAAGAAGGTGCGGGAAGAAATTGGAGAGATGGTTGACATCGAGAAGCATTTTACGCCCCGCTACAACCCGTGGGACCAGCGGCTGTGTCTGGTCCCCGATGATGATTTGTTCCGCGCCATCCAGTCGGGGAAAGCCTCGGTGGTAACAGACCATATTCAGAAAATTACTGATAGAGGTGTCGAGTTGGTATCGGGAGAGCATCTGGATGCCGATATCATTGTCTGCGCTACGGGGCTCGAGCTGGTCATCCTCGGCGGCGCCGAGTTCACGCTGGACGGTGAAGCCATCGATCTTGCAAACGAGTGGACTTACAAGGGCATGATGTGCTCCAACATCCCGAACATGGTCCACACGTTCGGCTATATCAACGCTTCATGGACACTGCGGGCGGATCTGATCGCGACCTGGCTGTGCCGGTTACTCAATCATATGCGTGCCGAGGGCATGAAGACGGCGACCCCGCGTATTTCAGAGGAACTGGCTGCTACCATGAGTCGGCGATTTTGGATTGATGATTTCTCGGCTGGTTACATGCAGCGGGTCATGCATCGATTCCCCAAGCAGGGGGATTGTATGCCCTGGATGAACCCACAGAACTACCGCAAGGATCGCAAGATGTTTCGCGACGATCCCATCGTTGATGAGGCGCTGGTATTTGATGCGGTGGCGCCGGTTCTCGAACCTGCGCTGGAGAAAGTAGGTTAATCCCGTATGACCGCGCATGGCTTGCAGGAGAGCAGTGTGTACTGCCCCTACTGTGGCGAAGCCATCGAGGTCTTGTTGAACCCGGAGGATGTGGGCCGCGAGTACATAGAGGACTGCCAGGTCTGTTGTCGTCCTATTGAGTTCAGATTAACGGAGTCAGCGGGAGGCTGGTTGGAGGCTGAGGTGCGCTCCGACAGCGATTAGTCGTTTGCTAGTGAAAATCTCTGGATTGAATCGTCAGTGCCGTCAGGCTGTCTCCATGATCTTCGAGGGCGCTGGCGATGACATGTACGACCCCTTCGCGAGACTCAACCGTACCTTTCACCAGTAAGAGTTGTGCTGTCATTAAGGCCTGGCGGTAGCGTTCCTGTACGGCAGGCCAGACAATGACGTTGATATTTCCTGTTTCATCTTCCAAGGTTAAAAATACGACCCCTGACGCCGTGCCCGGACGCTGGCGGCAGGTCACCAGGCCGGCCACGCGAACAAATCGGTGATTGTTGAGGTGTTCGAGGTTTTTCTGTTGTTGGCACTGGCTGAAAGGCTTTTGTTTACGCAGCAGTGCCAGCGGGTGTGCACGCAGCGTAACGCCGGTACTCCGATAATCCGCAATCACCTCCTCAATCAAGCTCGGTGTAGTGAGTGCCGCATCATTAGCATGATGTGTGAGAGGCGGATTGTCGGCTAGCAGTGGGCGGTAGTCTTCGAGCGCCATTGTCTGCCAGTGAGACTGGTAGCGGTGCCCGCTGATACTGGAAAGCGCATCGGCCGCGGCTAAAGACTCCATGCTGCCGCGATCCAAAGATGCCCGTTGGCGCAAGTCGGCCACACTGCTGAAGGCTTGGGTTAGACGCGCTGTGTCGATTCGTTTAGCGGCCGCTTCGCTGAGCCCTTTGACTAACCTCAGCCCCAGTCTGATCGGAGGCTGACGACGATCTGTAGTGGACAGCAGCTGGTGATCCCATGAGCTGTGATTGACATCAATGGGCAAAACCAGAATGTCATGTCTGCGCGCGTCCTGTATCAGTTGTGAAGGAGAGTAAAAGCCCATGGGTTGGCTATTGAGCAAGCCCACATAGAAGGCGGCGGGGTGGTGGCATTTTAGCCAAGCCGAAATATAGGCCAGTAAGGCAAAGCTTGCCGAGTGTGATTCGGGAAATCCATACCCGCCAAAGCCCTTGATCTGATTAAACAGACGGTCCGCAAATTCGGGGGTGTACCCTTTGTTTGTCATACCCACTTTGAGTTTTTGTTCAAAAGAGAGCAGCTTGCTGTTTTTTCCCCAGTTACTGATAGCACGTCGTAAGGCATCCGCCTCACCTCCTGTGAAGCCAGCGGCCACCATGGCCAATCGGATGACCTGCTCCTGAAAAATGGGTACTCCCAGCGTGCGTGACAGTACCGACTCGATTTCTTTGTTGGGGTAGCTGATTGATTCCAGACCGGCTTTACGTCGCAGGTAGGGATGAACCATATCGCCTTGAATCGGACCTGGTCGGACAATGGCAATCTCGATAACCAGGTCATAAAAACAGCTGGGCTTGAGCCGCGGCAGCATCGACATTTGTGCCCGGGATTCGATTTGAAATACGCCGAGGGTGTCGGCTTTTTGTAGCATGCGATAGGTTGCGGCATCTTCTCGGGGAATATCCTGCATACACTGGATATCAGCATGATCCCGGTTGATCATCTCCAGCGTTTTACGAATAGCGGAGAGCATGCCCAGGGCAAGAATATCGACCTTGAGTAGCCCTAGCGCTTCGATGTCTTCCTTGTCCCATTGGATAACAGTGCGATCGGGCATGCTGGCGTTCTCTACGGGAACCAGGTTGGAAATGGGCCCGCGGCTGATAACAAACCCGCCGACATGCTGAGAGAGATGTCGCGGGAAGCCGAGAATCTCCTGAACTCTGGCCAGAAAGTGAGTTGCCAATTCTCCTGATCGAGGCACGCCCTGCTGCTCGAAGCGACCCGCCAGCTCTCGCTCGCGATTCCACCAGGCCAGAGAACTGGCTAATTCCTCGATAAAAACCGAGTCAAGCCCCATCGCCTTACCGACATCCCGTACGGCACTGCGAGAACGGTAGGTGATAACCGTTGCCGCCAGTGCGGCACGCCGACGGCTATATTTTTTATAGATATATTGAATGACCTCTTCGCGCCTCTCGTGCTCAAAGTCCACATCAATATCAGGAGGTTCGTCCCGTTCTCGTGAGATGAAGCGTTCAAAGAGCAATGAGACCTGATCAGGGGAAACTTCTGTAATGTACAGGCAGTAACAGACAACCGAATTGGCAGCGGAGCCTCTTCCCTGGCACAGGATGCCTCGGGATCGCGCAAACTGAACGATGTCATACACCGTCAGGAAGTAATACTCATAGGACAGCTCGGTAATCAGGTCGAGTTCGTGATGAATACGTTGCTTAATGTGGTCAGGCACGCCATCTGGCCACCGGCGTTTTGCACCTGAAGCGACTTCTTGCCGGAGATAACTATTAGCGGTGTGGTTTGTGGGGACGACTTCTTCTGGGTATTCGTAGCGCAGTTCTTCAAGGCTGAAATCACATCGCGCGGCGATTCGACAGGTTTCCTGCATCAGTGTTTCCGGATACAGGGCAGTGAGTGTGTCCAGGGTGCGGAGGTGTTGCTGGCTATTAATCAGCCGTCTGGGCCCTAACTGTTGAATGGGAGTTTGAATGCGGATCGCTGTGAGCACGTCGTGTAGCGCTTTTCGTTTTGCGCTGTGCATCTGTACTTCACCACAGGCCACCATGGGGACCTGCAGGGTTTGAGCTATGTGATAGCGATGCTTAAAGCGTCGCCACTCATCATTGCCGAGTAGGCGACTGATACCAATCCATACGCGACCTTTGCAGAGTCTTGCCAGTTGCTGCAAATGGATCTGTTGCTTGTCTGTGTCATCCGGTAACAGAATTAGCAGACAGCGTTTGAGGTGAAAAATAATGTCGCGCAAGTGGACGGCGTACTCTCCCTTACCACTGCGTCTTCTGGCGCGGCTAATCAGGCCTGATAGCTCTCCATAAGCTGCTCGACTCGGGGCTAGGGCAACCAGTCGAATCCCTTCGGTCAACGTAAATTCGCTGCCGACAATTAACTGTATGCCGTGCTCCTTGGCCGCTACATGCGCTTTGACAATGCCGGCCAGAGAGCACTCGTCGGTGATCGCCAGTGCACTGTATCCGCAGTGGGCGGCGCGTTCCACCAGTTCATCCGGCGCAGAGGCGCCGCGCAGGAAGCTGTAGTGGCTGAGGCAGTGTAATTCGGCGTACATTAAAATACTGTATAAATAAACAGTATTTTATCGGGGTATTGCTGCCGCTGAAAAGAGGGTTGTAGAAATGGAGTAGACTGTTTTTCTGGTGTCTGGTGTGAAGCGCCAGCTGCATTAAACCTGAGCGGCAGGTTTTAAGGCGAACAATGGTGAGCAAAATGCGACGAATAGGTTATGGGTTAGTTGCCACCCTCTGTTTGGTATTACAGGGATGTACCGGCGTCCCCGAGGGTATTGAGCCCGTTACGGGTTTTGATCAAGAGCGTTATCTGGGTACTTGGTACGAGATAGCCAGGCTCGATCATAGCTTTGAGCGAGGCTTAAGCGAGGTCACGGCTACCTACAGTACTAATCCCGATGGCAGTATCGCTGTTTTGAATCGCGGTTTTGATCAAGAAGAGGGGCGCTGGCGCGAGGCAGAAGGTGTGGCGCGCTTTGTCGATTCCCCCACCGTGGCGCACTTGAAGGTCTCCTTTTTTGGCCCCTTTTATGGCAGCTACATTGTGTTTGGTCTCGGGGAAAATTATGACTACGCTTTTGTCTCGGGGTTTAACCGCGATTATCTGTGGCTGCTGTCACGATCACCAGAAATCAGTGACACGCTGCGCAATGAGTTTCTGGAGATCATCACGGATTTGGGTTTTGCGCCCGACGATTTGGTGTGGCTGTAGTTTCAGGGATCAACATTTGATGCATTGAGATAGTCGGTGTTGTGGGGTGCCATTCAGTCCCCTGATTCCGCAACGTCAATAGGTGGCTACAGTAACAAGCAGCATGGTAACTTCAACGTCATTTATGAAAGCGGGCATTAACGCGCCTTGGTAGCTGATGATGGAGCGCCACTGTGCCTTCACGCAAACAGCCCATGTAGATACCAGCGTCGGTTATGCCTGTCCTGATAGATCCAGACAGGCTGCTTTTGTGGAGTACAGGCAATGTAGTAGTCGCGGCTGACAGGAGTGCTCCACCAGTGGTCTTCAATGCGCTCCGGACCGTGCAGTAGCTCCAATACGCCATTCCAGTACAGCTGCTGTGCTGTCTGATGGATGGGATGGGGTTCGGGAAATAGCCAAAATGGGCGTTGTCCAAGTGCAGCCACATCTCCGTCGCGCGGTGCTGTTAGCGAATGCGTTTTCACCACGGCCTCTTCAGGTAAGTGCTCTTCACGGTAGTCGATATACCCAACGGCCTTGAGCCCAAGTCGGCTGCGCAGGCGATCAGCCAGTTCATGCCGTGAAGTGCGACTGACATCCGCATGAAACAGGTCGGTTGCCGGTGGTGTATTTTCGTGCAGGTGGTCGACAATGAGTGACAGGCCTTCAATGTCTTTTGGCAGGGTTTGCTTGTCCAATTGCAAACACGAAAGCTCAAGCCAGCGTTGAGCCTGTTGTTGGGCCGCTTCTGAAAACACTTTGAGCGAATCATCGGCGCCTTGTCGTTGCAAATACCGCCACTCAATCATGCCGCAAGAGAGCTGGGTGTTTTTCAGGAATGTACAGAAGTGAGCGAGTAAGCGCTCCATGGCGGGATGCAGTTCCTGCCGATTGTGAATGTCAAATCCAAACCAGAGTGTGTCTTTAAAGTATCGGGGCGGCTGATAGACGATGGCGGGTTCCTGCTGGCGTCCTAAAAGACGATCCAGCCAATCGATAAACGGCGCGCCACATCGTTTGCCCAGCTCGGGAAGAGAAATACGAAGCAAATGCGAAAATTGGGTGATACCGGCTTTTTCAAGTCGCGCCACAACCTGTGGGAACTCGGTCATTAATAGCTGCAGAGAAAGCGGCGCGAGGCGCTCTTCGAGAGGCGACTCAGCCTCACAGCTTAGGTGCGGGCCAGCATGACTCAACAACCATGCCGCGGTACGGGTTTCTGCTACCCCTTTCGCCATAGTGAGTCCACGCAGGCTTATTTCGGTATCAATGCGCTTCAGCAGTGTATCCAGACCATGATGAAGACGAAGACAACTGCCCACTTCAATCATCAAGGCATTGTCCTGCCAGCGTTGCAGGTGTGGTGAAACCCCGTAGGCCCAGCTCAGTAATTGTTTTAGCAGGGTATTTTCGGCTTCGAGGGAACGCTCCCAGAAACGACTGCTTTGTTGTGCGAGCAATGTTTGTGCTGTGCTGACACTTTGCCCGGGCATCACTCCTGCCTGCTGGGCGAATTCATTACCAATCAGAACCTGCCGCTGATGGATTACCACCTGAGCTATATCGCTATGCAAGCCTTGCGGTGTCAACAGGGCTTCCAGAGGGAGTGCGTCGAAACGGAGACAGAGCCAGAGTGCCATCGCGGCATAATACTGTATTTTTGTACAGTATTATGCCGCGACATTGGCGGATATTTATTTATTTTTAGGCAGAGGTGGCTCGAGCAGTTGGGCCATGCGCTTCTGGGGTTGTCATCCAGCATCCTTTTTCTGGAACCGGTTTTTGCACTACACGCCACCTTATTTTTACCCAGGGCTGAATCCTGCAAACGCATTCAGTGCGGGCGTTGGCGCGATGTCGAACAACACGTTCAGTTGCCGGCATGTTCCTATGGGGCATAAAAAAGGCCGGGTTGCCCCGGCCTGCTAACCACAACGCTAGATTCTTAAAACTTCCAGTTCAGGCGGAGACCGATCTCGCGCTTGTCGAGCGGGGACACTGCAACCCCCTGCTTGGCGGTAAGGAAAGCAAACTGAGATGGACTGGAGAAGTCGGTCCAGCGTGCCCCGGTCTGCCAGGCTTCTTCGTCGGTGAGGTTCATGACAAAGAGTTCGGCCATCAAATTCTCCCACTGCATACCCACTCGCAGGTTAAACAGATTGTACGAATCGAGCTTAGCGAGGTTGGATTCATCGACATAAGACTCCCCCTGATGGAACCAATCCACCCGCCAGTAGCCGCCCTGATCGAACATCGAGAATTCATGTGAGATATAGGCGCTCATAGTGCTCTTGGGTTGGCGAGGAGTCTGGTTGCCAGACATCTGTGAGAATCCAGCGATGGGGGCAACAAAGTTGAATTTGTAATCGTCATACTCGGAGTCGATATAGCTGATATTAACGCCCACCTCGGTACGATCCGTTATCGCCGCCTTTCCCTCGAACTCAATACCCCAGATATCTGCATCACCGGGTATCAATATATTGCGTGAGTTATAGAAGGGAATGGGATCACTGCCATCGGCCGGGTAGGTGGCTTTTGGCTGGCCCAGAGTGCCTTCCGGGCACTGCGCCGTACCGATATCGCCCGCGCGGCAGGTCTCATTGATCAGGAAAGAAGAGCGGCCCTTGATGTTCTCCCAAGTCTGCATATAAACCGCGATATTCATCTGACCGCGCCCGTCCCAGAAGCGCTGCTTCCAGCCGAACTCAATAGCTTCGAGCGTTTCAGCCTCCAGAAGTTCGGCCACCGAGGCATCAGCGTTAAGGTATTGTGCTTTCTCGCGATCGTCTGCCTGCGCAAAGAAGGTGTTGAAGTCGCCCGCTATCTGACCTTCAGACCAGCTGGCATACAGTGTCGTGTTGTCTGAGGGTGTCCAGCGCAAGATGGCGCGAGGTAAGAAGTCGTCGAACGTTTCTTCAAGTCGCGTCGTGCCGGTGCCGGCAACCGCATTGCCCTTGATCAGCTTGTCTTCAACAAATCTACCTTCGAGGATGACGGTCAAATTGTCGGTGATATCAAAGTCCACCGATCCAAATACCCCGGATACCTCCGCTTGATCCGCGTTCGTCAGACTGTTACTGAAGATACCCAATGCGTTGCCTGGCCGTCCCATACCGAGCCCGCCAATGGCGGGGTCGAAGAAGCTGTAGACACAGATATTGGGATAAGCATCGGAATAGCCATAGAAGTCAAAGGCAAAACACGAGGTGGCCGCATCGCCGCCAGCGCCTGAAGAAATGAATTCCTGCTCATAGTAGCTGTAGCCGACCAGCCATCTTAGCCGCTGATCCTGTGGGCTGCTGATGCGGATTTCCCAGCTTTCGTCCTCCATCTTTTGAGGGTCACGAGACCACCAACCGAGGCGATCCGAGAGGTCAAAGTCGCGGATCCAGCTGGCATCCTGTTCGTTGTTACCGTAGCTCATGTCAATGCTGTAGCCGGAGTCAAACTGATACCCAGCTGCGATTGAAAATCGCTCACTCTCCCGCTTCATACCAATAGAACTGACGTTCGGCACGCCGTCGATATTGGTTGTCGGATCTGTGAGCGCCGCCATGTCAACTGGCAAAATGGTGTTGGAAGAAATGACGTTGTTGCCGGGGTCGGTTGTCACGCTATTGCCGTAGGGTATGGTTCCGCAAATGTAGTTGACCGGATTGGCGACACCTTCAGCAGAATTAACGGTGGTGCCTGTGCAGGTGTCATTCATGATGCCTGAGACAAAGCCCTGACTTGGCGCGCCGTCATCGTCTTCAGATGAGCTGTAGCGCATTTTAATC
>VMDB01000192.1 GCA_008081075.1 Halieaceae bacterium
GATAGCGGAACCAAGCCGCAGTGACGGCCGCCGGTAGCAGTGCGATCCACAGTAGCGTCATCGAAGCCTGCCGCGGTCGGTCATGGTGGGTCCGTCAGGAAAAATAGGAATCCATGGTACCCCGGCGACGGGTATCCAGTGTGACGCAATGAAAGCCACCTCCCAACATGCGCGAATGCCGCAGTTTAAGTGGGATGACCTCGAGGCCTTTGGACTCCAGCTGAGCAATGAGCGCCGTCTGGTCACTGTCCACTACCACGGTATCAGGCCCTAAACTAAAGAGATTCATATCGATCCACTCGCTACCAATGGCCTGCTGCAGATACTGGGCACTGTGCCGCTCTTGATTTTCCATTGGCGGACTGAAGATGATTTCCCAGTCTTTCAGGAATTCCGGGATGGTGTCCATCGATAGGCGCTCGGGGTTGGCCAGCACAAGCCCGGGACGCAGGGCGACCAGCGTCGAATCGATGTGGCTGCCGAAATAGACGTTTTTCATGAAGTGGACGCGGAAATCGTCCCCCAGTATGCGCTGCAGCCACTGGCCGCCCAATTCGTTGCCCGTGGCACTGACCAGATATAGTAGATCGCGCCCGAAGCGCAGGATGTTGGCAGCATCAAAAGCGGGTTCGAAGTTCTGCGGCGTGGGCGCGGCGGGATCGAATTCAAATAGGCGATCTTCTAACAGTGGCTTGGGGGCGCTGAACCACTTGGCACCTCCTTCATGGTATTCCATGAGCAGGCGTCGATAAGACCCGGTCTCTAGGGAGCGGCCGCGAATCACGTTCGGGGTCTCGATAATCGTATCGCCGACCACCAACAACACATCGCGGGGACAGTAGTTGTAGTAGCCCTGAGTTTCCCACTGGACAGTCCTGATGGTGTGATCATGGCGCCAGGTATCGGGCCTCCTTACGGTGATACCGCGTGCTTCGAGTTGGTCGACAAAGCCCTGCAGGTCTTCCTCGGTTTCCTCAATGATTTGGTCAGGGAAGGCGCCCTGCGGGATGTTTGCTAGGTTGCGGTCCGGGTACTCCGCCAGTCGTGTGCTGGGGTCGGCGAAAGGGAATCGAGCGCGCAGCGGATTTCCCACAATGACTTCCTCGAGAGGATCCCACTCATTGCAACTCCAGACTTGAGACATCGATTACTATCCGTTTATGGCAAGGGGAAGGCCAGTGTCGGTAGACAGTTTGACCGATACAACAAAAAAGGGCCGCCCCGCGGCGACCCCAGTATCACCGAGTCAGGCGTTCAGCCCCCCTCACTCTCCCACAACGCGCTGCCGTGGCAGGTCATGGTCTCGCGCTCCATTTGAGCGACATCAGACGAGGGATAAGCATCCCACCATTGGCCATAGCTGCCGAATGATTGCCAGCCGACGACCAACATGACATCGGTGCCGTCACCATCTGCGCCCACAGCCACTGGATACAGAGACCACACATTCATGCCCTCACCACCGGGTAGTTCGCTCGCTGCTTTTTTCCACTCGCTCGCCTGCGCAATCACCGCCTCTTCGTTGACGTCGCCGTTAATATTGCATTTCCACATTTGCACCGGATTGCCTGCAGAAGCAAACGGGGACAACAGCATGAGCGCACTCGCGCAGGACACAAAACCTTTGAGTTTCATAAGATCTCCTTGGTTAGACTCAGAATCACGCTAACAAGCGGGCGAGGGGACATCAATTAATAACGGGACCTTGTCACCTTTTGCTAATGCTTAAGCGCATAACTGTGCGAATTGGCAGAAGATGTATCAGCGTCGCGGTGGTGTGTTTGCGAGTCTCGTACCCAATAGACGACCAAATGTAATCGCGGGCGTGACTAACATGCCGTTGGTGTATGCAGCGCCGGAGGTGGCGCCCGCTCCTATCACTTCTCCAATTGCATAGAGGTTTGGGATAACGCTTCCTTCGTCACGCATGACTTGCAATTCAGCACTGACTTTTAGCCCCGCAAATGACACCAAGGTCCAGCCCTGCATGGCAATGCTGTAATAGGGCGGTGTTGATAGGGGTATGGGACGCGCCCTGCGGCCAAATGTGTCAGTCTCACCTGATCTAAGTCGACGGTTATAGTCGTCAACGGTATTTTGTAGCGCCGCAGGGTTAAGCCCGGCGGTCAGTGCAAGTGCCTCGATCGACATGGCGCTGTGAAACATCGCATTTGTTTTGTGTTCCCGTGCCAGGCGTTCGCGGTCCCACTTCGGGATGATAGGGTCCGAATTCTCAAGCATCGCGGCGTCGAAGATGGCCCAATGTCGATGCGCAGGCTGTTGGTAAACTCCCCGTTCAATATGGTGAACGCTGGAGTGATCTTCCTGCACAAAGCGCTCTCCCCGTGCATTCACTAGAATTTCCCACGGGGAACGGATTGCCGGATTCAGCGGGGCATAGGCAAACATCTGGCACGGATACCGGAAAGCGTCGGGCACCAACCCCGGCAGGCAGGCATATTTTTCGCCACCCACGATGGTACCTCCCGCCGATAGGCCAAGTAGTAATCCATCTCCTTGAGAGGTTGGGTAAGCGGTTTTGGCATAGAGCGGCACGCCGTGCAACTCCTCGAAAAGGCGCGCATTAGCGGCGCAGCCACCCGCCGCAATCACAACATGCCCGCCAGAGATGTCCTCGATACCTGCAGGTCCTGCCACAGTCACCCCGGTGACACGTCCGTCAGCATGCTGGATCAAATTGGCGGCGGCAGTGCCAGTCAATAACGTGATCTTGCCAGTCGCGATCATCGCGTTGAGCGAAGGAATAAAGGCATCAAGAATTGAAAGCCCGCTTTTAACACCCTGCTGATATCGTCTCTCGGTGAAGTGATCGTGGCCAATGCCGGTAACCGGGTGCCCATCCATCACCTCGAAGCCATGATCTGCAAGCCAGTTAATGGTTTCACCTGCGTGGTCAACCGTCAGGCGAGTGAGAGCGGGATCGGCGGTCCCGTGATTGATTCGCATGCAATCATCAAAATGCGCTTGCGGAGTATCGCTGATGCCCAGGCGCTGCTGAAATACGGTACCGGAGCCCGCGATTTGTCCTGTTGACCAGAACAGCGTGCCTCCCAAAGCGGGACTTTTTTCGACCAATAATACCCGCGCACCTCCCATCGCCGCGAAGAGTGCGCAGGGTATACCCGCGGTGCCACCACCGATCACGATCACATCATAATGGGTTGCAGTGCTGCCGATGGCCAGAGCGCTGCGCCACAGTGGCATCAGGGCTGTAGCCGCCAACAGTTCCCTGCGATTCAGACCCGTCACGCCAGTATTTCCGTTTGTCTGAGAGTTGTGTCGAGCGCCGTCAACGTCGTCACTCGGGACGCGCCCTAATGCGCAGAAACCGCCGCGTCCATACCGATTGAAAGATCGGATCGAGCCAGCGATAGAGTCGCCCGGATACCACTACGGGTTTACCGCTTTGCACACCGTTGATTGCGTCTTTCACCACCACATCCGCGTCGTACCAGAGCCACTTGGCCATTTTATTCTTCATTTCCATCAGTCCCGCGGTTTCATGAAAGTCGGTGTGGGTGAAGCCGGGGCAGAGGGCCGAGACATTGACGCCAGAGCCGGAGACGGTCAGGTGTAGCTCTTCTGAGAGCGCCACGAGGTAGGCCTTGGCGGGACCATAATTGCATCCCCCGGATCGGGGAACCCGGGCTGCAACTGAGGCGACATTGATTACACGACCATAACCGCGATCGACCATGTCCGGTATCAAACGGTGACACAAGTCAGCGACCGACAGCATCATCAGCTGGAAAAATGGTTGCTGCATCTGCCAGTCACGGTCTTTTAGTAGATCGGGACCAGCGATACCGGCATTATTGATGAGCCAGTCAACCTGCCAGCGCTCGCTCGCGCAGACTGTAGCAATCTCCTCAGCTGCCGTGGCGAGGCTGAGATCTGCAGTCACAATTTCCACCTGAATGCCATGCTCTTTACGGAGCCTCTCCGCGAGCGCCTCGAGTCGGTCCCGCCGTCGCGCCACGAGAATCAATGATTTGCCCATGGCTGCCAGTTGTCGGGCGAACTCTGCCCCGAGGCCGGCAGACGCGCCGGTGATCAGCGCGAAGCGCGGTTTCTCGACGCTCGGATTGATAGCGTCAGAGCTCAAAGTGTCATTGACCAGCTGTGTAAGCGAATTTTCCAGGCGCCGCTATCGTCTTTAGCGACCACGTCAATGTAGTGTGACGTCGTGCTGTCTCCCTCCAGCGCACCTTCGGGCAGGTCGGCGTCAGAAGAGGTGTCTACAATCCGTCGTATGGTGTAGTCATACTCGACCACTGCGGCATCTCCCATCATGGTGATGCTGTGCGGCACGTCCACCGTAATCTCATAGCGCGCAGTATCAAATACTGGGCCCAGGAATACCCGATAGTTCTCACGGCCATCAAGCCCCGGTACGCCCGGTGGCCGGAGACTCACCTCGGGATGCAAACCACCCACATAGGCGTCGATGTCGCTGCCCTCTACGGCGGCTATCCAGCCCTGATACAGCGCGAGAATCTCTTCGCGGTCGGTTTGCGAGTAACTGATCGCGCTCCAGAACAGCAGAGAGAATGAAAGTAAGGTCGCCTTGGTCAGATAATAAGGGCGCATGTCGAGATCCTCGATGAGAGTGGTGGGTCCTTGGATTGTCCGGTAGTTAGGCCAGTAACATCAAGGCCATCGACGGGGATGCCTTCGCTTTGCTCTGCCGCGCGATGTCATTACGTGCGGGCTTGTTCGCTACCGGCCCTGTTCATTTGGCAGTTGCACTGCCACAATCGCAATTCACTTTTCGCCCAATCACTTGGTGCCCGCTATGTCCGACAGAGTCTCTATTTCGATTTCCGCTCATATTGCTCACGTAACCCTGACGCGGGCAGACAAAATGAACGCGCTTGATACCGCTATGTTCAGCGCGATCTGCGAGGCGATCGATCATGTCGCGGCGGAACCCGATGTGCGGGCTGTGGTGGTATCGGGGGAAGGCCGCGCCTTTTGTGCCGGGCTGGACCTCTCCAATTTTGATACTGCGGCGGAACCGATGGCACTGATGCCTCGCACCCATGGCATCGCTAATAAGGTACAGCAGGTCGCATGGGGCTGGCGGCACTTGTCCATGCCCGTGATCTCTGCGGTCCATGGCGTCGCCATTGGTGGTGGCTTGAATATCATGTCGGGGGCGGACATCCGCGTTATTCACCCCGATACCCGTTGCGGCGTAATGGAGATGCGCTGGGGACTGGTGCCGGATATGGCGGGCTACCCTTTGTGGCGAGGTAATGTTCGGGACGACGTGTTACGGCGGCTCGTCTTTACCAATGAAGAGTTTACCGGCGCTGATGCTTTCACGATGGGGTTTGCCACGGAGACATCGGAGGCGCCGCTGGAGCGCGCCATGGCGCTCGCAGAGACCATCGTAAACAAAAATCCTGATGCCATTCGAGCAGCAAAGCGGCTGTCGAATATGCTGACTTATGCGAGTGATGAGGCGATCTTGCTGGCCGAGTCTGCCGAACAGGAGCAGATTATGGGTCGACCCAATCAAGTAGAAGCGGTCATGGCCCAGATGGAGGGTCGAGCGCCCTCGTTTTCCTGATACCTGATAACACAGTGCTACACTGGGCGCCGCGGCCGCGCGCTGCTTGACACCGTCCTTGCCGCGAGCCTCCGAACCAGAGGTCACTATGAGCGAACCCACTATCAGAGCGCATCACCGGGTGTGCCATCTTTGCGAGGCCATGTGTGGTGTCGTGATCCAGACGGCTGATAACCAGATAATCGACATTAGAGGCGACCAAAATGATCCGCTGAGCCGCGGACATGTCTGCCCCAAGGCGGTTTCTCTAAAAGATATTCATGAGGATCCGGATCGATTGCGAAAGCCGATGAAGCGTGTGCGCACTGAGCCGGGAGTATTTGAGCACGTTGAAGTGACGTGGGATGAGGCCCTGGAGACTGCAGCCACGGCGATGGCGTCGACCATCCAGAAATATGGTGTCGACGCCATTGGCGCGTATTTTGGCAATCCCTCGGTGCACAACTACGGGATGCTGACGCATCAACGCAATCTATTCCGGCATATTCGCACCCGCAATCGGTTTTCAGCGACGTCGGTCGATCAATTGCCGCACCACCTAGTGTCGCTCTGGTGTTATGGACACATGTTGCTTCAGCCTGTTCCCGATGTGGATCGCACTGATTATTTCTTGATGCTGGGTGCTAATCCGCTCGCCTCGAACGGCAGCATGTGGACAGTGCCCGACGTGCGTCGACGGCTTAAAGCGCTCAAATCGCGCGGAGGCAAGCTGGTTGTGATTGATCCGCGAAGGACGGAGACGGCTGAACGCGCGACGGAGCACCTATTTATCCGACCCGGCTCGGACGCTGCTTTTTTGCTCGCATTGATTCACGTGCTGTTTCGCGATGACTTGATAGCGCTTGGAAATCTCGAGGCGTTTACTGACGGGGTTGATGAGATCGCTCAGGCGGTTGGCAATCTGACGCCTGCATGGGCGGCTGAGCGAACGGGAATTAGCGCTGCTGACATCGAGCGCATTGCCCACGAATTTGCCCACGCCGGGGCAGGTATTTGTTATGGCAGGATGGGGGTAAGTACGCAAGCCTATGGCGCGCTTTGTCAGTGGGCGATTCAAGTCATTAATGTCGTGACGGGGAATTTGGATAAACCCGGCGGCAGCTTGTTCACGCTACCCGCGATGGATCAAGTCAGCAACACCAGCCCCGGCGGGTTTGCCCGTTTTTCTAGCCGGGGCAGAGGTCTGCCCGAATTTAATTACGAGCTACCAGCGGCGGCGATGGTTGAAGAGATCAGCACGCCGGGAGAGGGCCAGATTAAACTGATGTTCACGGGCGCGGGAAATCCGGTCCTGTCGACGCCCAACGGCGCGGCGTTGGATGAGGCCCTGGAAACTCTGGAATTCATGATTTCGTTGGATCCAGCGCTCAACGAAACAACGCGTCACGCCGACGTCATTTTGCCGCCGACCTCTCCGCTGGAGCACGATCACTACGACATCGGGTTTCACAATCTGGCCATCAGAAACACGGCACGGTACAACCCAGCAGTCTTCGACAAGCCCGAGGGCGCCCTCCATGATTGGGAGATATTCGCCGAGTTGGGGGAGCGAGTGAGCCGATTGTTGGATCTCGAGCCCATGCCGCGTCATGCGCCGCATCAGTTGGTGGACCGGGCACTCCGCACCGGTCCTTACGGCGAAGCCACCGAGTGGCAAGTCAGCATCGACAAACTCAGGGAGCATCCGTCGGGAATGGATTTTGGTCCGTTACAGCCGTCGTGCCCCGATCGCTTACAAACGCCAGAAAAACGCATTCGGCTCGCGGTCCCTGACGTGTTGCGCGACATTGATCGGTTGGTTGGAGAAGTCGCGCCTGTTGAAGGATATCGGTTGATTGGAAGACGCCATGTGCGAGATAACAATTCGTGGATGCACAATCATCATCGCTTGATGAAAGGTAAGCCGCGTTGCCAACTGTTGATGCATCCACAGGATGTGGCGAGTGAAGGATGGCAAAGCGGTATGATGGTAACGGTAAGCAGTCGCGTGGGGCATATTCAAGCAGAGCTCGCCGCGTCTGATGAGATGATGCCGGGGGTTGTGAGTCTGCCCCATGGATATGGACATGGCCGCAGCGGCACCCGCGGCAGTATCGCCAACGTGCATGCGGGGGTGAGCTGTAATGACATCACGGACGAGCAGTTTGTTGATCAACTTTCTGGGAACGCCGCGGTGAATGGGGTGCCGGTTCAGCTCAGTGTCTCTGCTGCCTAGGGTCAGATCGGTTAGGTTGTAAGCGCTCGATCGCGGGGAGACCACAAGGATTGAAACCATGAGTAATGATCAGATACCCGTCGCCCACATCGATAGTGGTGAAAAGTTCACCAATGATCGGGGAATGCGGGTCATCAAAGACGGCATCAAGGCGTCTAGTATGGACGGGGCGCGGCAGCCGAAACCGGACTGGCTGAAAATGCGCGTTCAGAATAGCCCCAAGTTTGAGGCAGTCCGCTCCATTGTTCATGAGCATCGGCTAGCGACCGTTTGCGAGGAAGCCAAGTGCCCAAACATCAGCGAATGTTGGAGCGCGGGGACCGCGACGATCATGCTCATGGGGGATGTGTGTACCCGGGCCTGTCGCTTCTGTTCAGTGAATACCGGAAATCCCGCGGGATGGCTGGATCCGGACGAGCCCGCGAATACGGCGGAAGCGGTGCGCTTGATGGGCCTCAAATACGTTGTGCTGACATCCGTGAATCGTGATGATTTGCCAGACGGTGGTGCGGGGCACTATGCCGCAGTAGTTAGCGCCACCAAGGCGATGAATCCGCAAACCGCCGTAGAGGCACTCACGCCCGACTTTTTAGGTGATCCTCGGGCGGTCGAGATTCTGCTGGATTCGGGAATTGAGGTATTTGCCCAAAATGTTGAGACAGTGGCACGACTCACTCACCCGGTGCGTGATCCTCGGGCTGGGTACCAACAGACACTGGACGTCTTGGCGCATGGGAAAGCTTACCGACCCGAAGTCATCACGAAGACCTCCTTAATGTTGGGGCTGGGTGAGCGGGAGGATGAGTTGAAGGCCTGTATGGACGACCTGCGCAACCATGCCGTGGATGTACTGACATTGGGCCAGTACCTGCAGCCCACACGACACCATCTGCCCGTGGAAAGATTTGTCACCCCCGATGAATTCGCCTTGTATCGGGAGTGGGGACTGGAGCGGGGATTCCTCGAGGTGGTTTCCGGGGTTTTCGTTCGCTCCAGCTATCGCGCCGAGCGCGTGCTCGAGCACAATAACGTTGGACTCGGATCTGCCTAATGCCGCAGCAGTTCGCTGGCGCTGAGTACTTTATCGTTACTCGGTAGTAAACTTGCGCGTTGTCGCTGTACGGGATAGACCAGAGCGAAACGCCCCACAGCGATTCGCAGTCGGCGATGGTGGGAGCAGAAATTTGCGGCCTCAGGTCAGGACGCCACAGGGCAACGCAGATAGGCTCAGCTCTGGGTGGGCGAGCAACAGGTATGAATGAAAGTGAGAGGGGAGGGAGTGAGACGATGACGACGGCCGCTACCCGCAAGCCATGAGTACAAGTTTTAATCACGTCGGCCTGCTGGGTCGAAGAGAGCACCCGGGGGTCGAGGAGATCGTCTCGGGATTGCTCAATTTACTGGATGACCGAGGGTTACAGGTCACTATTGAGGATCGGTTGGCCACCCTGTCGCATTTTGAAAAACGCGAGATGGAGTCCCGGGACAAGATCGGCGCCATGGTAGATCTGGCGATTGTTATCGGCGGTGATGGCAGCTTGTTGAGTGCCGCTCGGACCCTGGTCAAACACGACACGCCTGTCATCGGCATTAATCGCGGACGATTGGGATTCCTCACTGACGTGAGTCCCGACGAATTACTCGAGCAGGTCAGCAACGTGTTGGATGGCGAATATCTTAGCGATCGCCGTTTTCTGCTAGATGCTGAGGTGTGGCGGGGTGATCAAGTCATCGGGCGCGGCGACGCATTGAACGATATCGTTGTGAACTCGGGTGCTTCAGCGCAGATGGTTGAGTTTGAGCTCAGCATCGACGGGGAGTTCGTATACCGATTGAATGCTGATGGTCTGTTAGTAGCGACACCAACCGGCTCCACAGCTTACTGCCTCTCCGCGGGCGGACCGATCATGTATCCGGGCCTCGATGCGCTGGTGTTGGTGCCGATGTTCCCGCATTCGCTGACGAGTCGTCCTATTGTTGTCAGCGGTAAGAGCGAAATCCGAATTGACGTCGTGTCACGCAACGATATCCATCCACCGATTACCTGTGATGGTCAGATATCGATCACGGCGCTGCCCGGCGATTCGGTCAAGATTCGCAAGAAGTCTCGAGAGCTGACCTTACTGCATCCCCCGGGTTATAGCTTTTATGCCAGCTGTCGGGACAAGCTCCGTTGGTCAGATGCCCTCGTTAAATAGTCTGCCCCTACCCGTCAAGAGAGCGCCTGCGACTTTTCTTCTCATTGTCGTGACCAGTGTGTGCTTTCTGTTGTTCTATCCGGCGCAGTGGGTTGGCATGCTGGAGCTGTTTAATTTTGTGCCTTTCCGTTCTGCTGGCGGCTATGTTGCCTTCGGCGACATGAATGATGAATGGTGGCGACTCGTCACCCCAACCTTCATCCATTTCGGCTGGCTCCATGTGGTATTCAATTGTTTATGGCTGTGGGAGTTTGGGCAGCGCATCGAACACCGGCTCGGGGCGATCAACGTGTTGGGTCTGTATGGCGTAACGGCGATGGTTAGTAACTACTGTCAGTATCTGTGGGAAGGCCCTTCAATTTTCGGTGGAATGTCTGGCGTGGTCTATGCGTTTCTGGGCTTCATTATGATGCTGAGCTGGCGACGACCCGGTTGGATTGTGCCGCCGCCCATGGCGGTATTTGGCTTTATGCTGATCTGGCTGCTCGTTGGCATGGTCGGCAGCATGGACTTTATTGGCGCAGGTGCGATAGCTAACGGAGCACATGCGGGCGGCCTGCTAATTGGCCTGTTGTTGGGTATCGTCGTGAGCGTATTGCCCCTTGCCGTCAGCGGACGTTGATATGGCAACCGACTATCTGCAATCGATTCAGCAAATGGACAGAGCGGTCTACGACCGGTTACTTGAGTCGCTGGCAACTGGCCGATGGCCCGACGGCCGACCAGTGACAGAGCCACAGCGCCAGCATGTCATGCAGGCTGTCATTACTTGGGGCGCAATGCATTTGCCGCCCGAGGAACGGGTCGGTTTTATTGATAAAGGTCCCAAAGCAGGTGAAGACTGTGATCTGCCTGCCCCCCTTAAGTGGCAGGGTTTAGAGGGAGAATCCGACCATGAGTGATTGGCGGGGAGACCTGCGCAAGATGCGGGTGGAGCTGACAGATACCGTCAGGTATACGCTGTTTCCCGATCAAGCATCGCTATGCCTGAACGACTGTTTGGGCCAGCGCCTATCGCTATCCTTTACCGGTGTTATTCGTTGCGTCGAATGTGAGAGGACGACTAAAAAGAGCTTTAATCAGGGCTACTGCTACCCTTGTTTTCGCAAATTGGCAGCCTGTGACAGCTGCATTATGAGCCCTGAGAAATGTCATTTGGCCGAGGGAACCTGCCGGGAACCCCTTTGGGCTGAGACCCATTGCCAAGTGCCGCATATCGTCTATTTGTCCAACACTTCTAGTGTCAAGGTCGGCATCACCCGGTCGACCCAGATTCCCACACGCTGGATTGATCAGGGTGCTACTCAGGCCAAGCCGATCGCACGGGTGCAGACGCGTTACCATTCGGGTCTGCTGGAGGTGCTTTTTGCGAGAGAGGTAGGAGACAGAACCGCTTGGCAGACGATGCTGAAAGGTAACGGTGAGCCCCAGGATCTTGAGAGCGTACGACAGCGTATCGTTTCACAGTGCGCTAACGGCATTGCCGATCTTACGTTGCAGCACGGTGCCGCTGCTTTTGAGTTGATAGAGGACGCGCCGGAGACGCTGATTAATTATCCGGTGCTCAGTTGGCCGGAAAAAGTGAAAGCGCATAATTTTGACAAGGCACCGCTGGTTGAAGGGACTCTGATGGGAATTAAAGGCCAATATCTGATGCTGGATACCGGGGTTCTCAACATTAGAAAATTCGGTGGGTATGAAGTGGAAATAAAGGTGGCAGCATAATGGGCTTGCGAGAAGGGATACCGGCGACGATCCTCCGGGCTGACTATCGACCGCCCGACTTTGGGGTCAGTCACGTCGAGCTCGAAGTCAGCATTTTTGATGGGCGCACCGAGGTTGTGTCGGCGCTCACTGTCGAGCGCAAGAGCGCTGAGGATGTGCCGCTCCGGTTGGATGGCGAGCAGCTTGCGCTGCAGTGGGTTGAAATCGACGGGCAGCGCCTGTCGGATTCGCAGTATGAGCTGATTGCAAATCAGCTTGTGATACACGGTTTGCCCAATCACTGCATTTTGCGGACCTGCGTTGAGATCTGCCCTGAAGAAAATACATCGCTAGAGGGTTTTTACCGTTCGCAAAGTGCCTACTGCACGCAATGTGAAGCAGAGGGTTTTCGAAAGATCACCTTCTATCCCGATCGCCCGGATGTGCTCGCTGTTTACACGGTTACCCTTGAGGCAGATCAAAGCGCCTGTCCGGTTCTGCTGAGTAATGGCAACTTGATTTCCGAGGAGGTGTTAGCCGGAGGGAGACATCGCGCCACCTGGCACGACCCGTTTCCCAAGCCCGCACATCTCTTTGCCATGGTGGCGGGGGACCTTAAACCCGTATCCGATGCATTCACGACCTGTTCCGGCAAGACGGTTGATTTGCGAATTTGGGTTGAAGAAAAAGACGTTGATTACTGCGATTACGCGATGCAGTCTCTGAAGAATGCCATGCGTTGGGATGAGGAGGTCTACGGCCTTGAGTATGACCTCGACCTCTACAATATTGTGGCGGTTGACGATTTCAACATGGGGGCCATGGAAAACAAGAGTCTCAACGTCTTCAATACGTCATGTGTGCTGGCCCATCCGGATATCACGACGGATGCGGGCTTTCAGCGGGTAGAGGGCGTTGTTGCCCACGAATATTTTCATAACTACTCGGGCAATCGCGTTACCTGCCGCGATTGGTTTCAGCTAACCCTCAAAGAGGGCTTTACCGTTTTTCGCGACTCCGAGTTTTCCGCGGATCTGAATTCTCGCGGCGTGAAGCGGGTTGAGGATGTCATATTTCTCCGCACGCACCAATTTGCCGAGGATGCCGGGCCCATGGCTCACCCGGTGCGTCCCGATGCGTTTGTCGACATCTCCAACTTTTACACGCTGACGGTGTATGAAAAGGGTGCGGAAGTGGTGCGCATGCTGCATACCCTGCTGGGGCACGAGCAGTTTATTGCAGGGGCTCGTTTGTACTTTCAGCGATTTGACGGACAGGCGGTAACCTGCGATGACTTTGTCGATTGTATGGCCGAGATCTCGGGTCGTGATCTGACCCAGTTTCGTCGTTGGTACGAGCAGGCGGGGACGCCAGAGCTTATTGCCAGCGGTCAGTTTGACGCCGAGGCAAAGCAATACCATTTGACACTCAAGCAACGGAACCGACCCACGCCAGGGCAGACTGAAAAGCCGCCGCTGGCGATACCCGTGGCGACCGGACTACTTGTTGACGGCGAGCCTGTAGCACTGGACAACGGTACGACGCGCATATTGGAGCTCACCGAGCCCGAGCAAACATTCACCTTTGACTGCGTCACCGCGCCCCCCGTGCCGTCGCTGTTGCGCGGATTTTCTGCGCCCGTTCGGTTGACCATCGATTACTCCGAAGCTGACTTGCTGACCCTAATGAGCGCGGATGACGATGCGTTTGTTGCCTGGGATGCGGCACAAACCCTCCTTGCTCAAGCGATTGAGACCCTCGACCTGACGCAACCCGCCGCTAATCTCGACAGCGCACTACTGGAAGCCGTGACGCGCGTGCTATCAGGCCCAATGGATGCCGCGATGAAGGCGCTGACACTCTGTCTGCCTTCGGAGGAATATCTGGCGGACAGGGCGGCACAGCGCGGCCTGGTAGATATGACAGATATCCATTTGCGCAGGCAAGCCGCGAAGCGCCTGCTGGGTCGCTCTCTCGAGGTGCAGTGGCGGCAAGTGGCCTCCTCGGCGATCGCGGCGAGTCCTTACCGCGCCAGCGCTTCCGACATAGGTCTGCGATCGTTGCGGCATTTGGCGCTGGACTACCTGCTGGCGGCGCAAGCCGAGGATCTGGAGACCGCGGAGCACCTGCTGCACAGTGCCGACAATCTCACTGACCGTTTGGCGGCACTGCGATGGATCACGCAGTACGCGGATGCGGCGCGGCGCGAGCAATCGCTAGCGGCTTTTTACGATCGCTGGCAGCAGGAGTCACTGATCGTGAATCAGTGGTTTACCGTGCAGGCGACGCGGCCTGATACCTCCTGCGTGGAGAGTGTTCGTGAGCTGCTGCTGCACGGTGCGTTTGACTGGCGCAACCCCAACAAACTGCGTGCGCTGGTGGGGGCATTTGCTGGCGCCAACCCGGTTGCGTTTCACCGCGCCGACGGCGCGGGTTATCAGCTGCTGGGGGATGTGATTACCCGTATTCAGGCGTCTAACCCGCAAATCGCGGCGCGCATGTTGGTGCCGCTGACACGCTGGCGCCGCTACGCGGTTGGTCAGGATCTCATGAGAGCCGAACTCGAGCGTATCGCAGCGATAGACCCGTTGCCCAAGGATGTCTTTGAGGTGGTTAGCCGGTCTCTGGCAGCGCCCGACTGACCGCGGTTCGTCTGATCTGGCACAAAGTGCCAGCAATTCAGCCCGTCGGATACAGCGCCAGTGACGCGTTTTTGCGCGATGATGTGTCCCTCAGGGCTGGCTCCTCTCGTAATGCTGAGATCAATGCCTCGGAGGCGGTGCTCTCGGCGGCTTCGCTGTAGAGGGCTCGATCGAGGTCTCTCAGGAGGTCTCTCAGTTGCTCGCTGCTCACCGATGCGAGTTCAGAGAGTGAGGAAAACGTTCTTCCGTGATGGCCCGCACCCCATTGCAGTACCGCTCGCCTGAGGGCGCCCGGATCCTGTTGCTCCAGCGCTTGCCGGATACGCACCAGAGCTTGCCTGACACTGGGCTCGCTGCCCTTTGCTGCAGGCTCGATCGCGGCAGATCCGGCATTAGCACGCGCCCTGAGGTACAACCACAATAGCAGTCCGGCAGCCAGCCAACCGGAACCCGCCACACCCCAGAGCCAAAAGGGGATCAACACGTCTTCGCTGATTTTGGATGAGAGTGTCACGGCCTCGGGGGCGCTGGCCGCCGTGGCGGCAGAGCGCACGCTGACCTGGCGGGCGGGCAGGGTCGCGTAGCTAAGGGTGTCGGTTTCGGTATTCCACCAGGGCACGCGGATTTCAGGGAGCGTCCATTCTCCACTGGCTCTCGCTACAAGTGCTTCGCTTTGTTCGCGTCGTCCCTGCAGGCCACGCACCAGCTCTGTTTGATCGATGGCTTCCTGGTCGGGATAAAATTTGAGCTCCGGAATGTCTGACGCACCTTGAAGACTACTCAACGGAGGGAGCTGGCTGCCCTGCAATCCGTCAGCAACTACCGTCAAGGTTCGGGTAGTGGAATCTCCCACGGACAACCCGTCGGGCTCGACTGACCAATTTTCTTCCAGCGTCAGACTTCTCGCGGGAAGCCATACCGCTCCGGGGAAACCGTCCGGGACTGATTTAACCTCGACATCTATGGGCTCTGACGCCATTCGCAAGCGTCGACCTAGCCGGGCCCCCAGTAAGGATCTGCCGGGTTGGACCTCTCGCGCCGTAAAACCGATGGCGGGCACTTTGATTGCGCCACTTTTCTGCGGATAAACGGCGAAACGCAGCTCCGTCACCAGCCATGTGCGATTGCCCAGACGTCGCTGAAATGATCTGCGTTCTAACGGTTCGACCACGGCATCAGGAATATCAAAGGCAGAAATTTCACCGCCGTCGAGGTTGATGGCTTGCTGCAATGTAACCGTGAGCATCAGTTCGGCCTGCACGTATACGGCGGGCTGGTCTACGCTCGCCTCGAACAGCACCAGCGCGTCACCGGGGGAGATGACGGGTTCCGGATTGACTCTGATTGACAAGGGCGTCGTGCTGCGGCCGCCGGAGCTGAGAGAGGGAATGCCGAGCGTCCCCTCGCGCAGTGGGGCAAGCTCCATTTCCAGCGTGCGAGTGATCTGATTTTGACCGTTGATATACCGCGCATTGGTTGCGCTGGAGCGAGAGAGTATCTCCCAATCCCGGTTGAGCGGGGTTAGATCGATTTCCGCCGGTTGCTCCCCCGCATCGCCAGTCAAGGTCAATCTCAGCGTCTCTCCGAGGGCGATTTCCCTCCGGTCAACCGACGCAAAGAGATCCGCCATCGCGGGTAGCGACAGGGACAGCAGTAAAATAAGCCCGTAGCGCAGTGATAGAAGCACTGACCGATTTTTACCAGCGAATCGATTCATCGAGCTCCTCGCCTTCTCTCAGACGTTGCATGGTTTGATAGCGAAATTTTCGACGTAACAGCCCGCCGGGATCATCGGGCACTCGGCGGAGCCACTGCTCCAGCGCCTGTTGTTCCTCCAGGGCCTCGTCAAACTTTGCCATTTGCTCTTCGGTCGCGGCATCAAGCGCCTCTTGATCCCGTTCGGGTGCGTCCGCAAGTGCTGAGTCCTGCTCGCGCTGTTCGTCGGTCGATTGTTGTTGCTCCTCGCTACCGGACTCGTTTTCGGTATCGTCCCCGGGCTTTTGCTCTGAGCCCTCAGATTCAGACGACTCTGACTGTTCCTGTTGGTCATTCTCGGATTCGCTGTCATCTTCGGAGGCGCTATCGTCCTGATTTTGCTCGTCACCTTGTTGATCCTGCGATTCCTGCTCTTGTTGATCTAATAGTGACTGAATAAAGTCTCGGTTGGCGATCGCGTCCTCGGCATCTGGAAGCTCCGCCAGACTTTTTTCGTAAGCGCTTAGAGCGCCTCGCAAATCTCCCTGCAAGGCAAGTGCATTGCCCAAGTTGTAAAGGTTGTTTGCGTTTTGTTCACCGGCAAAGCTCCGAGCGGCCTGGTCATAGGTGCCAGCCTCGTAGGCTGCAATACCGCGCCAAGCCGGATCGCGAAAGGTTGCGGCGGCATCCGCTGCCTGGCCATTGGCCAATTTTTGTGCGCCTTGCTGATCTGGGGTCAGCCAGAGATCCTGCCACTCGGCTGCCTCTGGCGGTTGAGCGTGAAACACCACGAGGAGGGCGATGCTGGCAATCGCTCCTCTGCGAAAGGCGGGTAGCAGAAGGAGAGCCACCAGCGCGGCCAACCAGTACCCCTGATCCTGCCAGGCATCGGTTTGACGATCGAGGTCAAGCTCACCCTCAGTGACCAATAAATCGCGCTGGGTCAGCGCCTCAATGTCTGCTTCATCCAGTGTGATCTCCTCGTAGGCCGCATTCACTTCGGCAGCAATAGCACTGATTGCGGCGCGATCCAGAGCGGGGATCACAATTTCACCCGCATCGTCCTTAAGGAAGCCGCCGTTTGGCAGGGGGATCGGTGCGCCAGACGGAGTGCCAATGGCCAAAATAGAGAGCGTGGCTCCGCTATTCTCCAGCGCCGCTTTCACTGCGTCGGCATCGAAGCCCGGGAGGCCATCAGTCATCAGTAAGATCTGGCCGCCCTGCGCGCCTGCAGTAATCAATAGCTCTGCGGCCATTTCTATCGCGCTACCGGCATTGGCGCCGGGAAGCGGCATCATCGCAGGTGACAGTGCCGGCATCAGATTTGCAATGGTTCGGGTGTCGTCTGTAAGGGGTGTGACCACGTGCGCGTCGCCGGCGAACACCACCAGTCCAGTAACGCCCTCTTTTCGCGTATCAAGCAGGTCTAACACTTTTTGTCTTGCCCGGTGTACGCGGCTGGGTTGAACGTCAGCTGCCAACATTGATGCACTCATGTCGAGCACGATCACCAGCGCGTCCGCGCGCTTAATCACGGGCAGTTCAACTCGCTGCAAGCTGGGTCCCGCGGCGGCCAGAATTGCAAGACTGAGCAGAAGCAGGGGAATCCATACGCCGGTGCGTCTCGCAGCGGCGGTTTGATCAGGTAGCAGGTATGGCAGTAGGTCCGCATCGATCACCCGGCTCCAGTCGCCCTGGTGCGCGCGCCGGTACCACAGTGCCAGCGCGACTACCGGGCAGATAGCGAATAACCAGAGCAACTCAGGGCGGAGGAGATGAAAGCCGTCAACCATAGTGAGGCCTTACCTTAAACACGTTGAGCCAGCGGCTGCGGATCACTGCAAGGAGTGTGGCGAGCATGAGAGCCGCTAACAGCGGTATCCAGCTCAGCGCGCGTTTTGGTCGGAAGGTGCTGGCTTCTTGCTCCACCGGCTCGAGTTCATCGAGGAGTGCATAAACCGCCTCGAGCTCGGCAGGGGAGGTCGCGCGAAAATAGCGACCGCCCGTTGATTCTGCGACCGCATTGAGCATGGCTTCATCGACCTCAGCGCGGCCATTACCCGATCGACCCAGATTTCTACTAATGCCAATGGTGTAAATTTTGACATCCAGTTGTGCGGCCAGCGCGGCTGCCTCCATGGGATCCACCGTGCTCGCGGTATCTTGCCCGTCGGTCAGTAAAATGAAAATTCTTGACGCTGCCGGTCGCTCGCGAAGTCGCTTAATGGCCAGCCCCAGTGCGTCACCAATAGCGGTATCTTCGCCGGCGAAGCCGAGCTGAGCTTCCTCTATAAACTGGGTGACGGTGGCTAAATCGAAGGTGAGAGGTGCTTGTAGATAGGCCCGTGTGCCAAACAGGATCAGGCCGACGCGATCTCCTTTTCGGCGCTGGGTGAAGTCGGCGGCGATGGCCTTTACCGCGGTAATACGTGACACGAGTCGACTGCCTATCTGCATGTCCTCGATTTGCATGCTGCCGGACAGATCGAGACCTAACATCAGGTCTCGGCCGGTATTGGGTAGTTCAATCGGTTCGCCAATCCATTGTGGACGTGCCGTGGCCGCAATCAGCATCATCCATGCAAGCCATAAAAGCCACCAGTAACCGCGACTCGCTTGGGCGCCTCGTCCGGCGCCTGACAGGTTTTTCCATCTCGCAGCGAAGGGCGCGCGTACCGCGGAGGACTGGAGCGATTCTCCGCGGCTGAAAAAATGGATCAGCACCGGCAGTGGTGCGCACAGAAAAACCCAAGGCCAGGCCCACTCAAGCATGCATAACCTCGTGGCGTTTGAGCCAGCACTCTGCGGCGCCAAAAAGTTTTTCACTGATCGATGGAGTGTCGATTTGGTAGGGCGCCTCAAGGTCGCGTAGTTCCTCGATAGCCAGTTTTGGACAGGTGAGGCAGAGAAATTCCAGCCAAGACTGGCCGTGCAGGGCCGCCACCGGTTGGTTCGGATAGGCACGCAGCGCAGCCGCTTTGAGCAATCGGTTTAGCGCATCTACATTCCCCTGGTTGTCGCGCAGCAGCTGCAGTTCGCTCAGTGCGACACGCCGATAACGGCGAGCGGTGTGACGCCGCCAGTACCAGCGTAAGGCGAGTGCGATGGCAATGAGAACAATCCCCAGTAGCGCCCACCAGCCGGGCGCCAGTGGCCACCAGCCAATCTCAGGGGGCACTCTCAGGGGCGCCAGCTGCGCAAGCATCATCTCCGGATTCATCTTGCTGGGAACACCGTAAGGAGACGTCTCAGAGGATCGTCATCGGTTCGCACTGTCAGCAGGGGAATACGCAGTTCCCTGAGACGACGAGATATCAGAGCCTGATGGGATTGATAATCGGCTGCGTAGGATTCCCTGATGCCGGCAATGCCCGTATCGAGCTGCGAGTGATTATCGCCATCTGTCACGGCGTAGTAGCCGGCCCGTGGCAGCTCTGCCTCGAGTGCATCCGTTATTGAGATGGCGACAATTTGGGTCTTACGCGTAAGGCGCCTGAGGGGGGCCAAGTGGTCTGCATCCAACAGGTCGTGAAAATCGCTGATGATAAAAAGCCGAGTGCCGGGACGCGCAATGCGCTCTAGTTGCTCTACAAGGTTTGCGATCGATGGGTGTGGGGCGAGATTGTCCGATCGAGGCGTTCCCTCGCGAACCAGATCACGAATGACGTTGAGCACGGCATGCTGACTCCGCCTCGGGCGCGTCTCCGATATGTCGACGGCACCGAGCACCGCCCCTCCCACACGCTCTCCGGCCTGAAGACCGGACCAGAGCGCGAGGCATCCAATATGAGCCGCCATGACGGATTTGAAGCAGCGCTGGGAACCGAATTTCATGGCTGGGCGTTGATCGATAGCGACCAGAATGGGTTGTTCTCGATCCTCATGGAAGAGCTTGGTATGGGGTGTACCCGAGCGGGCTGTGACTCGCCAGTCGATAGCGCGCACGTCGTCACCGGCTGCATAGGCTCTCACCTCATCAAATTCCACGCCGCGACCCCGTTGACGCGCTCGTCGCATGCCAGCGAGGTTGGCGAGCGCCCGGGTGTTTCCCGTGACGTCGATAAAACGGGCTGTAAACCGGCTGGTAATTAACGCCTCAGCACGCACGGTAGCCCCGCGGGCACTGCTCGCCGCGAGTTTGGGATGTGCTTCAGGCAACGGGGATGCGCTCGATAAGCCTTTCGATAATCTGGTCACTCGAAATACCCGCCGCTTCAGCTTCAAACGACACGATCAGGCGATGACGCAGGCAATCGTGCGCGACCGCCTGAACGTCGTCCGGACTGACGTAATCGCGGCCGGCAATCCAGGCATTGGCGCGAGCACATCGATCAAGCGCGATGGTGGCCCTAGGGCTCGCACCAAATTCCAGCCATTCCGCAAGTTCGCTGTCGTATCGGCCAGCCTCACGGGTCCCCACGATGAGTTGTACGATGTACTCCTCTACCGCGGGCGCCATATGAATATTCAAGACTGCCTGACGCGCAGCAAAAATATCGGCCTGAGAGACGGTCGCACTGGGCCGGACGCGTTCCCCGCTTGCCTCATTGCGCGCCAGCCTGAGGATCTGTTGTTCTGCGGCCGCGTCGGGATAGGACACGCGGACATGCATCAGAAATCGGTCCAATTGCGCCTCGGGCAATGGATAGGTGCCCTCTTGCTCAATCGGATTCTGGGTTGCCATGACTAAAAATAATCTAGGTAATTCATAGGTTTGGCTGCCAATGCTCACTTGTCGCTCAGCCATGGCCTCGAGTAGCGCGGACTGCACCTTCGCCGGTGCTCGATTGATCTCGTCAGCCAATACCAGGTTATTGAAGATAGGCCCTTGTTGGAATTCGAAGGCCCCGGTCTGGGGTCTGAAAATGTCTGTTCCTGTAATGTCCCCGGGTAGGAGGTCGGGCGTGAACTGAATTCGATGAAAGCTGCCTTCGATGCCCTCAGCCATTTCCTTGATGGCGCGGGTCTTGGCAAGACCCGGGGCACCCTCTACGAGCAGATGGCCGTCGGCCAGCAGAGATATCATCAGTTTATGGATCAGGTCTGTCTGGCCAACGATCTGTTGGCCCAGCCAGGTTTCCAGTTGCGCGAGGAGTTGATAGTTCACAGGTTTAGGCCTTTTATACCGCTGTCTCAGAAATGGCGTCATTTCTGACCATTACAAGGCCTAAACGTTCGCAGATTTCCCCGCTAGGGCATCATTTTTTTAGGCTGAGGTTCAGAAACCCGACAATTTATAGCATGTCAGGGCCTCTGTGAGGCCTTCTCGCCAGTCATTTCTGCCTTCGCGCCAACCCTCCAGCCATCGAATGCGGGCGCTACCGGTTAAAAAGGGGCAATTTTCTTTGGATCGGCCGGCCAATCCCAGCTGATAGCCTTTTTCGAATGCGCGTTGAATTCGGTTTCGTTTGGGTCTCTTCATAGTGTCGGCTCCCTGTCACCTCTGAGGTTTGCAGATGCCCGGCATCAAGTGAGCGCGCGGGCATCAATGCTCTGCTACCCGGCGGTAGCATGGGGAAAACGGGCCGAACAGCCTGCGCGCCCTTGGGTGGCACGGTTAGCGATGCAGGCACCGGAGGTTCGCTCTCTGATCGCGCCTGAGTATGGTCAGCTGACAGCCGGGAAATGGCTCCAAGATCCAACCGTAACCCGAGGTTCATGCCATGTCGAAAAACAAATTCTTCTCAAAGCTACGGTTGCACAGACGCGATAGATATAAGCCAATAAGTTTGCGGCCTGGGGCGCGGCTCACAGCCCCTATTTTTTTATCTTGGGCAGTGATCCGCGGTGTCTGGCGCGGCGTATTTTCCTGCGACCGGGTGATCGACTCCCCGGTCGAGCCATCTTCCCCCAGGTGGCGATTAGTTGCCCCGGCCCCTGGCCGGGGTTTTTTTTGAGGGTTAAAAAATGTCTAACAGAACCGTAATGTTGGCCTTGGGGTATGCCGGCTTGCTCCCATTTTTCGGCTTCTGTCTGGGCGCATGGTGGCTCACAGACTGGCCGGCAGCCCTGTCGCGACAGGGTTTTATCATCTATTCCCTCGGCATCTTGAGCTTTCTGGGCGGCACCTTATGGGGGCGAGTTCAGAGCCTCGAAAACCCCAATATAACGCGGCTTTTGGTCAGCAATGGCATCGTCTTGTTCGCCGTGTTTTCCGTCCTCACGGCGCAGGCGTGGCTCGCAGCGCTGGCATTGATGGCCGGTTATTTGGCGCTTTTATGGTACGAGCGCGGTTCAGAGGCGCTGCCAAACTGGTACGCTGCCATGCGTCTTCGCCTCACCGCGGGAGTGGTTTTGGCGCACCTGCTGTTTTTTACCCTGCAGTCTTATCAGTCCGCCCTGTGAGCAAGAAAATCTGCAGGTGAGTCTGCGTCCCTGAGCTCCGAGGCGTCGACCAAAACCGCGCGGGCCCCCAGCACTGCGAGCAGCTCACTGAGTTGCCTGCCGCCCTTGTCGATAAAGCGGCAACAATCCGCCAGCGTCTCCTTTGCGAGGCGCATGCAGGGCGAATGGCGACCGTGCGGATCGGTGAGCACGACAGCGCGATCCTTCCCAGTCCAGGTTTCAGTCAGTGTGGCAATGAGCTGTTGGCTGTTGTTCATGAGATCGGTGGGCAGAATCATCACGCTCTCGGTTTCAGTGGCCGATAGCAAGGCGCTGATGCCAGCGCAGGGTCCGCGACTCGGCGTGATCTCACAGAGCACGCGATCACCGTAATGGCTGTAAAAGTGGGCGTTGTCCCTGCAGCAAATCAGAATCTCCCGCGCGTTGGCGGGGCGCGGATCGCAGGCGTTGGCTAGGAGCGGGCGGCCACGAAAAGCAATCAGACCTTTGTCTCGGCCACCCCATCGCTGACCGAGACCACCCGCCAAAATACCCAAGCTGAAGTCTCGCGCCGCATTCAAAGTCGTCTGCCTCTATGGGATGATGGTGACTTACCTGTTTGACTATATCCCATGCCGTCTACGCCGCGCATTCTGGCGCTCGATACTGCCACCCAAGCCTGTTCGCTGGCGCTCTCAGCGAATGGTGACCTCCGTCGCCGCCACGAGATGCTGGCAAGGGCGCACAACCGGCACATTTTGCAGATGTTGTCAGATGTACTGCAGGAAGAAACCTTGGCTGATTCGGTTGATGTCATTGCCTGCGGTGTCGGCCCCGGGTCATTTACCGGATTGAGGGTCGCGGTGAGCGTGGCTCAGGGGTTGGCCTGGTCTCAGCAGCTCCCCGTACACGCGTTTTGTTCTCTGAGGGCTCAAGTGTATGCCGCCGCCGAGCAGAATTTGCTCGCCGAAGGTAACGTTGTCCTGTCGACCATCGACGCGCAGATAGGCCAACTGTATGGTTTGTGGGGCGTCTGGGGTGGCAACGAAATCGTGGTGAATGCCCCGCCTTTTATTTGTGTGCCCGAGAAGATACCGGAGCCTGATGGAGGCGAATCGCCGGTGATTCTCGGTTCTGGCGTCGAATACCGGCAGCAATTTTCGAGCCCACGTCTGCTGAACGCAGCGATGTATGGTGATATCACGCCCGACGCGGCGGTTATGGCGACCCGACTCGCAAGTGGGACAACGGCGCTCGATTTACAGCCCGCCCATCGATTGACTCCGCAGTATGTGCAGCGCGATATCGGCTGGAAAAAATTGTCAGAGCAGGGCGGTCATGACTGATTGGTGGCAAACAATCCTACTGGCTATTGTGCAGGGGGTGACCGAATTTCTGCCCGTGTCCTCCTCCGCCCACCTGATCCTGCCGTCGCAGTTGTTCGGGTGGCCTGACCAGGGCCTGATGTTCGATGTGGGTGTCCACGCGGGCACTCTATTGGCGGTGCTGTACTATTTTCGCGGTACCGTAATACATCTGTGTTTGAGCGTGATGCCGGGCGAGGGCGTTGATCGCTCGGAACTGTGGTCGCTCTGCGTGGCGACAGTGCCCGTGGTGGTGGCCGGAGTTTTGTTGAAAGGCGTTATCGCCACCGATGCCCGAGGGATTCTGGTGATTGCCGTAACGACGCTCCTCTTCGGGTTTTTGCTTGGTTGGGCGGACCGTGTGTCGCGTTACAGAGACAACGGCTGTATTACGATTAGCATGCGCGATGCCCTGTTAATCGGTTTGGCCCAAATTTTCGCATTGATACCGGGCACCTCTCGATCCGGGGTCACGATAACGGCAGCGCTGTTCTTGGGTTACCCGGCCCAGACAGCAACGCGATTCTCCTTTTTAATGAGTATCCCCGTTATTTTGGGCGCGTCGTTAGTGATGCTGCTGTCGGCTCCAGAAGAGCATCTTTTATCGACGGGCGGTAAGATATTGCCGTCACTGATTGCCTCCGCGATATTTGCGTACGGCACGATAGCGCTGTTTATGAGGCTGGTTGAGCGGGTCGGTTTGATGCCTTTCGTGATTTACCGCTTGATTTTGGGCACGTTATTACTGGTATGGGCACTTCAGTAGACCTTGGGAAAGAGGACCCCGCAAATGGCGGAAACAACAGAGCTACTCACATTTCTCGGTGAGGCGGTAACGCCGTTCCACGCCGTTGAGGCCATGACCCGGCGGCTTAAGACGGCGGGCTTCGAAGAAGTTGAGCAGTTTGATGCAGTACAGATGGCGCCGGGACAGGGCTATTTCACCGTGCGCCAGGGCAGCTCTTTGATTGCGATGCGAGCAGGAGACGCTGAACTCGGCGCGGGCTTGCGGCTCGTGGGAACTCACACGGATAGTCCCAATTTGTCGGTCAAACCCAATCCGGTAAAAGGCCGTGACGGCTGCGTGCAATTGGGTGTCGATGTGTACGGAGGCGCTTTACTCAACCCATGGTTTGACCGCGATCTGGGAGTCGCTGGTCGGGTCGCGTTGCTGTCAACCGATGGTGAGCTTGAATCTGTTCTTTTTGACAGCAAACGTCCTGTGGCGGTTGTCCCGAGTCTCGCCATTCACCTGGACAGGGAAGCGAATACGCAACGTAGCGTGAACGCACACAAAGACGTGGTGCCGTTAGCGATGTTAGGTGAGGCGCAGCAATTTGATTTCAGGCAATGGCTGGCAGAGGCTCTGGCAAAGGATGATCCGCGTTGGCAAGGTGCGCGCGTGATGGATTACGAGTTATCCCTCTATGACACCCAACGGCCGGGATTGGTGGGTATTGAAGAGGACTTTATCACTTCAGCGCGGCTCGATAACTTGCTGAGTTGTTATGCAGCCGTGACAGCGTTGATCAATGCCGATGACAGTCACTGGTCGGTATTGGTCGCGACCGATCATGAGGAAGTGGGCAGTGCCTCTACCGTGGGTGCGCAAGGCCCCATGTTGATGGACGCACTGACGGCAATCGCCCCCAACGTTGCGGACAATCAAAAATTGCGCGCACGATCTTGGATGCTTTCCGTGGATAACGCGCACGCAGTCCATCCCAATTACGCGGATCGCCACGATGAGCAGCACAATCCCAAGTTGGGGGCGGGCCCTGTGATCAAAATCAACCGCAATCAGCGCTACGCCACCAATAGCGAGGGCGCCGCCCGACTGCGCTTGATAGCAGAGCGCGCCGGCGTGAACGTGCAGTCTTTCGTTATGCGCTCCGACTTGGCCTGTGGCAGCACGATTGGGCCGATTACGGCGACCGAGACCGGTATTGCGACCACCGATATCGGGGTGCCTACCTTGGCGATGCATTCAGTGCGGGAGCTCGCCTGCGCCGCGGACGTGCCGCAAATCGTCTCGTTACTCGAGGCGTTTTATCGCCGGTTGGCCTAGGACTACGAGAGGTTATGACTATGAGCAATGTCCGGGTTTTGACTGGCATCACGACGACGGGTACACCGCATCTGGGAAACTATGTGGGCGCGATTCGTCCTGCCATCGAGGCCTCGCGGGATCCTGATACCGAGGCCTATTTGTTTTTGGCTGATTTTCATGCCTTGATAAAGAATCAGGACCCGGATCAGGTGGCGCAGTCGAGCCGGGAGATCGCCGCCACGTGGTTGGCACTCGGCCTCGATCCAGAGCACACTTTTTTTTACCGACAATCGGATATTCCCGAAATTGCAGAGCTGAGCTGGATACTGAGTTGCTCCGCCGCCAAGGGTCTGATGAATCGAGCGCACGCCTACAAGGCGGCGGTGCAGGCGAATGAACTGGCCGGGGAAGACCCGGACTTTGGCGTGACGATGGGCTTGTTTTCTTATCCCATACTGATGGCCGCGGATATCCTCATATTCAACGCGCATAAAGTGCCGGTTGGTCGAGATCAGATCCAGCACGTCGAAATGGCGCGCGATATCGCGCAACGATTCAATCATCACTACGGCACTATTTTTACGCTCCCGGAAGCGGTAACCGATGACAACGTGGCCGTGTTGCAGGGCTTGGACGGCCGGAAGATGAGTAAAAGCTACGGCAATACCATCCCGCTTTTTGGCACGCCGAAACAACTTCAGAAATCGATCAACAAAATCAAAACCAATCTTTTAGAGCCGGGCGATCCCAAAGATACTGACGATTCCACCGTGTTTCAGATCTGGTGCGCGTTTGCGGAGGAAGCTGAGCGTGAACGAATGCGCGCTGCATTCGCAGAGGGTATTGCCTGGGGAGAAGCGAAAAAGCAGCTGTTTGAGCGGGTAAATGACGAACTGGCGCCGGCGCGATCATCCTATGAGCGCCTGATGGCGACGCCGTCAGAGGTTGAGGAGATATTGCAGTTGGGGGCAGCGAAGCTGAGACCAAAGAGCCGGGCGCTGATAGCGCAGGTACGGCAAGCGATAGGGCTCAGGGCTTATTGCTGAGCGGAGCACAGCACCTTGCTGATCGGGGCAGGCAAAGCGGTAACAAGCTTTGCGCGCCGCCTGAGTCCACTCTGACGCTTTACAGCGCGAAAGTGATACCTACTACGGCGCTTCTGGGCTCCCCTACAAAATATCGATAGTTGCCAAATCCGTAGTCCGCCCTCTCGGCGTAACCCTCGTCGAGCAGATTAGTCGCAACCAGCGTGAGAGTGGTTGTAGGGGACAGTGCCCAGCGCGCCCTGAGATTCAACAGCTCGTGTCCACGATATTCATTCTCATTGTTGGGGTCCACCCAGTATTTTGCGACCCATAACCACTCAGCTTCCGCGCTGACTGGAATTCCTCTAGCCGAGAAGTCTGCACGCAGCTGAACGGATCCGAAATGTTTTGGCGCGGTGTCGATATCGTTACCTTCGATGCTCCCCCGAGAACCCAAGAGTTGGATATCACTGTCGTAGCGATGCCGGGCATAACTGGCATTGCCGGCGATGGACCATATTTGTGACAGCTGCCATTGCACACTCCCCTCAATACCGCGATGGGTCGTTTGCGCGCCTGATACGTTATAACGATCGCGATCCTGAAAAATCACGTCCCGCTTGGTCATCCAGTAGCCGGCTAAGTCATAACTGAAACCATTTGAACGACTCCGCAGGCCCAGCTCTATGCTGTTGCCGGTCTCGGCATCGATCTCTGCCACCGTTTGTCCAGATTGCAGCCGATAGAGTTCATTGGCTTGCGGGACCCTGAATCCTCTGGCCAACCTGCCGTACACGGTGGTCTCGTCCGTGTGATGGCTGAGGGCGACATTACCCGTCCAATCAGCAAAGCTGTCCTTACTGCTGGTGGGACGATAAAAACGACAGGCCGATGCTGTCGGTGCACATGCGGCACCGTCTTCTGCCCGGTTTGTGTAGTCGTAGCGGGTTTCCTCGAGTCGGAGACCGGCATCCACGCTCCACTGCGGATGCAGCGACCAATTGAGGTGGACAAATGTCGCAGCGGTTCGTGCATCAACGTCGTAATCGTAGTGGATGCCATCTGGCTGGTTAGGACTGAAGAAGGCGCTCTGCGTTTCGATTAATTTGCCCGTCGTCTGGTCGTAGTCCACTCCCATTAGCCAGCGAAAGTCATCACGGGTCAGTTTGGCGGACGTCTGAATCCCCACACTGTGATGACGATTTTCTTCGGTCGGCTGCCACGGTACAAAATGTTGTAAAAAGGTCATGGCGTTGCTGCGCCAGTAAGGTCGGATCGTTACTTCCGAATCATCGTTCCAGCTTCGGCTGAAGCCAAGATGGCCACGGGCAGACCAGGCGTCCCTATAGGCTTCGGGATTGGGGTTCTCTTTACTGGCTGCCTTGTCCTTATATGCTTCAAATCCTTGAATATAACCGGCGGTTTCCTGATCGAGTTCGCTGGCTTCCAGCGCGCCGTCGATCAGCCATTCGTTCCATTCGCGATCGAGCCGTATGGTCGCCTTGTGCTGTGTATAGCCCGAGTCGGCTTGATAGCCACCGTAGCGGCTGGTCTGTGCAGACACCGCAACCGTTTGTGTCGCACCGCTCGCGGAGAGCCGGTAGTAATCGCGTGATCCTGCCTCGACACTCACTTGATTGGGTGTGGATGCGACGGGGCGAGTGATGACGTTGATGATGCCGTGTAGCGCGTTTGAGCCAAATACCACCGCAGCGGGGCCCTTCAGCACCTCGACGGCGCCGGCTTGCAGCAGATTGGCATCGAACAGCTGATTCACGTTGCAGAACCCTGGTGCACGCAGGCTGATGCCGTCCTGCGCCGTAATAAACGCGCCGCAGCTACCCGCACCCGTTAATACGGGGGATCTCAGTGAGATCAGGGACTCTTGACCGTTGCCGCGGCTGACCCAGGCCCCTGACACCCGGTTAAACAGCTGATTACTGTGTTGCGCGGCTACCAGCGCGATGGTCTCCTCATCTAGCGCAACCCACGCGCTGGGTAGTTGGTCCGCAACTTGGTCTGTTCTAGAGGCTGTAACAATCACGGTCTCCAGTGTGCTGGAGGAGCCAGTTTCCTCCGCGAGTAGGACCGAGGATGTGGCGGCCAAAAAGAGTGGCAAGCCCCACATCAGGGAACACGGTTTGTAGCCCTTTAGGTGAGCAGTCATGAATTGGGTCCTTGAGTGATAGATCGGTGACACAGACCGTGACAACCGGAGACATTTTGAGCAAAACTGATGGCCATGCCAAGTTCGCAGGAAATGATGTCGTGAGTGTAGAGGTGCTCGCCGTTAACGATAACTTGCCGATTCGCACCGGCGAGCCGGTGCACTCGGGCAAAGTACGCTCGGTTTACTGGTTAACGCGGGAGGACAGCGCGCGATTAATTGCTGAGCGCGGCTACGCCGTGGAAGCCAATGCAAAGTTGGCGGTCATGGTCATCAGCGATCGTATTTCTGCGTTTGATTGTATTTGGCACGGGGAGGGTGGTCTCGCGGGTGTGCCGGGCAAGGGCGCCGCGCTCAACGCGATCTCTAAATTCTGGTTTGATGAATTCCAGCGTCACGGTCTGGCTCGCAGTCATATTCTTGAGGTTCCCCATCCGCTTGTTTGGATTGTTCAGCGGGCCGAGCCTGTGATGATCGAGGCTATTGCACGCCGCTATATCACCGGTTCAATGTGGCGGGCATATGAGCGGGGCGAGCGGATGTTCTGCGGTATTGAATTGCCCGATCACCTTGAGCGGGACCAGGCGTTGGATGAGACCTTGGTGACACCCTCGACCAAAGGTGTATTGACGGGGTTGGCGGGTATTCCGGAGACAGACGACACCAATGTGTCGAAGGCGCAACTAGAACAGCATTGGCAGGCATTTGGCTTCCGCTGCCCGCAGGATATTGATCGGTATGAATCTTTACTGAAGGCGGGCGTGGACCTGATCGCTCGTCACCTTGCGCCGCTAGATCTGATGTTGGTTGATACCAAATTCGAATTTGGTTACGCACGTGATGCCGAAGGTCGCGACGCGTTGATCTACATGGACGAGGTGGGTACGCCGGACTCCTCCCGTATTTGGGATGCTGCGGCTTTTCGAAATGGACAGGTGGTAGAGCATAGTAAGGAGGCCTTTCGCCAATCGTTGCTGAGCCACGTCCCTGACCGAGACTTACTGTTGGACTATCGGCGATTTGATGAGCGCAAAAAATTTGCAGGCTCGCACGCATTGCCGGCTCATTTTCTATATTCCCTCTCCGACACCTATCTATCGGTCGCAGAGCGAATTACCGGCCAATCCCTCGCAGCGCCAGAGCGACCCGTGGAGAGTATGATGCAGGTGCTGAGCGAGGAATTCGGCCTCGTCGACGCGGCGTGATAACAGCTAACAACCGGTTAAGTGCCGTAAAGGAGTGCGCATGTCCCTATTTACCCTAAGTGATACGTTGTCGGTCTCGGCGCAAATAACCGTGGAGGATGTTTCCAGACTGCGCGAGCAGGGCTTCACGGTGATTGTATGCAATCGTCCGGACGGAGAGGCGCCTGATCAGCCAACAATGGATGACATTGAGGCGGCCTGTGTTGCGGCGGGAATGCTCTTTATCCGCTACCCGGTCAACGCGATGGATTTTCCGGGGCCCGACCTGCCGGGGTTGGGGACTTTATTTGACGACCCTGCGCAACGCGTGTTGGCGTATTGTCGGACGGGAACCCGTTGCGCCAATTTGTGGATTGCCTCGCGAGACGAAGCGGGCCTGTCTGACGCGGTCGCGCTATCCAGAGGCATCGGATTTGATCTCAGTATGGCGCTGCGGTGAGGCGCCTTGGGTCAGATCAGGGCGAACCAGCGTCTAGCGAGGGATGTCCCTCTTAATCTGAAGCCTGTTGCCGCGGTTCCGCCGAGTACCACGCTATTACCCAATGAGGCGAAGGCTGCCTATTGCAGGTTGGACAGCAGAGTTGCCAGCGCGACTGACTCGGGCTCGCTGGTCTCCTTCGACTCTAGCGTTTCGCAGTCGGGTAGTGCGGAGGTGGCCGACAGGTGCTCCGGGTGGTGCGCCTCTGCAATGGTTGCATAAGGTCTGACTGATCCAGTGTCTATCCCGATGTCGAGACGATACAGCCTGATCAACAGTCCAGTGCCTGATTTCACGGTGCCGGCGCTGAGTCTCTCAAAGCCCTCGCCGCTTAGCGTAGTGGCCTCGAGCAATGGCTGTCGCTGGATGACCAGTCCCGCTTCCGACAAAGTACTGCCAATGCTGTGGCCCTGCCGAATCAGTTGATCAGCGGGGAGTGCCGCCTCAGGTGTGGGCTGACAAAAGTAAGTTACCGCCAAGGTACGGCAGACCATTGCACCGTTGTGCTCGCTGCACAAGCTGGCGACCCGATGGGCCTCGTCTTGCGTGAGCACCACGACGTGATAGCTGCCGAATCGATTTTTAATGTCTTCGCTGTTCACGTGATGCTGTTCCAGTAAGGGACTCGCTCGTAAATATCCGCAATGGGCCGAACCTACCGGGCGCGGGCGCGGGGAGCCTAACGCGACTGAGTTGACGCTGCAATGCGTGCGCTTGGGTGTGCGGGATTCTGGGGTATGATCTCTGACCGTCCGATGAAGGAGAGGATTATGCGTGTCTTTGCACAGATGTTAAAAGCCTGGCCATTCGTTTTCGCGATGTTACTCCCGAATGCCCTGATGGCTGAGTCGGTACGCGACGATGTAGACGCGCTCTACCAATCAAAGCTCAAAGACCTTTTTCTGTATTTTCATCAGAACCCCGAGCTGTCGACCATGGAGCAGCAAACTGCGGCGCGTTTGGCTGATGAGCTGGAGCAGCTCGGCTATCGCGTGGAGAGGAATGTTGGTGGCACAGGCATCGTCGCCTTGCTGGAAAACGGTGAGGGTCCGCTGGTGATGTTTCGGGCCGATATGGATGGGCTTCCTGTTGAAGAGAAGTCAGGTCTTCCCTATGCCTCTCGTGCCCGTCAGGTAGACCCCAATGGCAATGAGGTCTTTGTGATGCACGCCTGCGGTCACGATGTGCACATTACCAGCCTCGTGGGTACTGCGCAGATGATGGCTGAGAAACGGGATCAGTGGAGTGGTACCCTGATGTTGATTGGTCAGCCTGCAGAGGAGCGCGTGTTGGGGGCCGCAGCGATGCGAGCGGACAACCTGTGGGATCGGTTCGGTCAGCCCGATTATGCGATGGCGTTTCACGTCACCTCGACTTTACCCACGGGTATCTTAGGTGCGTCGACCGAGTCTCCCTATTCAGGTGCTGACACGGTGGACATTTACATCACCGGGGTGGGTGCACATGGTGCTTCACCGCACCGCGGCATTGACCCGATTGTGCTCGGCTCGCAAATTGTCCTCGGGCTCCAGACTATTGTCAGCCGAACGCTGCCGCCGCGGCGTCCCGGCGTCATTACAGTTGGCGCATTTCACAGTGGTACCAAGCACAACATCATTTCTGATGCCGCTCACCTGCAGTTAACGGTGCGCAGCGAGTCAGTCGAGGATCGCGCCTTGCTGTTGGATGGTATTCGACGTGTTGCCGAAAATATGGGCCGCGTTGCGGGGCTGCCGGAGGACCAGTTGCCCAGGGTCGTTGTATCGGAGGAGAGCGTCCCACCCACATTGAATGATCGTGCATTAACCGAGCGCATTATGGGTGTTTGGAGTGAGCACTTTGGCGAGGGGGTGTTTTTCTCGGGCGAGCGTCTGGGCATGGGCGCGGAGGATTTTCCGGTGTTCACGGTAAACCCCTATATCCCGAGCCTGTACTTTGCCGTTGGTGGCACGCCACCCGAAGATTTCGCGCGGGAGAAGGCCGGTGGTGAGCCGGTTCCCTCTCACCACTCGCCCCTATTCAAGATCGAGCCAGAGCCCGCTGTATCTCTCGGTGTTGAGGCGTCAGTCACCGCACTACTCGAATTACTGGCCCAGTGAGTGCGTCGCCATCGGCGATGAGCGACACCGAGTATCCCATTTGGGATCACTTTGTGCGTCTGGCACATTGGTACCTACCGGTGGCCCTCGGTGTGATGTGGTGGAGTGGTGATCAAGGCAGGATGGAGATTCATCAGTGGGTCGGATCGAGTGTCCTGTGTGTGGTTGCGGCGAGGGTTATCTGGGGATTCGTTGGTAGCCAGCCGGCGCGCTTAACGTCTTTTCTCGTCTCACCCGCTAAGGCGTGGCGCTATCTTCGCCACGGTGGACGCTACGCCGGTCATAATCCATTGGGTGGTTGGTCGGTGCTCGCCATGTGGGTGCTATTACTATTGCAAGGCGGCTCCGGGTTGTTCAGCCGCGATGACGTGCTCTTTGAGGGACCATTTGCTTACTGGGCAGGCGAGCGCTCGGGTACCCTGACCGAGTGGCACTTGATTAACTGGCAGCTGCTGCAAGCGCTGGTTGCACTGCATTTGCTGGCGGTTGCTTGGTATCAATGGCGACGGCGTCAACCCCTGATTCAGGCGATGTGGCGAGGTAAAGCCGAGTATAAGGTGGCGGCCGCGCCCCCAAAGCCAATGTGGGTGGCGCTACTGATCATGGTGGTATTAGCGCTCGGTCTTTGGGGGCTGATTGCGCTGGCGCCGCAAGCCCCCAGTTACTACTAGATTATTGGATAACCCGCGCCCGCTGCGGTGCGGTTAATACAAATAGTCTTTTGCCTTGTACTCGTCGTGACAGGCCTTGCAGGTGCCGCCTGTGGCAACAAATTGTTTACGACTCGCGGCGGAATCGCCCTGGGCGGCGGTTTCAGCTAGCTGGGCCGCTGCGGCACGAAAATCATCCAGCTTGCTTTGGAAATCGTCCATATTTGACCAAATCTCGGGTTTGGCGCGCGTCGTTCCGGTTTCGCTGCCCGGCGCGAAGCCTCGCTCGACGCCAAACTGTGCGGCGTGATGAAGGTCATTTGCCCAGCTCGTGAAGCGCGCGTCGTCCCATTCAATCTTGCCCTTGACCATGTCGCCCATAGGGGCAAAGGTCATTCCTAATAGCGCAAAATAAGATTGTCGTAGCGACTGAAATGGCTCAGTCTGCTCGATGTGGGCCATGGACGGCGCTGATAGCCAGATCAGGCCCGTCAGGGCGCCCGCGAGAGTCATTTTTTTCATTTAGCTACTCCTTGTCTTTGAATCACGTGCGAATTCGCAGTGCGTTGTCGTGACGAATTGCCTACCCGATTTGGGGAGTGTGCCTTATGTCTGTCGGGTTTACACTGCTTCCAATCAAAGGAGAACCCATGTCACAGCATCTCCCCCTCGACGCCTATTGGATGCCTTATACCGGCAACCGACAGTTCAAGCGTGATCCCCGCATCATCGTAGCGGCAAAGGATGTGTGGTTTACGGATGATCAGGGCAGACGGATTCTCGATGGTCACTCCGGTTTGTGGACATCGGGTTTGGGGCACGGTCACCCAGAAGTGTCGAAAGCCGTGGCTGAGCAAATCGAGGCGCTGGATTTTTGCCCGCCGTTCCAGTTTGGGCATCCGACTGCGTTTCAGTTGGCCGACAAGTTGCGGCACCTGATGCCGGGTGCACTGGATTATGTGTTCTTCACTAATTCCGGCTCCGAGTCTGCCGATACGTCTTTAAAAATGGCCCGCGCCTACTGGCGTCTCAAGGGTCAACCTTCAAAAACACGTTTCATCGGTCGTCAAAAAGGCTATCACGGCGTGAATTACGGTGGCACGGCTGTCGGTGGTATCGGTGCTAACCGCAAGCCCTTTGGCCCGTCGCTGGAAGTCGATCACCTGCGGCATACCCTGTTAGCCGAGAACGCCTTTTGTCGAGGCATGCCCTCATCTGGGGCGCATTTGGCCGACGAACTGGCGGAGCTCATTGCCTTGCATGATGCCTCTACGATTGCTGCTGTCATCGTGGAGCCCATGGCCGGCTCAGCCGGCGTCATACCGCCGCCCGTCGGCTACCTGCAGCGATTGCGGGATTTGTGCGACGCCAACGATATATTGCTGATTTTTGACGAGGTGATCACCGGCCTTGGTCGCTGCGGCGCCAATACAGGCGCAGAAGCATTCGGTGTGACCCCCGACATTTTGAACCTCGCCAAGCAAATTACCAATGGTGCTATCCCCATGGGTGCTGTAGTGGCGACCCGGGAGATCTATGAGACTTTTATGGCCAACGGTGGACCCGACTATGCGCTGGAGTTCGCCCACGGGTATACCTACTCGGGGCATCCGGTCGCCTGTGCCGCAGGACTGGCCGCGCTCGAGGTGCTGACGCGGGACAATCTGCCCGCGCGTGTGGCGACAGAAGCCCCCTATTGGGAGGCATTGCTCCACGACAGCGTTGCCGATAAACCCCATGTTGCCGATGTCAGGAATTTCGGATTTGCGGGGGCGTTGACCCTCGAGGCGTACCCGGGCGAGCCGATGCGAAGACCTTTTGAAATCGCCATGCGAATGTGGGAGAAGGGGTTTCTCGTGCGTTATGGTGGAGACACTATTCAGCTCGCGCCTCACTTTGTCATGCAGCGAGAGCAAATGTCTTCGCTGGTGGGTGCGCTTGCCGAGACGCTGACCGAGCTGGCCTGATCTCGATTTTAGACTGGGGTCCCGCCGCCCGGCGCCGGTTTGGCCAGCACCGCCCGGGAAGGTTCGCGGGACTACTGCGTCAGTGAGGCCGCGGACCGGTTCTCGTCCAATTGCTGTGCTAACCACTGGTCCATGCGGACCTCGAGTACATCGAGCGGGGTCGCGCCAGCTCCCAGAAGCTGATCGTGAAAAGCACGAATATCAAATGCCTCGCCCAATGCAGTCTCTGCCTCCTGCCTCAGCTGTAGCATCTTTAACTGACCGATCTTGTAGGCCAGCGCCTGCCCGGGCCAGCCAATGTAGCGATCGATCTCATTGACGATGTCTGCCTCGGTTTTGGCGGCGTTGTCGAGAAAATAGTCGATGGCGCGCTGTCGGCTCCAGCCGAAGTAATGCATCCCCGTATCGACAACGAGTCGCACTGCGCGCCACATGTCGTAGACCAACTGCCCGTAGCGCGAGTAGGGATCAGTATAGAGCCCCATGTCATAGCCCAGGCGCTCTGAATACAGTCCCCAGCCCTCGATAAAAGCCGTAAATCCGCTGTTGCGTCGAAATTCGGGGAGACCGGTTAGTTCCTGGGCAAGGGCTATTTGCAAGTGATGCCCGGGTACGCTCTCGTGGACACTCAATACCTCCATTTCAAACTTGGGACGCACTTCGGGTTGATAAAGGTTGACGTAGTACCAACCCGGACGACTGCCGTCTGCTGCGGGGCGCATGTAATAGGCGGTAGTGGTGTCCGGCGCCTCTTCCTCAGGTATGGGGCGCACACCATAGGGCGCACGGGGGAGTTTTCCGAATAATTTCACCAAACCCGGATCGAGGCGTTTGGAGACGGCTTGATAGCCCTCCAGCAGCGCCTCGGCGCTATCGTAGTAAAACTGGGGATCGGTGCGTAAAAAGGCGTTGAATGCGGCGATATCGCCCTCGAATCCCACCTCTTTAATGACGGCGTGCATCTCTGCACGGATCCGCGCAACCTCGCCCAGACCGATCTCATGGATTTCGTCGGGGGTCAAATCAGTGGTGGTGTAGTGTCTCGCCAGCCGGGCATATAGCTGTTTTCCTCCCGAGAGCGAACCGATGCCGGGAGCGCGGGCTGCCGGCAGGTAGTCGGTCTTCAAAAAATCCAGAAGTGACGCAAACGCAGGATTGATTTGCGCTGATATGACTTGTTCTGCCTCTTTTCTCAGACGCGCTTGTTCCTCAGGGCTCAAGGCGGCGGGCATGTTTCGGAACGCCTTGTAGAAAGGGCTGTCCGTGGCATCCCCCTCGAGCAGGTTCTCGATCTGGCCGGGAACCCTCGACATAACAATCTGCGCCTGTACCCGATTTTCTGAGATACCCTGTTGGAGTAGTTGCTGGTACTGCAATAGCTGCTCCGGCATGGCGCGCAGTCTTGCGAGCCAGTCCTCGTAGTCTGCGCTGGTGGCCATCGGCAGCCTTTCGATCATGCTGTGCCGATGTTGTGGCCCCGATCGCATGTCCAATGCAATCAGGTGTAAACCGTCTTCGTACTCGGTGCGATTGTCGCGCAGCAAGCGCAGTAACATGGATCGATTGACCTGGCTTGAGGCCGACAGCGTCGCGGGCTCGATTTGCTCGAGCTGCTGAACAAACTGACCTTCCTGCTCGTACCGTGCGGTGAAAGCCTCGGGGCTCCTATCAGTCCACAGGTGATTACCCGAGCGATCGCCGTAGTCCAGCCTCATCTCCGGATATTGGGACAGTGTCCATTGCCAATGCGTGTCGATAACCTGGTCGAGCGTGGCCTCGGCGGTGGTCTCGTCAGATGCGGTAGCGGGGTGACAACACAGCAGGAGTGCCAGACCGATCGCGGGCAGAGACCACGCTCTCGTGAACGTTGCACGCCCACTTACAGGCACAGGAGCCAATCCGCGGACCGGCGTGGGAGGTTTTTGGTTGGCGATTGATGTCACTGTGCGTGTGCTCCGCAACGGGTTTTTGTTAGATCAGCGTCCCAGCAGTGAACGCGCGATCAGTTCGCGCATGATTTCTGAGGAGCCGCCGTAGATGGTTTGGATTCTGGCGTCCACATAGAAACGCGATATGGGGTACTCGGCGGTGTACCCGTATCCGCCAAAGAGCTGCAGGCATTGGTCCGCCACGCGACACTGCATCTCGCAGCTGGCCAACTTGAGCATGGCAGCGGTATCCGATGTCAGGGTGCCAAGCGCGTATTGTTGCGCGCACTGCTCATAAAATGCGCGGTTGATGGCGATGTCAGTCTTGACCTCGGCCAGCTTGAAGCGCGTGTTCTGAAACTGACCAATCTTTTGCCCGAAAGCCTGTCTTTCCTGCACATATTCTACGGTGATTTTCAGCGCACCTTCCGACGCGGCGACCGCTTGCGCGGCGATACCCAGGCGTTCCCGAGGTAACTCCTCCATCATGATGACGAAGCCTCGATTTTCCTCTCCTAACAGCGCGCTTGCCGGCAATCGAACGTCGTTGAAAAACAGGAGTGCCGTATCCGAGGTGTGCTGCCCGATCTTGTCTATTTTTTTCGATTTTTCGAAACCCGGACTGTGGGCGTCCACCAGAAATAGTGAGGTGCCCTTGGCACCTTTTCCTGGGTCGGTAATCGCGGCGACGATCACCAAGTCAGCGTGGATGCCATTGGTAATGAAGATTTTTGAGCCGTTTAACACCCACTCGTCGCCCTCTCGGACGGCGTTGGTCCGGATCCCCTGAACGTCTGAGCCGGCGCCGGGTTCGGTCATGGCGAGTGCCCCGACAACCTCTCCCTTAGCCATTTTGGGCAGCCACTGTGCTTTTTGCTCTTCGCTACCGTGGCGACTGATATAGGGCGCAATGATATTGTTATGAATGCCGTAGCTTGAGGCAAAGCCGCCAAAACCCATTTCGGACAACTCTTCGATCATCGCCAGAGTCACGTGGGGTGAAGTGCCCGCGCCACCGTATTGCTCTTCCATATCTGGACACAGCAGACCCGCGTCCCCGAGGCGATTCCAGAGAGACCTAGGTACCATGCGCTGGGCTTCCCATTCTTCATAATGCGGCGAGATTTCTTGTTCAAAGGCGCGCCGCGCCATATCTCGGAATAGGGTGAGTTCGTCCAGATCGATGGCTTGATTCATGGGGGTCCTCTGCGTAATTTGGGTCGGCTGAGTGGGAAAGGGTGGGCCGAAAGTATACAGTGCTGCCCGGCGAGGTGACACGAGTAAGCCGGCAAGGAAAGGTCGATGTCGATTAAAGGTGATGACAGGCTGGCGCGGTCCGCGCGGGGAGACGCGGGGGCATTATTGACGGCGCTTGAGCCGTTTCTGCCTGAGGCTGACGCCGCAGGCGCGATTGCACAATTCGAGCGCGAGGGGTTTTGCGTCCTTCCTGAGGTGCTCGACGCCGGTGCAGTCGATCGATACAGAGAAGCTCTGAAGCCTTGGGTGGACGCGGGTCCCCGGGGGCGCAATGTCTTCGAGGGAACGCGGACTCACCGCATATATGCCATGTTGGCCAAAGATCCGATTTTCTGCGAGCTGGTGGCCCATCCAGTAGCCCTTGCATGGGCGGAGCATTACTTGGGCGCTAGTTGTCTGTTGTCAGCCTGCTTGGCGATCTGTCTTGGACCCGGGGAGACACCCCAGCCCTGGCACACGGACGACGGGCATACCACCTTGGCGGCGCCCCATGAGTTGTTGGGTGTTTCGACATTTTGGGCGCTGGACGACACCACTGCGGAGAACGGCGCTACCGAAGTGCTGCCAAGGAGTCACCTGTGGGCGGGGGCCGATTTCCCCGGTGCCCTTACCGATCAGGATTTTGCTACCGTCAGCGATGTAGATGCTGATCAGGGCGCCCACCCGGACGCGATCAAGGTCACGATGCCCGCGGGGTCTCTGATGATCGCCAGAGGCGACCTTTGGCATCGCGGCGGCGCGAATCGCACAGAGAGGGCGCGATGGCTCGTGACACCTCAGTATTGTGCTGGCTGGCTGAGACCTCTGGAGACAATGCTCCTGTCGGTGCCACCCGACAAGGCCAGAGCGTTACCGCAACGGGTCAGAGAGTTGCTTGGGTACTCCATTCATCCGCCGTTTATGGGGTATTCTGATGGTATGCATCCGGAGCGGGCGTTAACGTAAACTCCCGTTCGGTTTCACATTTCGAAGCGAAGATAGCGAGGTCATCATGCGCGAGTACACCAAGTTTTATATCAATGGCCAATGGGTCGATCCCATCACGCCAAAAACACTAGAGGTGCTGGATCCCTCTACTGAGCAACCCTGCGCTACGATCTCGCTGGGTTCAGGAGCCGACGTTGATTTGGCAGTGGCTGCGGCGAAGGCCGCGTTTGAGACCTTCAGTCAGACTTCGGTTGAAGAGCGAGTACAGATGCTGGAGCGGATGGCGGAGATTTTCCAGCGCCGTATCGGAGAGATTGCTGAAGCGATTCGCCTCGAAATGGGTGCCCCCATCAAATTGGCCAGCACCGCACAGGCGTACGCGGGACTGGGGCATATTACTGAAGCAGCAAAAATCCTTAAGAGCTACACCTTTACGGAAGATCTGGGCCCACATCGCGTGGTGAAGGAGCCCATCGGTGTCTGCGGCTTGATTACGCCGTGGAACTGGCCCCTCAATCAGGTTAGCTGCAAGGTGGCGCCTGCGTTGGCGGTCGGTTGCACGATGGTGCTGAAACCCAGTGAAGTGGCGCCGCTCTCTGCTTACCTGTATGCCGAAATCATGGACGAGGCGGGCGTACCTGCGGGCGTATTCAATTTAGTCAATGGCGACGGTCCAACCGTGGGTGAGGCGCTGTCACGCCACCCGGATGTTGACATGATGTCTTTCACTGGATCGACGCGAGCGGGTTCATTGGTTGCCCAGAACGCAGCACCCACAGTGAAGCGTGTCACCCAGGAGTTGGGCGGTAAGTCCCCCAACATCATCCTCGAAGATGCGGATCTGGAAGCAGCCGTTACTCGCGGTGTGCTGCACATGTATAACAACACAGGACAGTCCTGCAATGCGCCCTCGCGTATGTTGGTGCCCCGCGCTTTGTTGGCAGAGGCGGAAGCAATTGCCGCCAAGGTCACCGAGTCTGTGGTGATAGGTGCTACTGAGGATGACACGACGACGATGGGGCCGGTGGTTTCCAAGGTTCAGTGGGACAAAATACAAGGCTTAATCGAAGCCGGTGTCGCCGAAGGCGCGAAGGTGGTCTGCGGTGGGCCGGGTTTGCCCGAAGGCATAGAGCGTGGCTACTACGTGCGGCCGACGGTGTTCTCGGAGGTCACCAATGACATGACGATCGCACAACAGGAGATATTTGGTCCGGTGCTTGCCATGTTGCCCTATGACAGTGAAGAGGAAGCCATCCGCATTGCCAACGATACGCCTTACGGATTGGCAGGATACGTGCAGAGCGGCGACCTCGATCATGCCCGTCGCGTTGCGTCCCGCATCCGCGCGGGCAACGTGCACATTAACGGCGCCTCTCCAGGAATGGATGTTCCCTTTGGCGGCTACAAGCAATCGGGTAATGGCCGTGAGTGGGGTGCGCATGGCTTCACCGATTATCTGGAGATCAAGGCTATCTCGGGCTTTGAAGCGGCCTGAGTCTCTTCGGTAACAGAGGGCGGTCATGAAGGTTATCCTGGCCATTGATCAAGGCACCACGGGTACGACGGTGGCTGTGATGAACGTTCGGGGGAATTTGCTCGGCAGTGTTAACCACGAGTTCCCCCAGATCTACCCGAAGCCTGGCTGGGTCGAGCATGACCCCAATGATATTTGGACCTCAGTCCTCAAAGGTATTCGTGGGGTATTTCGCAAAGGCTTGTGTAAGCCCGCCGATGTCGCCTGCATCGGTATCACGAATCAGCGCGAAACGGCGTTGCTGTGGGAGCGTCACTCAGGAAAACCCGTGGCAAATGCCATTGTCTGGCAGTGCCGGCGGACGGCTGCTTTTTGCGAAGGCCTGAAGCGAAAAGGGTTTGAGTCGATGGTGCGGGACAGGACCGGGTTGGTGCTGGATCCTTATTTCTCCGCCAGCAAGTTTCGCTGGTTGCTCGATGCGACAGAGGGCGCCCGCGGTCGGGCGAAAAACGGTGACTTGGCGGCGGGAACCATCGATGCTTTCTTGCTGTATCGGTTGACTGGCGGAGGGGTGCACGCCACTGACGTTTCCAATGCGTCTCGCACCTCACTGATGAACCTGCAAACTCTCGACTGGGACCCTGAGCTGCTCAAGCTCTTTAACGTGCCAAGAGGAATTCTGCCCGCGATCGTACCTTCCAGCGGCGAACTGGGTTTTACATCTGGCGTAACGGGGCTGCCCGACGGCATACCAATTTCGGGGATCGCCGGAGATCAGCAGTCAGCATTATTTGGTCAAGCCGGATTTGAACGCGGCGCCGCGAAATGCACCTTTGGGACAGGCTCTTTTATCCTCATGAATACGGGTCATGACCGTATGCATAGCGATGCGGGCCTGCTGAGCACGGTTGCGTGGCAGCTATCGGGAGAAAAGTTCCCGGTTTATGCGCTTGAGGGTGGCGCTTTTGTGTGTGGCGCCGCGGTCCAGTGGTTACGCGATGAGCTCGGCATTATTAAACGTGCTCCAGACATTGAATCACTGGCCTTGCAAGTGCCTGACTCGGCGGGTGTTGAATTTGTGCCAGCCTTGACGGGCTTGGGGGCACCGCACTGGGATCCCGAAGCTCGCGGGATGATCTCTGGTCTGACCCGAGGCGCGGGCGCGGCGCACCTGGCCCGTGCCACCTTGGAGGCGATGGCGCTACAGAATGTCGACATACTGAGAGCCATGGAGCGCGACTTGGGTCGTCGCATGCGGGCGCTGAAGGTCGACGGGGGTGCGGCGGCCAATAACTTGCTGATGCAGTTACAGGCCGATTACTTGGGTCGGGAGATTGTGCGGCCAAAGGTGATTGAAACTACGGCAGCTGGCGCCTGCTTTCTCGCCGGGCTGGGGGTCGGTCTCTGGAGGGATGTTGATGCCATCGCCAAGGTATGGCGGGCTGAAACAACCTTCCCGAGTCGCATGGGACCGGGGCCCAGACGTCGGCGACTGGAGGCCTGGCGGGTAGCGGTTAATCGCGCGAAATCTCCGTCCTGATGCCCATGGCGGACATTCTGCCTTTCAAAAAAGCACGTAAGCCCGATCAAACCCTGTGTCGAAACGGCCACCACAAATGGCGACCGGTGAAGAGTGATCCTTTCGCGGTGCATCGGGGTGAATTGATCACGCGATTTCGCTGTGAGCGCTGCGGTTTGGAGAAAACCAAGGCAACATGAGATTGTGCTGGGGGCTACCACTATCGGGGATAGTGGGGGTTCGTGAGAGCCGATACACTCCTCACAATTGAGTGTGCTATGGATGGAGCAACACCTATGACGGCTATGATTTATCCGACCACCAACCCGGCGTTAGCGGAGCAAATGGTAGTGGCCCGTGGCGAGGGCCCCTACATCTTTGACAAGCAGGGAAAGCGCTATCTCGAAGGGATGGCCGGGCTCTGGTGTACCGCGCTTGGATACGGCAACGAAGAAATTATCGAAGTCGCGCAGCGTCAAATGCGCGAATTGAGTTTTAGCCATATGTTCGGCGGCAAAACTCACCCGGCAGCTATCGAACTGGCGAACAAGCTTGCGGACATGATTCCCATGCAGGACGGACGAGTCTTTCTCGGCAACTCAGGTTCCGATGCCAACGACACGCTGCTCAAGTTGATTCGCTATTACGCCGAGGCGTCGGGTAATCCCGGGCGAATCAAGGTGATCGCTCGGGAGCAGGGCTACCACGGGGTGACATTGGCTTCTGCTGCATTGACCGCGATTCCCACCAATCACGCTCATTTTCAGCTGCCCTTTGAGGCCCTCGGCGTGCTGCGCACGGGGTCCGCAAACTATTACCGAGGGGCGCACGACGGCGAAACCGAGGCGGATTTTGTAGCGCGCCGAGCGCAGGAATTGGAGGCGCTGATTCTGGCCGAGGGTCCTGACACTATCGCGGCAATGATTGCAGAGCCGGTGAGTGGTGCCGGCGGTGTCATCGTGCCCCCAGACGGCTACTTTGCCGCGATTCAGGCCGTGCTGGATCGTTACGACATTTGGTTGTGGGACGACGAGGTAATCTGTGGCTTCGGGCGTCTCGGCGCTGATTTTGGCGCCAACAAAATGGCAATGAAGCCGCAAATGATGACGCTGGCCAAGGCTCTTTCCTCTGCTTACGTGCCGGTATCTGCCGCGATAGTGCAGGGCGATATCGCGGACTGTATTAATGCTTCTGCCACTGAGGTGGGCGTGTTCGGTCACGGCTACACCTACAGCGGGCATCCCCTGGGATGTGCCGTTGCCAGCAAAGTGATTGATATTTACCTGCGCGACAATATTTTTCAGCATGCAGAGACTGTGGGCGACTATTTGCAGGGGCGGTTGCGCGCGTTATCGGATCATCCGTTGATTGGCGAGGTTTCCGGAGTGGGGATGATTGGCGCCGTGGAATTGGTTGCCGATAAGGCCACCAAGCAGCCATTTGATGGCATGAAGGTGGGCCAGTTCTGTGCCAAGGCGGCGGAAGAGAACGGGCTGATTGTCAGACCGCTGGGCGGCAATCGGGTGGCGGTCTGTCCGCCGCTGATTATCCAGAATGAGCACGTTGATGAGTTGATCGACAAGCTATCCGCGGCACTCAACACGACACTCGACTGGGTTCGCGCCGAAAAGTTGATTTGACTAGGGGAGTTGCAGCGCCAGGACAATCCTGCCGACACTTCGTCAAGGCCTTCGTCGGCCGAATCCTTAGGTGGCTGAGCCCTTCCTGTGGGGAGGGGCACTGGTGCCTTTAGCGGTTTCCGCAGTGGTGCGACTCGGCCGCGTCATGAGTCCATGCTTCCGCACAAGCGACCGCATCTGATTGTAGTTTAACGCCAGCAAGGTGGCCGCCTCATTTTGTCGTTGTCCGGCCGCGGCAAGCGCCCGGATTAACCAATCGCGCTCCGCGTCTTTGATTGCCGCTTTCAGATCAATGGGCCATTCGATGAGATGGGTCGGTGGTGCGCCATGGGCGTCGCTATGCTCACTGGCGGTGATGGGCGCCCCATTTCCCGGCGCAAATGGGTTAATGACGATCTGCTCAATTGGGACCGCGTTCTCACTCGCCCGAAACAGAGATCTTTCGACGGCATTTTTTAATTCCCGAATATTCCCAGGCCAATGGTGGGAGCCCAGTTGGGCGAGGGCGGCGTCAGAAAAGCCCGGAAAGTATTCCCAGCCCAACTCGCGACACATCCTCAGGGCAAAGTGCTCCGCAAGTTCAAAGACATCGTCGTCCCTGTCTCTCAAGGGCGGTAAGTGCACCACATCAAAACTCAGCCTATCAAGGAGATCCCAGCGAAATTGTCCGCGGTCGGCCAGCGCCGGGAGATCGACGTTGGTCGCACCTACCAGGCGAACATCCACTTGCAGGGTTTTTTGACCCCCGACGCGCTCAAATTCTCCGTATTCGATGACGCGCAATAGCTTTTCCTGCAGACGCAGTGACATGGTGGCGAGTTCATCGAGAAACAGGGTGCCGCCGTCTGTGCGCTCAAAACGCCCGATGTGCTTTTTGGTGGCGCCGGTGAAGGCGCCTGCCTCGTGACCAAAGAGCTCACTCTCCAACAGGGTCTCTGCGATGGCGCTGCAGTTGATTTTGGTGAAGGTTTGGTCCCAACGCGGTGAGAGGTAGTGCAGCCGTTCAGCGATGAGTTCTTTGCCCGTGCCTCGCTCGCCGATGATCAAGGCGGGTCGGTCAATGCCGGCCAATTGCGAGACGTGATTGAGGGCTGCCGAGAGTGTACTCGAGTGACCGATGATCGTGGGTGAGGCGGCGCGCATGGTTACATTTTAAACCTTAAAAGGGCTATTTTCTAATTTAGATAGGTTAAAAAAACCTTTAATTTTGCCGTTGGGCGTTCGAATGATGCCTAAATGACTGATTAAGCGCCATTTAATGGCTGTGGCACGTTAATCGCGACAAACGTAGCGAAGCCCGCAGAGGGCTCGCAGGGGCCGGTTGGCTCAACTCACAAGGATGATAGGAGAGATGAAATGGATGTTATCGATGAGCGCGGATTGATTTATGTCGCAGTGTTATTTATCTGCAGTGCATTGGCGGTGTTTGCCGGGCCGGCACGCGCAGCAGCGACATTTGGTGTTGTGGCAGCCTCAATTGAAGGGGCCTACTGGGTAGGTAGCAGTCTCATGGGCCACTATCACACCCAAGGTAAGAGGCGGAGTCAGCCGGAGGCGGGGTTGACCCGCGGGCAGTAAATCCACCCAGGTGACGGTAAACAGCTGATAGGAGAGAGCAAAATGGGCATTTTTTCAAGAATATCGGATATCGTGAACTCCAATCTCAACGCGCTGTGCGACAGCGCCGAAGACCCGGAAAAAATGATTCGCCTGATTATTCAGGAAATGGAGGACACCTTGGTGGAGGTGCGTAGCGCCTCGGCCAGGGTGATTGCTGATCAGAAAACCGCATCCCGTCGTCGCGATCGAATAGCGGCGGACGTTTCAGCGTGGGAAGAAAAGGCGAAGTTGGCGGTTTCTAAAGGTCGAGATGATCTGGCGAAGGCGGCGCTACAGGAGCGTCGCGCCGTGGAGGATACACTTCGTCTGGTCGAGAGCGAGCTCACGGCCTCCGGTGAGCATATTGGCCAATTGAACGAGGAGATTGGCCAGTTACAGCAGAAATTGGACGACGCCAAAGCCAAGCAGAAAACAATTTTACTGCGAGCGACTACCGTTCAGTCCCGCGTGCAGGTGAAAAATCAGGTGCAGCGCAAGGAGCTCGACGATGCATTTGCGCGGTTTG
>VMDB01000177.1 GCA_008081075.1 Halieaceae bacterium
CGCCGCTAGATGTGTTTACCTCCGCACTGGAGCAAAGGGTGATGGCCTTTCAGGCTGCGACGGGTTTGGAGGTGGACGGCGTGATCGGCGCACGCACTCTGCAGACACTCAATGATCAATTAGGACGAGGTTGGTGGTCTCCCTCGGCGATTGATCAGTTCAACCTTCGCATTGGGGCTGCGCCATGTCTTTGATCCTTGACGCATTGGAGCGATCTGAAAGCGAGCAAAGAAATGTGCCCTCCATTTCTGTATCGGATGAAGTTGCAAACGTCTCAGACCAACGTAAGGGTTGGACGAGGGCGCTGGGGCCGGGCGTAGCAGCATTGGCACTGCTGGGTCTTGGGTTTTGGTGGTTTGGGTCGGATGTCGGCACGTCGGGGGAAGGGGCTGAAAGGGGCGCGGTGCAAGCTGACGGGGCCATAAAAGAGAGAGTTCAAGCGCTCGGCCTACCCATTCAACCTCAAGATGCGCGGCAGCCAGTAGCGCCATCAGCAGACAATTCCTTGCCATCGGCACCAGCACCTCCCTCTTCCCAAGCCGAAGTATTGGGTCGCGTTTCGGTAATCGACTCCAGCGAATTGCAGGCGCTGAATCAAGCGATGTGGAGAGACGCAGAGGCGACTGCTGAATCGATGGTGAGCGAGGGAGGAGAGGAAGCAGATGTTTTGGGGGTCCCCCAATTGCAAGCCGATCCTGAAGAACGGTTGGAGCCGGACCCACTCGCAGTGACCGAGACGTTGGTTACCGAGCCGGCAGTAGATCTGCAAGAGGTGATGCAGCGATTGGCTTTGGAGGTCGGCGAGACCTCACTGCTTCCCCATCCCGTAGCGTTGCTCGATACCCTGACGCAGGCGCAAAAGGATAGTGTACCCACGATTATTTACAGCGCTCATCAGTACGGCGGGGATGCGGCCTTTGTCGAGTTGAATGGCAACCGACTGAAGGAAGGGGAGCGGGGCGATGGGATTCGTGTCATCGAAATCCTCCCGGATAGCGTCATTCTTAATGTTTCGGGAGCAGAGTTTCGACTGAAGGCGCTCAATTCCTGGGTCAATCTTTGAGCTCGTTGTCGCCGCTGTTGAGGCCCAAGAAAGTCATCATCGCGTGATACAAGTCTCTCTGTTTCATGAAAGGTTTGAGTAGTTTTGGGTCTGATAGATTGGCGAACAGAGGCACGTTTGCGCCTGTGTGCTCTTCACTGAACCCGTTGTTTGTTGCGTAGTTGATCCGCATCACGCTGCCCTCGCGGGTCCTCACCCTTGCCGTGTGTCCGGGGGAATAAATGGGAACGGGGTAGTCAGAATAGTGGCTTGGTTCTGGCAAAATCTGGGCAGCTTGCGCATGATCTGCAGTGACCATAACGAGAGTGTCATTGTGTTGACCTGCAAATTCCAGCGACACTGCCAGCACCTCCTCCAATTGCGCTATCTCGCCGAGTGACCCACACGGGTTTCGCTTGTGGCTTTGCTTGTCGATGGATGCAGACTCCACCATCAGGAAAAATCCGCTCTCATTACTCGCTGAGAGGTGGCGCAAGGCCGTAGCCGTCATCGAGGCAAGTTCCGGAGTGGCGGCAAATGCCGGATTAGGTTCACATTCCATTATCTCGGGCGGGGTGGCCTCGCCAAGAAAATCTGACAGACTGTGGAGCCAGCTCGTTTCGGTGGGTGCCGCTCGCCTACCGTCCGAACCCCGCCACTTGACCTCGAGATTCTCAGTGTCAAAAAGACCGATGATTGCTTGGTCAGTCTGAATTTCCGACAGTTCGTCGCGGTCAGTGATGACGCGGAAGCCATTTTTTTCAGCGAGCGAGCGGATCGATTCTCCACTAGCCATTATCTGATTCAAAAACTTCTGGCCGCCGCCAAACAATATGTGTGCTTTGCTGCTGAATAGCTGCTCGATAATGGAGCCCGGGCCATTATTTTGCTTGGCATCCTGCGGGCAGACAGGTTGAGGCAAACCGTAATAGGTGCTCCCCAGGATTTCTTCTGGACCCTCGCAGCTTCTCGAGGAGACGTGCGCAAGAAATGAGGCCGGGGTGGCATCGGTGATAGAAGAAGTGGTGACGAGCCCCACCCGAAGGCCAGCCCCAATAGCGCGCTCGGCGATGGTAGGTAGATCTTCATCAGCGATATCCGTGCCGACTCTGCCCACACTGGTGATCCTGCCCGTCGCGATTGCAGTGGCTGTGTTTGCGGAGTCCGCAACATACTCGGGCTCGCCCGAGGCCGAGAGGGTTTCTACCTGCACCGCACCTCGAAACGGAAGTCCATCGAGGATGAGCGTCCCGCTCATACCAGTCAGGTAGTTCCGACCCATGGTGACATGTTGATCGTCGAATCCGTCGCCGATGATCAGGATGACATTTTTCGGAGCGGCGATGGTGTTCCACGAGGTAGTGCAGAGCAATGCCAAGGCAAAGCAGATGACAAGGCGGGAGGGTAAGTGATTCATCGTTTGTCGATTCATGGTGGGACGGGCGCAGAATAATCCGGGGTCTTCTGATGCACAATCATCTTTCAAGCGTGGTGCCCGATTTCGATATTTGGGAAAAAGACTCCCGTTATGGCACACTCCGTCGCAAATTTTTTGAGGTCTGAAGTTATGCCCGCTCTGTTGTCTCGCACCACTGCCTTGTCTGCTGTAGCACTCCTGGGGTCGGCTTTTGCTCCCTTCGCCCTTGCCGAGACGATATCTGGTGCAGATACCGCGTGGATGCTGACTTCGACGGCTTTAGTGTTGTTTATGACGATTCCCGGCTTGTCGCTGTTTTATGCGGGATTGGTGCGAGTAAAGAACGTACTGTCTGTCTTGATGCAGTGTTTTGCGCTGACCGCGCTCATGTCCGTTCTTTGGTTCGTGGTGGGCTATACCCTGGCGTTCGGATCTGCGGGCGTTGAACAGGGCCCGTGGATCGGTGATTTGGGCAACCTATTTTTGGCGAAGGTATCCATGGACAGTGTCAGTGGGTCAATCCCAGAGACGCTCTTCGTGATGTTCCAGTTAACCTTTGCGGTCATCACGCCCGCACTCATCGTCGGTGGATTCGCCGAGCGAATGCGATTTTCAGCCATGCTGATATTCAGCTCTCTTTGGTTGGTTCTGGTATATGCCCCTGTCTGTCACTGGGTATGGGGTGGAGGCTGGTTGGGTGAAATGGGTCTTCAGGATTTCGCGGGCGGCGCAGTGGTGCACATTACAGCCGGTGTTGCGGCGCTCGTTGCGGCGACGTCTCTCGGTGGCCGTCGGGGGTTCGGTCAGACCGCGATGCCACCTCATAACCTGACTATGACGGTGACCGGCGCTGGAATGCTCTGGGTGGGCTGGTTTGGTTTCAATGCGGGGTCCGCGGTCGCGGCGGACAGCAGTGCGGCCATGGCTATGTTAGTGACGCACCTCTCTGCTGCGTGTGGATCCCTCGCTTGGATGTGCATGGAGTGGATCCGTCATGGAAAGCCCTCGGTGCTGGGTATTGTGACTGGCATGGTCGCCGGTTTGGGGACCATTACACCTGCGTCAGGCTCCGTGGGGCCAGCAGGTGCGGTCGTGATAGGCCTTTCCGCGGGCGTTGTGTGTTACTTCGCAACGATAACGCTGAAAAACCGACTGGGTATCGATGACAGTCTGGATGTATTTCCTGTGCACGGTGTGGGCGGCATGCTGGGACTCTTTATGGCGGGAATCTTTTGCTCTCCGTCACTGGGGTTATTCAGCGGTAATGGGTTTTCTGACGGTGTTGAAGGTATTTCAGGCCAGCTGGCTATTCAGCTCTGCGGGATTGGCGCCACCTTTGTTTACACCGCAGTGATAAGCTGGGTGCTACTGCGTATCGTGAATGCGCTGGTGTCCTTGAGGGTCGATCAAGAGGATGAGACTGCGGGGCTTGATATCGTGCTACATGACGAGAGAGGTTACGACCTCTAACACGGGCACTCACTTCAAAGCAGGGCTGCGAGCTCTACGGTGACATCTAGTCGCTCAAATGACGGTTGGCTCTGCTGTATTTCCCAGATCGTCAGGGGATGTGCCTCTCCCCAATCCGCGGGATAGGTCAAGGTGAGGGTCTCGCCTCGTGCGCACACGGCGAGGTCTGGGATATTTTCCATTTCTTCCACGTGTTTCAGGATGACCGCCAACCTCAGTAGGATCATCATGCGGGCCACATTTTGTCGCCTGCGGCGGGGAATTGGTTCGAGGATCTCAGGCCTGATTTTTCCTTTCAGTCCGGATATCAATGCGGCCATGACCTCCTGGTCTTGCTGGGCGAATCCAGGTAAATCACTGTTCAGCACGAGATAGGCTGAGTGCTGGGAGTAATTTTTCTGAGATACCGCAACGCCAATCTCATGCAAAGCCGCCGCCCACGTTAGCAGGTCCATTTCGCCGCTGGTTAGGTGCCATTCCGGTGCGGTTGCTGAGGCTAATGTCTCCACACGGCGACAGACCAAATCAGCGATCGCCGCGTCTACGTTATAGCGTTGCTGCATCGCCACTACGGTGCGAGTGCGAACATCCTCATGGTCGAATCTTCCGATCAAGTCATAAATGACGCCCTCTCGCAGCGCTCCTGATGAAGTGCGCATTTCTTCTATTTGCAGCCCGTCAAAAATACCAAGAGTGATCGCCAGACCTGCGGTTACAACGCCTTTTCGCGTGTCGCTCAGCCCCTCCAGACTGAGTTCGTCAACGTGTCCGAAAGTCAGGAGTTTTTGCTTGAGTTTCTCGAGGGAATCGCGATCGATACCGTTTTCTCGCCAGCCCGCGCTTGCGATGAGGGTTTCGATTGCTCGGAGGGTGCCGGAAGACCCGACAGCTTCCTGCCATTGACTACTATGGTAGCCGCGCCGAATGTGCGAGACCTCAATTCGGGCTCGGTGGTACGCGGCGTCGAAACCATCGCGATTGATGATGCCGTCTGGAAGGTAGAGTCGGCCATAGGATACGCAGCCCATCTGTAGGCTCTCGAGTTTTTTTGGTTCAAAGCGCTCTCCGAGGATGAACTCTGTGCTTCCTCCGCCAATATCGATAACCAACCTGACATTGGCGTCGTCAGACAGAGTGTGTGCTACGCCTAGATAAATGAGACGAGCCTCTTCACGGCCGTAAATCACCTCAATAGGGGCGTTGATAATTTGTTCCGCTGGTTCGATGAATGCTTGGCGATTCTTGGCTCGTCGTAAAGCGTTGGTGCCAACAATGCGAATTTTGTCAGGGCACGTGCTGTCTATCAGTTGCTTGAAGCGTTCCAGACAGGTGAGGCCGCGCTCAATTGCCGTTGTCGTGAGCATGCCCGATTCGTCGAATTCACCGAGTTGCACTTTTTCGGCGAGGGCGTGGACCGGTTTTAGCTCTCCAAACTCTGATTTGGCGATCATTAGGTGAAATGAATTACTGCCCAGGTCGATCGCAGCCAAAAACTGCCCCTCGGTGCCGCTAGTGCCGGTCACGGATAGAGGTCCTTGTGCGTGGCAAAGCCGGTGTCGCGCACTGGCGCAAGGATTATTGGGTAGTTTGGACTCATTTTCGGTAGCGCCGCGTTGCTCTGCCAGTCATACGCGTGATCAATTCGTACCCTATCGTGCCACAGGCCTCCGCCACCTCGTCTACGCCCGGATTTTGTCCCCAGAGAATGGCGGGCGTGCCTATCGCCACAGAGCCGCAATCAGTAACGTCAACTGTCACCATATCCATCGATACGCGACCAACCAGAGGAACTTTTTTGCCATTAACGGCCACTGGCGTTCCACTTTGCGCGGACCAAGGGTAGCCGTCTCCGTAGCCCACAGGCAGCGTGGCGATCACGCTGTCGCGCTGCGCTGTCCAATGACCGCCGTAGCCAACGGACTCTCCAGCGCCCACCTGCCGAAGAGCCATCACGGTTGTGTGAAATTGCATGGCCGGCTTCAATGCTGAATTGCTGGTTGATCCGGTGATGAGGCCACCGTACATGGCGTAGCCCAAGCGACCCCAAGTGTCTTTTGCGGCGAGCCCCAGGCGGCTGGCTGCTGAATTGGAGAGACTCATTTCATAGGGCCAGTCCGACACAATTTCGTGCCACCGGTCCAGCTGGCGCTTGCTAAGGGGGCTCTCGGGTAGCTCGGCGGACGCTAGGTGAGACATGAGCGTTAGGCGAGCGCAGCCCGCATTTTCCAGTGATCGTCTCACGGTAGACAGCTGTTCAGCCGGGAATCCGAGTCGATGCATTCCGGTATCGATTTTTATCCACAAGTGAGGCAGCGCATCGCCGCGCGGCAAACACCAGTCGACCTGGGAGTGCTCGTGCAGTGCAAGCCATAGATTTTCTTCAGCCGCCAGCGCTACATCCTCAGCCGAGTGCGGCCCCTCTAGGATGAGAATGGGCTTGCCAATACCTGCAGCCCGAAGCGCTAACGCCTCCTCGGTAAAGGCCACAGCGAAAGCGTCAACTGAGCCTTCAATGTGCTGAGCGACTGGGACGGCCCCGTGTCCGTAAGCGTCGGCTTTGACAACGCCCATGAATCGAGTGGCGCCCAGGCTGGTTTTCAGCACGGCGATATTATTGCTAATGGCGCCGAGGTCGATGGAAACAGTGGTAGCTCTGGGCATCAGGGAGTGTCAAATCGATAAAGATGAAAAAGGCGCTGTGCCTCAGCCCAATAATTACCGGGCGTGCCATCGCCGACCGGCTTGCCGTCGATGGCTGTTACGGGTGCCAGTTCTTTTGTTGAAGAGCTCAACCAAACTTCGTCTGCTGACATAACTGTCTCGCGAGTTACCGGCCCGACTAGCGCCGGCCAATTGGTATGTTTTTCGATGAGCTCAAGGCACAAACGCCGGGTCACCCCCGGGAGCTTCTCATGGTCCAGTTCTGGGGTGTAGATCTGCCCGTCTTTAACCACAAAGACATTGCAGGCCGCCGCTTCAGTTAAAAGGTCATGTTCATTGAATAGCAGAACTTCTTCTGCTCCTTCATTAATTGCCTCCATCATATGAAGCACATTTCCGAGCAGCGCGGTGGATTTGATATGGCATCTGGCCCACCTCGCGTCTGCCCGGGTCACAGTCGTAAAGCAAGTCGCGGTTTCCATGTCGCCAGTTGACGGGGCATTAATAGGAAAGGTGTAGGCGAATACTGTGGGAATGGTGTGATCCGGGAATGCGTGTTGGCGCTTCTCAGCTACACCACGTGTGATTTGCAGGTAAATGCCTAGGTCACCGCTCCCATTGCGTTCGATCAGCAGCTTAAGCACCTGTGAAAGATCCTCATCCGACGGCGTAATGTTCAGTTGAATACCCGCGAGCGAGTGCCTGAGTCGATCCAAGTGATACTGAGCGGCGACCATTTTTCCTGCATAGCAGGGAATCACCTCATAGACGCCATCGCCGAAGAGAAAGCCGCGGTCCATGGGCGATATTTTCGCCTCAAGCAGCGGTAAGTATTCGCCATTGAGATAAGCGATTGTCATAGGGAGCCCTCTTGATTCAGCAAGGTAATGATAGCTTCCACCAGCGCACAGCCGGCGCCTTCCGCAAAACCATCCTCGGTAGCTGTCTTTGCGCCGGTGACTCCATCAACCGCACCAGATTCAACTAGAAGCAGTAGGTCCTTGCGGATATCCGCGATGATGTCCGCCCTGTCGTCATTATGGGAGTAGGCTAGGGCGCATACCGCATAGGCCGCCCAATTTGATACGTCTGCCACCACCAACTCATCGCAAGTGCTGATCGCAGGATGAATATCCAATTCACTTAAAACGTTGAGGGCTTTGCCCATGCCCATTTCATTGCCTCCGTCACCAATCGCTATCGTGGGACACTCGGCTAGCTCGAGATAGGCCTCAGCGGGGGTGCAGTCCGCTGAAATGTCCTTTCCTGCCATGTTGTAGTACCGCCCGTCCCGTGCGGCCCCGGGACGCTCGATACTGATCACGAGATCAGGCGGTGCGTTGTAGTAGAGATTGATCACTGACTCCCGGATTTGCTCTCTGGAGCCGGTGGGCAATTCAAGGCATCGGAACGCCGGACTCAGGCATTGGGTGAGGGCGGATTCGGAAAGGATCGTCGGTCGCAGTTGGTGCCGTTCGCAGGCCCGATAGAGTGCCATCGCCCCGGCGGGCCCATCTGTTTCAAAAGTGCCCGCCACGGGGAAGCCGGTGACGATGTAAGCATTACCCCGCTGCGTTCTCACCAGATGTGCCGCTCGCTCGAGATAGCCCGGGTCGAGTGCTCGTCTCACGCGACTCATGTGCCGATGGTCATGTTGTATCAGCAGCTGCTCAATCGCTTCGATGGTTTGTGTGATGTTAAGGCCATTCACGATAATTTTGTCTCGATGTAGTGGTGCTCCAACCAGGTGATGCGATCCGCCTCCTGAGGCGTGATGGGGACAAGCTGCACTCGCTGACCAGGTCTGGATTGTACTAAGCGCTGGCAGTCTGCTTCGATAACCGCGCCCGCCTTTGGATAGCCGCCAACCGTTTGACGATCATTGAGTAAAATGATGGGTTTACCGTCCGGGGGTATTTGCACAGCACCATAGCAGGTCGCCTCAGACAGCAGTGACTGAACGCCTGTATTCACCGGATCGCCCTCCAGTGCGATACCCATGCGATTGGCGCGTGGCGTAACCGAAAATGTCCCATTATCAAGTGCCTGCTTTGCGGCTGGGGAGAAGGCGTCGAACTGAAATCCGGGGACGAATCTCAGTGACAGCAGGTCCCGGTCTTGCACGGTGATCGGCGTTGGACATTGCGTGACGTGGGGGCGGGTGCCTGAACCCAGGGGCAGGGTGTCACCGTCTCGGAGATACCTGCCTTCGACGCCGCCAATACGCTCTCTGGGAGACGTGCTTCTACTGCCAAGCTGGAGGGGAGTGTCGAATCCTCCCTCGACGTGAAGATAGCTGTATATGCCTTGGCCGCGGGGTTTGACGGTGACTACTTGGTTTTCTACGGCTTCTTCGATTTTGCCGCTATCGCGCTCGGTGTTGCCAATGGTAACGACGGTCGGAGCGCCGGTTACGATGAATCGGCAATTGTGAGATGTGACGAAGGCGAGGTCCCCGTAGGCGAACTCCAATGCGGCTTCATTATCGCCATGTCCAAAGCAGTACTGGCCTGCGCGCAGCGCATAATTGTCCATGGCGCCGCTGGGAGGGATGCCGTTTCGCTGGTGACCCGCGCGACCGCTATCCTGAATAGTGCTGGCGATGCCCGAGCGAATGAGTGTCAGTGTTCTCACGCTTTGTTCAGTTTCGCTTTCAAGGCCCGATAGTCAGCCATCGTAACGGGTTCAAATTTGACTGAATCGCCGACGGCGATCCGTGCAGTCGGATTCGATGCCAGATCAAACAGCGGTGTCGGGCAGGCCCCGATAAGTCGCCAGCCGCCAGGCGATACGCATGGATATACTGCCGTCTGCCGGTCGGCGATGGCGACCGAGCCTGCTTCCACACTCGCCCGGGGAGTGGTCAGTCTGGGTGTCGTCAATTGCGCGTCCACTGTACCGAGGTAGCAAAATCCCGGCGCAAAACCTGTAGCGTAAGCAAAATAAGCGCAGCCGCTATGTCGCTCTATAACATCGTCAACACTCAGATTCTTCTCCTCGGCCAGCCACTCGAGATCGGGAGCGACGCTGGAGTGGTAAAGCACGGGCAGGGTTACCGTTTTACAACTGGCTTCAGGTTCGTTGGCGGTTACCCTCAAACTTGTCGCACGTTCTTCCAGCCAGTGCTGAGCGCGCTCTCGGTCCAGCGCGAGCGGCTGGAAAAACAAAGTTAACGTGGTGTAGCCCACAACACTATCGACGAGGGCACCCGCAAATTGTCGCTGGGCTTGGGTTTGAATGGAGAGTAAGCCATAAGTCAATGACGGCGAGGGTGTCTCGGAGAACACCAAGCGCAATCCCAGACTACCGGCGGGGCCAACGGCAAATTCCATTCACATTTTGTCCAGAGCGTTGCGAATAGCCTTGATCATTTTGATGGCGCCGGGTGTGTCGCCATGGACGCACAGCGTGTCAGCATTGACGGGTATGCGCTTACCTTTGGGCGTTCGAAGATTGTCTTTCGCAATCGCAATAGACTGATTGGCCGCTTCTTCCACGGTGAGGAGAGCACCGGGTTTGTCGCGCGGAATGAGCAGTCCTCTACTCGTGTAGCCTCTGTCCGCAAACGCTTCGTAACGAAGTGTTAATCCGTGCTCAATGGCGAGTTGGACGGTTTTTCTATCGCGCGGCGTTGCGAGGACAACCAGTGACAGGTCGGCATGCCAGCTGGCAACCGCCCTCATGACGTCACTGAGTATCATCGGATCGCCCAGCATCGCGTGATAGAGCGCACCGTGGGGCTTCACAAAGCTGACGCGTGTCCCATGGGTTCGCGCAATGCCATCCAGCCCACCGATCTGATGGTGAATCAAGTCAATCAATTCAGGTCCGCGAATATCCATTGCTCTGCGACCGAAGCCTTGCAGGTCTGGGTAGGATACGTGGGCCCCCACTTCTTTGTTGTGACGGCGTGCCATGGTCACGCAGCGACGCATGGTGCCGGGATCCCCAGCGTGTCCGCCGCACGCGATATTGGCGGCGTCGATCAGGGGCATGATGGTCTCATCATCGCCCATGGTCCAAGCCCCGTAGCTTTCTCCCATGTCACAGTTCAGAGTCAGTTTGTTTGTCATCAGAAGATCGCCAGATCGGTATTTTTTAGGTCAGTAACAAGCATGTGCCCGGGTTCATGGGTCACGGCAAGCGGCAGTTTTGCCGTCTGCAGGGCGACTTGGGGTGTAACGCCGCAGGCCCAGAAGACGGGTATTTCGGAGTCCTTTACCGTTACGGCCGCGCCAAAGTTCGGTTTGCTCAAATCAGCGATGCCTATTTGCGAAGGATCCCCAAGGTGTATGGGTGCGCCATGAACTGAGGGAAAGCGAGAGCATATCTGTATGGCACGTATGGCGTCTGAGGCGACCATCGGCCGCATACTCACCACCATATTTCCTGAAAATGGTCCTGATGCAGCGCAGGGGATGTGCGTGGTGTACATGGGCACATTAACACCTTCCGTAAGGTTGCGAATTTCAATTCCGGCATCCAGCAAGGCCTCTTCAAAAGAGAACGAACAGCCAAGCGCAAAAGCCGTCCAGTCGGCCTGCCAGAGCCCGGAGATATCAGTGACTTGCTCCGCCAACACCCCATTTCGCCAAACGCGGTATTGAGGTAGGTCGACGCGGATATCGATGTCATCGCCTAATTCGGGAAGGGTGGGCGCGCCGGGCTCCGGACTCATGGCCAGCAAGGGACAGGGGCGGGGATTGCGTTGGCAAAAGGTTTGGAAATGATTCGCCGACGCCGCAGGCAGTATTACGATATTGGCTTGGACGTAGCCGGGCGCCAGCCCCGACGTTTGCGTGCTGAGAGTACCCGCTCTGCATTGTGCTCGAATATTTTTGCCAGTCCCCTTGGCTTCAACTGCTACCATCTCAATCCTGAAAATGTATAGTGTTCACGCATAATAATCCTAAAAGAGAAAGGTCATGCCGCATTTTTCTTCCTACGCAACTGAAACCCCCGATCGGCCCGCTTATATCTTGGCCAATTCAGCAGAGACAGTGACCTATGCGGAGCTCGATCGGCGCTCAAACCAGATTGCACAGCTGCTGAGAGACTCAGGTATCGAGCGCGGTGATCATATTGCAATGATGATGAAGAATTGCGCCGAGTTTCTACAGGTCGCGCAGGGGGCGCTGCGCGCCGGGGTGATCTTTACGCCCATCAGTACACACCTAAAGCAAGATGAGACGGCGTATATCATTACCAACTGCAAAGCGAAGCTATTCATCGCGTCGGCCAGCCTGGCAGAGGTCGCCACTGCGGCCGCGGCGGCGTCGGCGGGTTTGAATCGATGTTTGTCAGTGGGCGGTGAAATCGCTGGTTTTGAATCCCTTGAAGCGCAGCTGGAGCAGTTGCCCGCCACACCAATCGCGGATGAGTTTCTGGGTGCGCCCATGCTCTACTCGTCGGGCACGACGGGTAAACCCAAGGGCGTCTATTGGCAGCCGCACGCGGAGAGTATTCACGCCGACCACCCGATGTCCGGTAGCGTTGGCGCGTTTTTTGGATTTGGAGTCGATACGGTCTATCTGTCGCCAGCGCCGCTCTATCATGCCGCCCCGCTGCATTACAACTTGATGGTCCTCGGTATGGGCGGCACCTCAATCATCATGGAGCAGTTTGATCCGGTGCAGTCCTTGGCGCTGATAGAGCAATACAGAGCCACCCACAGTCAATGGGTGCCGATTATGTTCGTGCGCATGCTCAAGCTCCCCGAGGAGGAGCGCGAGCGCTACGACCTCAGTTCAATGAAGTGCGCGATTCACGCTGCCGCACCGTGCCCCATCGATGTCAAAGAAGCGATGATTAATTGGTGGGGCCCGGTGATTGTGGAGTATTACTCAGGCAGTGAGGGTAATGGCTTCACCATCATCGATTCGGCGAATTGGCTTACACACAAGGGTTCCGTGGGCCAGGCCATCATCGGACAACCGCGCATTCTCGGCGAAAATGGAGAGGTATTGGGTCCTGGCGAGGTCGGCGATGTTTATTTCGCGGAGAGCCGTCCCTTTGAATATTTTGACGAGCCTGAGAAGACCCGAGAAGCTTTTAACGATCAGGGTTGGAGCACTATGGGGGATGTCGGTTACCTTGATGAGGAAGGGTTCCTTTACCTGACGGATAGAAAAAACTTCACCATTATCACAGGCGGAGTGAATGTTTATCCTGCCGAGATTGAAGGGCTGTTGATTACCCACGATAAAGTTGCCGACGTTGCCGTTTTTGGTGTGCCTCATCCGGAATTTGGCGAAGAGGTGGTGGCGGTGGTGCAGCCTCTGGATTGGAAAGACGCGACCGATGAGATGGCAGAGGAGCTCTCATTGTGGATGCGCGAGCGGTTATCCAGCGTGAAGGTGCCGCGCAGGATTGATTTTTTGCAGGAGCTGCCCCGCATGGACAATGGCAAGCTCTATAAGCGCCATTTGCAGGACGCCTATCGCGCCGCCGTGTAAATTAAAAATATGTCAAGCTGGTTCCCGCGGCGATGAGCCTCTATGCTCACGGTTGCGTATGCGTTAACAGACTTCAATGGCGAGGTGGTGGTAGTTGACGGCAAAATCGGAGTTACGGCAGTACGAGCGGGATATGGATCTCGCCGAATCCTACGAAGAGTGGTTTTTGGCCGCGGAGTCACATGATGCGGCGAGTGGCATGGCCACTTGGCGCAAAGAAGAGCCCTCTGATCTTTATGATCACGCACAAATCCGCTACCGCCTTGACCGCTTGCGCAAGTACCGAAAGCAAAAAGATTGGCCCGGCTTGCTCTATGCGCTTAACGAGGGCATCCATGGCAACATGGGCGGGATGGGCAAAAGTCTCCTTTATCGGCAGGCGAAGGCTGGCACTAAAATCCTGATCGAGGAATATATTCAGGAGATTGATGACGCGCTCAGGCTGTTGGCAGAACTGCCTGATGAAGTGATTCCGATCCAGCAAAAGCTGGATTTTTTCTATCGAAGCAACGTTTGTTACGGTCGCTCCGCGTTGATGCTGAGTGGCGGCGGCGTACTCGGGTTTTTGCATGTCGGTGTTGTCACTGAGTTGCTGAGGCACGGCCTGCTACCGCGTGTCATCTCGGGTTCGAGCGCGGGTTCGATTGTGGCCGCAGTGCTTGGCGCCTACACCGATGAGGAGATGCAGGGTCTCGATTTTATCGCCATGCTCGAGTCTGGGGGTAACGACCCGGCAGGTTTGATCCGAAGGTGGGTGACCGGTGCGGGTGTGCGTTTCACGGCCGACAATACAGAGCAGCTTATCGCTGCCGCCATTCCCGATCTGACCTTTGCTGAGGCCTATGCCAAGACCGGGAGACAGGTCAGTATTACTGTGGCGCCCGCTGAGCCTCATCAGCGCTCTCGTCTGCTCAACGCCGTGTCGTCGCCGAACGTCTATTTGCGCTCTGCCGTGATGGCGTCCTGCGCCATTCCCGGCGTTTTTCCGCCCGTCATGTTGCAGGCAAAGAACGAGAAAGGTGAGCCGCAACCCTATCTCCCGGCGCGTCGATGGGTGGACGGGTCGGTGGCGGACGATCTTCCGGCGAAAAGACTGTCTCGGCTGTTTTCGACAAATCATTACATTGTCAGCATGGTGAACCCTATCGCTCGCGCCTTCTTGCCGCGTGATGAGCGTGCCCGCCCTGTTCGACGAGCGGCGTCATCCTTGGGAATCGGGATTGGTCGGGAAATGCTCAATTTCTATCGGGGGGTCGCTAAAAGATATGGGGATAATTGGCCGAAATTCAATATGATGCTTCACAGTGTTCATGCATTGCTGGATCAAGAGTACTCCGGTGATATCAACATCGTGCCCAAGTTTAGATTCCAGAACCCCCTCAAGCTGATCAGTCAGCCCAGCTCGGACGAGTTGGGTCTGCTGGTACGGGAGGGTCAGCGAGCCGCTTTCAGTCGGCTTGAATCCATACGCCGGTGCACGCAAATTTCCAGAACATTGGAAGAGATTCTGCATCGCTTTGAATACGGTGATCTCCGGCCGGCCCCGGGTACCTATCGTCGGCCGAAAAGCTCCCGACGAAGACCACCCCCCACGGCCGCTCAAATGAAGACCTTGAAAGCTGGATCAGATCAGAGGGTCGCCAAAAATCAGGCGAGGCCTGCCCGGGCCCGCAGCAGCGCGCCGCGGGCTCGGGTCAAAAGTTCGGTGGCCTGACTCAGCTTTCGATGGCTCAGGGAATGCAGGCGGCGCCGAGGGCGGCGAGTGGCCCTACCATAATGGCGCGGCTGTCGGCCTCAGCACTCGAAGCTGTCCCTATTTGTGCGCGCTTTTTGATGCCCTGCAGTATCGCGGCAATTCTGAAGAAGCAAAAAGCCATATAAAAAGACCAATTATTGATGCCGTCGCGCCCCGTTCGGCGGCAATAGGCCGCGATGTATTCTTCGTCCGAGGGTAGCCCTAATGACGAGCGGTCGAGCCCTTCGAGTCCAGCAATGCCGCCCTCCCGAGGAAAACGCCACGCCATGAGCTGGTATGCGAGGTCGGCGAGGGGGTCGCCCAATGTGGAGAGTTCCCAGTCTAAAATGCCAATGATTCGCGGTTCTGTTGGATGAAAAATCATGTTGTCGAGCCGGTAGTCTCCATGTACCAAAGCCACGGTTTCGTCACCCTCGGGGATGTGATTGGGCAGCCAATCGATAAGCGCTTCCATATCCGGGACGACCTCTGTCTCTGAGGCGCGATACTGCTTGGTCCAGCGGCCGATCTGCCGTGCATAATAGTTGCCAGGCTTGCCATAATCAGAGAGACCGACAGCACTCACATCAACGCAGTGGAGCTCGGCTAATACTCTGTTCATCTCGTCATAGATCGCCGTGCGCTCGTCGTTATTGACTTCGGGCACCGCCGGATCCCAGAAAATACGTCCCTCAAGGTGCTCCATTACATAGAACATGGAGCCGATAACCGAGTCGTCAGTACACAAGGCGACGGCATTGGGAACGGGTACTGGCGTCTCACGCAGCGCGTCGAGCACTCTGAACTCTCGATCAACCGCATGCGCCGAGGCCAGCAATTCACCGGGCGGCTTGCGTCGCAGCACGTAATTTGCTTCGCCCGCGCTGAGTTTAAAAGTTGGATTTGATTGCCCGCCTGCAAATTTTTCTGCTGATAGCGTTCCTTCCAGACTTGGAATTTGCTCACGGAGCCACGGCTCCAAAAGAGTCAAGTCGAGGTCTTGTGCGCTCATTGTGCTCCTCTTGCATGCGATAAAGTTCGCACCGATGGGGGCTTAAATAGCCGGGTTATCTTCAGTTTGCTGTCGGTGCGTTTGGGCTGGAATACCTTTTTCAGTATTGGCATTATACCTGCCAATTCCTGCGCGACGGCAACTGGTCGTGGTCACAGCGTTAGGGTATCTTGCGCTAGCTTTCGGGTTCAATCATTCATGATTTCCCGTCCATAAGAAAATGAAGGGGCAGGTAGTATATGGGTACTGACCAAGTCATGGGCTATTACCGTCAGGCGGTGGAGATGGTGACGGCCCCGGGTGCGTTTCTCGAAGTGACCACTATCGAGCGCCAAGGGTATGCGCTGAAAGCCTATAAGCACGCGCCCGGCAGCCTTCGTGATCTATGGCTGCTTGGGCAAAGCCATGGCGACAAGGAATACATCGTTTACGGCGAGGAGCGTTGGACTTATGCCGAGGCAGGGCAAATCGTTGCCAATTTTTCTGCCTGGCTAAAGTGTCAAGGCGTCGGGTCTGGTGATCGTGTCGCTATCGCCATGAGAAATTATCCGGAATGGATTTTTGCTTACTGGGGCATCATCGCTGTCGGGGGAGTGGCGGTTGGCATGAATGCCTGGTGGGTCGCTGACGAAATGTCATATGCGCTCAACGACTCTGAGCCCAAGTGGCTGATCGCGGATGATCGCCGTTTGGCTACCTTTGCTGAAATTGCCGCGGACTTCTCGCATCTCGGCGTTGTCGCTGTGCGCGATTCTGATCCAGCGGTGCCAGCAGTACAGTGGACCGACGCGATAGCGGAGTCTGGGGTACTCGCTGACACGCCCATTGATCCCGATGATGATGCCTGCATTTTTTACACCTCTGGAACCACCGGTCGACCCAAGGGTGCGCAGTTGACCCATCGAGGTTGTGTGCACAATGTGCTGAACGTGGCAGCGATGGGGCAAATTTTTGCGACTACGCAGGCAATGGGGCGCGGCGAACAGCCCGATGCGCCGGTATCTTTGCCGGCCCCCACGTCCCTTGTCGCAACGCCGCTATTCCACGTCACCGCAAACAATTGTGTGATGCAGGGAGGCACGGTTGGTGGCGGAAAACTGGTGCTCATGTACAAGTGGGACACGCTTGAGGCGCTGAAATTGATTGAGCAGGAAAAGGTCAACACGCTAAGCGCAGTTCCAATGATGACGAGGGAGCTCCTCGCGCACCCCGATTTCAAGGAATTCGATACGTCGAGTCTGAATTCTCTGGGTGGAGGTGGTGCGGCAATGCACCCGGATCTTCCCGGTAAAGTGGTCGAGACGACGAAGCGAGCAAAGCCGGCGCAAGGTTATGGTATGACTGAGGTCTGCGGCATCAGTACCTACACCACGGGCGATCTATTCATCGCGCGGCCGCAGAGCTGCGGTCCCCTGGTACCCACGCTCGAGGGGAAAGTCGTCAATGCGGAGGGCGAGGCTCTCCCCGTCGGTGAGGCAGGGGAGCTGTTGGTGCGAGGTGCGCCGGTGATCAAAGGCTACTTGAACCGGCCTGAAGCCACGGCGGAAACCATTGTTGATGGTTGGTTACATACGGGGGACATCGGGTATTTCGATGAGGACGGCTTCCTTTACCTAGTTGATCGTGCAAAAGACATGATTTTACGGGGGGGAGAGAATATTTACTGTGCCGAAGTCGAAGGGGCGCTCTATACACACCCTGCCGTCTTGGAGACGGTCGCTTTCGCGGTGCCCGACGAGCGGCTGGGGGAAGAGGTTGGCGTTGCCGTGCATCTCAAGCCCGACGCGATGCTCGATGCGCCGGGGCTCAGGGAGCACATGGGCTCTCGGCTCGCAGCCTTTAAAGTTCCCAAGTATGTCTGGTTTCTTGCTGAGCCTCTTCCGCGAAATGCGAATGGCAAGTTTCTCAAGCGAGAGTTACGCGAGGTCTTGGATCCTGCCTCTGCTGATTAGTGTCGTCGCAGCGTGCCCCGAATCGCTGAGCGGATGCTCCATGACCGATGGCCGTAGCCGCGCAAAATCTGAAAAAAAGGGTGCCCCGTGAGCCGAACGGGATCTCGTTATGTTGAGGTGGTACCGGCGTGTCGAGTGCGACGCCCGATGACAACAGTGATGACCGTGGCAGGCCGTCAAGGCTTGGCGCAGCTTTTGATAGTGACAGAAGAAGAGAGAGGAGAGCGGCATGCTCGCCAGACAGTTTACTGACGAACAGAATATGTTTCGCGAGGCTTACCGGCGGTTCTTGGCCGAAGAGGTGGTCCCCCACATGGAGAGATTCCGCGACCAAGGCGTTGTCGATAGGGACATCTTTAAAAAGGCCGGCGAGAAAGGGTTTCTGATGGTCTGGCCGGAGGAGCGGTTTGGCGGTATGGATGATTATGATATCCGCTGGGAGCAGGTCATCATCGAAGAGCTGGCTTACGCGCGCTGTAGCGACTGGTTCGGCTCCTTGCACAGTCGCATTGTAGCGCCTTACATCACTCGCTTCGGTACAGAGGCGCAGATTGAGCGATACATCCCGGGCGCGGTATCAGGAGAGATTATCCTCGCTGTGGCGATGACCGAGCCAGATGCAGGGAGTAATTTGGCTGGCATGCGCTCCCATGCGGTTGAGCACGAGGATCACTGGCTGCTAAACGGGCAAAAAACGTACATATCTAATGGTATCAATTGTGATCTGGTGGTCGTTGCCGCAAAGACGGATCCGCAAAACAATCCGCATGCCATGACCTTGTTTTTGGTGGAGTCCACCTGGGAAGGCTTTGAGCGAGGGCGGAATCTGAAGAAGCTGGGATTGAAAGCCCAAGACACCGCTGAACTCTTCTTTAACGGCGTTAAAGTGCCGAAGGAGAACGTTCTGGGCGAAGCCCACAAAGGTTTTTACTACCTGATGGAAGGTCTCGCAGAGGAACGTCTACTAGGGGCTATGGGCTACCTGGCCGCGGCGCAGCTGTCCTGGGATCTCACAGCAGAGTTTGTTCGGGAGAGAGAGGTTTTTGGTAAATCTCTCGCCGCGATGCAAAACACCCAGTTCAAAATGGCAGAGCTTCGGGCAGAGCTCGACATCGCTCAATGCTATGTCGATCAGGCCGCCTTGGCATTTAATGCCGGTACTTTGTCGGCTGAAGATGCGGCCGTGGCAAAGTTAAAAACCTCGGAATTGCAGCAGCGCGTCGCTGACGAGGGGCTGCAGTTACACGGCGGCGCAGGTTTCATGGATGAATATCCTATTAGCCGACAGTCAGCCGACGCGAAGATCGCCACTATTTATGCCGGCAGCTCGGAGATTATGAAATTAATTATTGGTCGGCATTGTCTTGGAGATCATTATGACGCCTTCAATCAGCGCAACTTTTAAGGTGGCTATATGGGGGCTCTGAGTGGTTACACGGTCATAGAACTCGCGGGCATAGGTCCCGCGCCGATGGGCGGGATGATTCTCGCCGACATGGGTGCGGAAGTGATTCGTATAGAGCGCCCCGGCGCGGCAGACCCCAAGGTGGCGGAGCCTGTCAGTGGACGAAATAAGAAGTCCGTTGTGCTCGACCTGAAACAACCGCCGGGTCATGCTGCTCTGATGGGGTTGATTGAGCGTGCGGACGTGCTCATCGACCCCTATCGGCCAGGGGTCTGTGAGAAGCTCGGTTTTGGTCCAGAGGAGTGCCTGCGCCGAAATCCAAAATTGGTGTTCGCCAGAATGACCGGCTGGGGACAGACCGGACCGCTGGCGCAGGCGGCTGGGCATGATCTTAACTACATTGCAATTACGGGTGCGTTGCATGCGATAGGGCGTCGAGGCGAGCGGCCTGTGGTGCCTCTCAACCTCATTGGCGATTTTGGTGGCGGCGGCATGTTGTTGGTAACCGGTATCCTTGCCGCGCTGTTGGAAGCATCGAAGTCCGGTCAGGGGCAGGTGGTGGACGCGGCCATGGTCGATGGCACGGCCCAGCTCATGTGGATGATGCAGGGATTTCAGCAAATCGGTGCCTGGAATGCAGACGAGCGTGAGGCTAACCTGCTGGATGGCGCTGCCCATTTTTACGACACCTATGAGTGTGCGGACGGGAAATACGTTGCCGTCGGTGCTATCGAGCCTCAGTTCTATGCGGAATTATTACGCCGCGCTGAGATCAGCGACCCTCAGTTTCAGTCACAGCACGACAGCGCGCAGTGGCCCGAGCTGAAGGAGAGGCTGGCTGCCGTGTTAAAAACGAAAACGCGGGACGAGTGGGATGCCATTATGGCAGGGAGCGATGCCTGCTTCGCGCCCGTGTTAACCATGGTTGAGGCGCCTAAATATCCCGCTAACGTCGAGCGCACCGTCTATGCGGATATTGAAGGATTGGTTCACCCCAGCCCTGCACCGAGATTTGCGAGGACACCCTCTGAGATTCGTCATGGAACGCGTTCGCTCGGCGCCGACACCGTGTCGGTACTGCAGCGTACCGGTATTTCAGAGTCACAGATAACTGAGTTATTGGGCTCCGGTGCCGCTGTGCAGGGTGAGTAACTGCTGTTGGAGGATACGATGAGTGAATATGAAACGATCTTAATAGAGCGTGAGGGTCGCGTTGCGCGGGTCTCCTTCAACCGGCCAGATAAGTTGAACAGCTTTAACGGGACGCTGCGGCGAGAGTTTCTGCGTGCGGCCTTGGAGGTTAATGCGGATAACGACATTTGGGTCGTTGTTCTTACCGGTGCGGGGAGGGCGTTTGGTGCCGGTGCGGATCTGACGGACACCTCGGAACCTATGCCCAACGGTGGCGAGGGGGTAGAGGATCAATTGAACGCGGAGTACAAACCCGGCGTGCTTGCGATACATCATGCGCGGAAACCCTGGATCGCTGCGATTAACGGGCCTTGCGCGGGCATTTCATACTCCTATGCTATGGCTTGCGATTTGGCCGTCATGGCCGAGAGCAGCTTTCTTTATCAGCCCTTTGTTGGAATAGGTTTGGTTCCCGACGGCGGCGCTACCTGGCTACTGCCTAATTTGGTAGGCGCGAAACGTGCCTACGAGTTAATGGCTTTTGGCGAAAAGCTGACAGCCGAGAAAGCGGTAAATTGGGGGCTGGCCAATCGAGTGCTCCCGGATGATGACTTTGCTGCGCACGCGATGGCCTATGCCCAGGATTTGGCAAATCGGTCGCCACTGGCATTGCGCTATGCCAAGGAATCCCTGGTGTTTGGGGCGTCAAACAGTTTGGCGGACACTATCTCCAAGGAGGCCGCGCTTCAGGCTTTTTGCATTGGCAGCGATGACGCGACGGAGGCAATCAAGGCATTTTTTCAGAAGCGCCAGCCCGAATGGCAGGGTAAGTGAGGTCCAGCGCCAGGTCGGTGGTTGTTTTTTTTAACACATGAGAACTAGAGATATTGCTGAAAGGGGAAGACCTATGATCGCGGGGCACAGTCGTTTGCGAGGAGGTTGCGCGGTGCGCGGGGCGGGTTGCAGTATCAGGCAATATGCCGGCTTGGCGACGACGATCCTCGGGTTCTTGTTGCCCGTGTTCCCGGTCTTTGCAGACGAGCACTCAGCCGGTGGAAAGCAACTTTTATGGGGCGATACCCATCTTCACTCGACCTATTCTTCCGATGCTTTTACCAATGGCAATCTCACTGCCACGCCAGATACCGCTTATCGCTATGCCAAGGGAATTCCGGTGGAGCATCCGGGGCACAAGGCGCGCGTGCAGATTGGCACCCCCCTCGATTTTCTCGTGGTGTCAGACCACGCCGAGTATTTGGGTGTCATTCGCAGCCTCTACTTTAATCCGATGGAGAGCGAGGGCTTGGGCTGGCGAGATCGGTTGTGGACGCGTTTTGTCCAGTACTTGTTAAGGGACGCTATTGACGATCAGTCTGGTAGGGAGCTCTTCACCTCTATTCTCCCCAAGCCGTCTCCTGATGCCGTGACCGCTATGGCGGGCTGGGACGAAGACCGGACCTCGGGTCTTATCCCTCGTCAGCCTAGGGTTGAGATCGACACCTGGAAGACAATCACTGATGCTGCTGATCGCCACAATGACCCTGGTGTGTTCTCGGCATTGATTGGCTGGGAGTACTCGTTGATCCCCGGCGGGGCTAATCTGCATCGGATTGTCATGTCTGATATCGGTGCGGAACAGGCGCAGACCTTTGCGCCCTTTGGCTTCGATGACAGCTCTTATCCGAGTGATTTGTGGGCGTGGTTGGAGAGCACCAGTCAATCTACGGGCGGGAATTTTATTGCGATTCCGCACAATTCAAATATCTCAAAGGGCTCCATGTTCGATGTGCGGGATATTAGGGGTAACGAGATTACGGAAGACTATGCCCAGATTCGTCGCTACTGGGAGCCTGTCGTCGAGATCACTCAGATAAAGGGCGATTCTGAAACACACCCAGTCCTCTCGCCCGAAGATGCTTTCAGCGATTTTGAAACCTATCCCTACTATATACAGAGAGAGTGGACAGATTACGTACCAAAGCCGGGAGATTACATTCGAAGCGCGTTGCAGACGGGCCTTAGCTTACAGGCGTCAGCTGGTGTGAACCCGTTTCAGTTTGGCGTGATCGGATCGACGGATGCGCATACCGGTTTGCCGTCGGCGGAAGAGGATAACTTTCATGGCAAGATGGCGACCGATTCGGTGCCCTCTCGCAAGTCCGGGGGGTGGTCAGATGACGCGCGCGGTACTTTTGGTTGGGGCATGAGTGCCTCTGGTCTGGCGGCGGTTTGGGCCGCGGAGAACACTCGGGAAGCGATCCTTGCGGCCATGCGTCGAAGAGAGGTCTACGCAACGACGGGCCCGAGGATTGCCGTGCGCGTTTACGGTGGCTGGAATCTGTCAGAGGAGATGCTGGATGACGCCGCATACCCGGCTAGCGTTGGGACGCGAGCCGTGCCAATGGGGGGCGAGCTCGTTGGCGTGAGCGAGGGTGGTCAATTTAGTTTGCTGATTGAGGCTCAGGCTGACCCCGAGGGGGCTTATCTGGATCGCGTTCAGGTCATTAAGGGTTGGATTGACGCCGATGGGGCAACCCACGAGGCGGTTTATGACGTAGCGTGGGCGGGAGAAGATCGTATTACCGAGGATGGCGCGCTTCTGCCCGTGGGCTCGAGCGTCGACATGGAAACGGGATTAACGTCGAATGCTATCGGTGCAGCGAGTTTGACGGCCGCGTGGGCAGATCCCCAATTTAACCCTCAGCAATCCGCTTTTTATTATGTCCGCGTGCTGCAAATTCCCACCGCGCGCCACTCCTTGCTGGACAAGTTGGCTTTGGCTGACCCCGAGATAGATACTAGGCGTCCCGATACCATTCAGGAGCGCGCCTATACCTCCGCGATTTGGTATCGACCCTAAACATTATCGTCATACGGCTATACAGACTCGTAAGCCCTCCAATACAGGCTTAGTTTGCTCCAGCGCTTTGAGGCAGGCGGACTGTTCCTCAGCCAATGCGTCGAGCTCTCTCTCGGTGACTCCGGGGTTAATGGTTTTTAGGTAAGTCAGGCGGCTGCTCTCGCCTTGATAAAAGTGATTCGCCTTCTCGATGGCTGCCTCTCGCCGCTGCTGCGTAGCGTCGGTCGCGCGCTGCTCCAACGAACCAAACAGGGCTTCTAACATCGCTCTCAGCTTGCTGAGCACCGCAGCGCTCGTTGCGTTCGGCACAGATTGCAGCGCTTCGGCGAGATAGTTAGCGGATAGCTTGTCGCCAACTTCCTTGCCATCTTTTGTCACCAACATTCGGATGGGCGTGTAGTCTAAAAATTGGCCGGCCTCAAGATAGCGAGGCGCGAGACACTCTATTCGAAAAAGCGCTTCCAGCAGGAACGTCCCTGCAGGGACACCCTTGTGAGCGAACGTGCCAAGACAGGCCTTCCCGATTTCACTGCCCAGCAGCACGGCCATGGACTCCATGATGATGGGATGCTCCCAGGTCAGAAAGAGCACGTCCTCTCTCGCGAGGGCTGTGGACCGGTCGTAGGTTGCAGTGACGCCTTCCTCATTGAGTCCCGGCAGCTGCCCGGTAACGAGGTTTTCCGTCGGCCGAACAAGCGACAGGTTTTCTTCTAAATATTCTTGATCGATTCCGATGCGGTCAAAGAGTCGTTCAGTAAAGTCGTACAGGTGGCCTGCTGACTCTCGTGACTCAAGGCTTTGAATGATGTGACGTCCGGTATCGCTGTTGTGGGAGTGCCGCTCTAGTAGCCGGTCCCTTCCTCGTTCGGTTTCCAGCGTGAGTTGCTCACGACGGTCTCTGGTGGCGTCTATGATTGATTGAAGGCCTTTCTCTCCGCGCATGACTGCGCTGAGCGTCGATTCGAATTCGTTGAAGATTTGGTGCCCGAAGGAGCAAGTGGCAGTGAATGCGCCGAGGCCATTGTGTAACCAGAGGAAGAGTTGTTCTTGTGCGGTGCCGAGGAGGTAGGGCACATGAATGTGTATTTCGGCACCTTGTCCAATTCGGTCTAGGCGTCCAATTCGTTGCTCCAGAAGATCTGGGTGCCTCGGCAGGTCGAAGCAGACGAGATGACGGGCGAACTGAAAGTTGCGCCCCTCGCTTCCAATTTCGGAACAGATAAGCGCTTGTGCACCGCTCAGCTCGTCGGCGAAATATGCTGCCGCTCGATCGCGTTCAATGAGACTCAGGCCTTCGTGAAAAGCAGCGCAACGGACACCGACCTTGAAGTGGAGGTGGTGTTCCAGCGCCAGCGCAGTCTCTTTGTGAGCGCAAATGACAAGCGCTTTCTCCGGTCGTAAGGTTTTAAGTGTCTCTTGCAGCCACGCTACCCTGGGATCTTGCTCCAGCCACGCTTCATTCAAATGGGCCAGCTCTGGATGCAGTGCGTGTGGGGCGTCTGCATAGAGATCGGGCGCCGTCAGCGGATAGGCGTTAAGCAGTCTTTGCGGGAAGCCGGAGACGGCGCGGCGTGAGTTTCGGTAGAGCACTCTCCCCGTACCATATCGATCCAACATTTGCTGAATTTGTTCTTCAGGCCCACTGTTAGGGTCGATGCCCTCAGGCAGCGTCGGACTCAAGCCCGCCTCGATTTGCTCGATGACCTGATTCCAGCGTGAGAAGTGCGCCTGCTCCCGCTTGAACTGATCGAAACTGGGAAAGCGGGAAGGATCGATGAGTCGCAGTCTCTCGAAATGCGCCTCGGGCCCTGCTTGCTCTGGCGTCGCGGTCAGTAGCAGCAAGCCACGCGCGCGGCCCGCCAGTTGGCCAACAAAGGCTCCGAGGTCTGATTGGGGGTCCCGTAATCCTGAGATGTGATGCGCCTCGTCGATAATAACCATATCCCAGGGTAGTCCTATGACGATTTGCTGTAGCTGGGCGTTATCTGAGAACAGCGTGATAGGGGATATGACCAGAGGGCTGTCGGTGTACTCCTCTTCCCAATTGGCATCCTCAAGCCTGTGCTCATTCAGTAGCGAGAACGCCAGGTGAAAGCGCCGCTGCATTTCTACCAGCCATTGATGTGTCAGTGATTCGGGGGTGAGCACTAACACCCGCGACACTCTCTGTCGCAATAACTGCTGACTCAGTATCAAGCCCGCTTCAATGGTTTTCCCAAGGCCTACCTCGTCAGCCAGCAGCACACGAGGTGCGGACTGCTTCCCGATGCTTGCGGCAACATACAGCTGATGTGAAAGCAGAGACGTGCGCGGCCCAAGTAAACCTTGAAGACCAAAACCTTCGCCGGCGGCGCTGTGTTCAAGCGTGATCCGACGCAGATCAAAGTCTGCGGTTTTGCTCAATTGGTTGTTGAGTAGACGTTCAATTGGCGTGTTGAGCTCGATGTGCGCGTCCAGTTCAGCTTCTTTTACCACTTGGCGCGAGTCATCCTCGCCGACTGTTTCGTAAATCGCCAGTTCCGCAATGTGCTCTACTGAGAGCACGGTAAAAGTCGAGCCGTCGAGGCGGGTAAGTTGGTCGCCCGGTTTTAGCAGCAAGCGTGTGAGAGGCGCGCGATCGGTAGCGTAAACGCGCTCCTCCTCCACCGCAGGGAAGTGTAAGGTCACTCGTCGCTCGTCGACCTGAGTGACGATACCCAAGCCAAGGGAGCTGTCAGCATGGCTAACCCAGCGCTGACCGGGCGAGAATAGATTCGTCATTATTCGAAAAACAGTCGGTAGCTGTTTGTGCGAGTCATCTCGAGAAACTGCTCTATCTCGAGCCCTTTCAGCTCAGCCAGTTTCTCGGCGATTAACGGTAGGTAGCAGGGTGCATTAGGTTTGCCGCGAAAGGGTACCGGGGTGAGATAGGGGGCATCAGTTTCCAGCACAATGGATTCGACTGGCGTCGCACGAACGACGGCGCGAACGTTTTCGGCGTTTTTAAACGTGGTAATGCCGTTAAAGCCGAGCACAAAACCCTCCGCGAGGCAAAATTCCGCGAGCGCCAGCGAGCTTGTAAAGCTGTGAATCACGCCTTTCCTTGCCAGGGACTGACTATGGTTTGCCAGAATCGCTCGCGTGTCATCGTCGGCGTCTCTGGTATGAATCACTACCGGTAAGTTCTCCTGCGCCGCAATCTGCAGTTGCTCCTCGAACGCCTTCGCCTGTGCCAGGCGGTCACTGTGCTCGTAATAGTAGTCCAGGCCGATTTCACCCACCGCCACAACGCGGGTCTCCCCGCAGCCGGCTGCCACTCTCTGTGCGACATCTGGGCTCCAGTCGCTCGCTTCGTGTGGGTGAATGCCTTGGGTGCACCATACTTGCGCATGCGCTCCGGCGAGCTGCCGCACTGTATCGAGATTGGCCGGCGACACGGCAATGGTGATGATTCGCTCGATGCCATGAGCCGTCGCTGCATCGAGCGTTTCCTGAAGCGCTTCTTGATTCAGGTAATCCAGATGGCAATGAGTTTCTACGATCGGCGTCGAAAAACGGGGGATCGTTTTGTCGGGTGCTGGCTTCATGCGGATGCTACAACCTGAAGGCGAGCATTATCGCATATTTGCGTAGCTGGGGTGCCTCGTGAGAGCAATTAACCCCTGTGAACGGTACGAAAGCGCATTGCCTGCACCGTTTCAATGATTTCGTGCCAGAGCCACTGGTGCACTGGCGAGTGTTCCGTGCGCTTGTGGGCAATGAGGGAGTATTGAACGCTAAAGGTGAGATCGAGCGGGAGTGTGAGCGCGACGATATCGCGGGTTGCGCCCTCGTTGCGTGCGAGATAAGCGGGACATATCAATAGGTAATCCGTTTCCCTCAACACCTCAAAAGCAGTGAGTAGGTGGGACGTTTCCAAGGTTCCTCTATCGCTTTCGAAGAGGCCGCGGGCGAGCACCTGGCCACCAATCAGTTCCTCCCTGTCCGCAACATATAGCGCGACTTGGGGATATTGGCGCACCAGGTCACTGGTCAGCGTTTGCTCGACCAGCGGATGTTCCTGGCGAACGAAGATTGCCAGTGGCGACGCTGCGAGCGGCGCTATAGTGTACTCGGGCGGATATTCCTCCCGGTGTATTTGAATGGCGAAGTCGAGTTCTCCCTTTGCTAGCTGGTCAAGCTGCCTTTCTGCCCGAGTGATAGTTCTCAGTCGGAGCCGCGGCGCAATAGATTGAAGGCGTGCCGATAGGGGGGGAAGTAGGGTAAAGCCTACATACTCCGAAATGGCGAGGGTGATCTCCCCGCGGTAGGCTGCGGGAGAAAAGTCTCCAGCGTCTAGCAGGCTGTCGACCTGCCCAAGGATGCTTTTTAACTCTGCCACTAGACTCAGCGCCCTTGGGGTGGGCTGGATACCCCGTTTGCTGCGCACGAACAGGGGGTCGTCAAAGGTTTCTCTGAGGCGCCCCAGCGTTTTGGACATCGCAGGCTGGGTTATAGAAAGCCGGTCTGCGGCCCGAGAAACACTGCCCTCCTCAAGCAAAACATGCAATGAAACCAATAGGTTAAGATCGATTCTTGCAAGTCTGTTCAAGTTCATAATGTGTGGCCTATAACACGCAAGACTGAATGTAAGTCGGTAAATACATTAGCTGTATTGGCAGTAGTTATGGATAGTACCAGATAGGTTCCCTAGCGACAGGTGGCGTTTTCCCCTTTGAAGCGCTGGCTGACGGGAACTTCCAGCCTTAACCCGCCTCTCAGAGGCGGGTTTTTTTTGCGCTATATTGCGTGTTGCGACCATACCGGGTGCTGATGTGAGGCAATTTCTCTATGCGCTGGGGTGTTTCTGCGGGCTGGCATCCGCGGATACGCCACTACCCTTTGGCCTCGACCTTCAGTCGGCGGATTGGATGCGGGCCCAAACGATGACAACGGAGACGGCGGTCACCCCAACTGGCGTGCTGGACGAGGCTGTTTTTGCGCTGGACGCGATGCAGCGTGAGTTGGGGCCGTATCATCCGGACCTGGTGGCTCCGACCTTGGCCGCCGCCGCGCTCGCGACTCAGACGGGCGCTGTGTCGCGTGCGGAAGAGCTCTATGACAGGGCGCTACACACAGTACGGGTGAACGATGGTCTGTACGGTGATCAGCAGTTGCCCATCTTGCGCGGACTCCTCGACCTCTATTTGATCTCCGGCGACCGCGAGGGATTTGAAAAAAGAGCCGACTACCAGTTCAGGCTTCTGGGCTCTGGCGTGCCGCCCTTCAACAGTGCAGAGCTATCAGCGGCAGGAGAGTTTTTTGACGTCACACTTGATGCTCTGATTGACGCCTCATGGGAGGGCAAGTCGAGAGAGCTGCTCCGTTTTCACGACAGAGTCGAAGCCCTGACTGAGGCGGTTTGTGCTGACGCGGAGTTTGGTATGGACTGGTGCCAACCGTTTTCTTTTCGACTCGCCCGGTTTTACTATTTGCTCGAGTATAAGCTCGATGTCTTTGTGGATGATCCGCGATTCGAGCCGAGATTGAGTGGCGCGGATTGGCAAACACTGGAGCGTGAACCTCGTATGGAGGCGCTGCAGCGTCGCCTGTTTCAGCAAGGAGAGCGCGTTTTTGATCGATTGCTGGCCCTTAAGCCCGAGGACCACGACGCTTTATCTGCTTTGGCTGACTGGCACTGGTTCTATCAAAAGCGGCCCGCCGCCATCAGACACTATCAGGCAGCTTGTCAGTTGCGGCCAGAGCGTTTCGAATATCCGGCGCCGTTACCGGAGTATCCGGCGCTGAGCAAGTACCGGGCTTTCACAGAGATTGGCGTGCCAGTGGGCGTTACCTTGGAGATCAATGAGAGAGGCGTGCCGTCGGATATTGTGCTGGCATCGCTCGACGTCGAAGGACCGCTCAGCCTCAAGCGCAAGCTGCGGGCAACACGGTTCCGGCCCATTTTTGATGACTGTAAAGATCCGCGTCCGGTAAGCCTGCTGAATAGCGAATTTGTCCGGCTCGATTAGTCAGTCATTGTGAATGACAAGCAAGGCGCCGGTGGCTTTCACCGCTCCGCTCAAGCGCCAATCAAGCAGTTGTCCGCCGTGCTTCTCTATCGCTCGCTCAGCCATCTCGTGAAATGTGGGTCTTTCTGGGTCGCCGATCACAATGGTGCCTACGCCCGCGGCAATGGCACGATCAATCATCTTGCCAACAGGATTGACTAATTCATCCCAAAAGCAAATGTCGCCGCCAACAAGTACATCGACGTCGCTAAGGTCCCTCTTAGTCACCTGTTCGAATCGTCGTACCCAAGGGGTTGTCTCTACGCCATTGAGCGCCGCGACGGCGTTGAGATAGGGAAACACTGCGGGGTCCGCGTCCATTGATACTGTCTCTGAGCCCCATTGCTTCGCACACCATATGCCGGTGACGCCCCAGCCGCAGCCTGCATCGAGCACTCGTCGCGTTTTGGCGGGCTTATGCTTATTCAGGTAATCAATGATGAGGCAGCTGGATTTCCATAGTTTGGTTCCGTGAATGCTGGGCTCGTGCCCCGCGCGCTTGACGGCACGAATGCTGGCGTGACCGGAATAGGGCATCGCCACGCCGCGGAAACGCCTGAGCTTACTGGCGGCGGACTTGTTCGGCGTTCTGGGTTTTTTTTTCGTCGCAATCGCGCGCGCAGACTTCGGGGTGGGCATGAGAGTACTCGCTGTGTTGGGGCCGCGAGCTTAACAAACCTCTGGGAAGCTGGGTATCAGCGTTTGGTCACTTCCTCAGCCTGAAGCCCTTTGGGGCCCTCCACGAGCACAAACTCCACTTCTTGTCCCTCGTTGAGGCTGCGATAACCATCTCCCTGTATGGCACGAAAATGGACAAAGATGTCGTCAGGGCGGTCGGCCATGGTTATGAAGCCAAAGCCCTTGGCGTTATTGAACCACTTCACGGTTCCCACTTGGCGGTCTGACATGACTGAGACTCCACCGTTTTAGAATTATTATCGTGCACAGTGATATCAGGGCTTCAGGCAGAACGCAACTCCTCAATTTGCCGTCGTTGCTGCTGCAACACTTTCAAAGCGGCGTCAACCTGGGTTAACTTTTGGCGCTCCGCGGCAACAATGTCGGCTGGTGCGCGCTCAATAAATTTAGCGTTGGTTAATTTACCGTTAAGCCGGGCCTTCTCCGCTTCAGCCTTGGCGATCTCCTTGTCGAGGCGAGTTAATTCGGCGGTCACATCAACCAGTCCGGCCATGGGTACACGCACTTCCAGCTCCCCAAACAAGGCCATCAGGCTGGCCGTCTCGGCGTCGTGATTATCAATAGGGATGATGCTCGCGCTTTTCGACAATCTCTGTAGAAAGGTACCGTTCCTTTGCAGGCGATCTCTGTCTAGCTCGCTGGTATTGGCCACTGTCACCTCGAGTGTCGTGGCAGGGGGGATGTTGGCTTCGGAACGGATAGTTCTGATTGCGACAATAATGCCTTTCATCCACTCGATCTCGTCCTCAGCGTCGCGATCGGTGTGTTCCGGCTCGGGTGTCGGCCATGGGGCCAGCATTATGCTGTCCCCGGTCGCGCCGGTGAGCGGGCTTACGCTCTGCCAGATCTCCTCGGTAACAAATGGCATAAAGGGATGCAGCATGCGAAGCGCTTGTTCTAGGACCTCTGCCAGCGTCTGACGTGTTCCCAGAAGCGCCTGGGGGTGTCCTGCCTCATCCCAGAGCACGGGTTTGGATAGTTCGAGGTACCAATCGCAAAACTCATTCCACACAAAGTCATAGAGTGATTGGGCGGCCAGATCGAAACGGTATGCCGCAACGGCATCGTCAACGGCTAGCAAGGTGGATTGCAGCCGGCTTCTGATCCAGCGGTCAGCGAGCGACGGGGTGCCACGCGCTTTGAGCAGGTCGTGACCCTCCGTATGACTGAGTACGTAGCGGGCCGCATTCCATATTTTGTTGCAGAAATTTCGATAGCCTTCCATACGGCCAATATCGAACTTGATATCACGCCCCGTGGAAGCTAGGGAGTAAAAAGTGTAGCGGAGGGCGTCGGTACCATAGCCTGGGATGCCATCGGGGAACTGTTTACGTGTCGCTTTCTCGATCCTCTCCGCCAGTTGAGGCTGCATTAAGTTGGCAGTACGTTTCGCGATCAGTGCTTCCAGCTCGATGCCGTCAATCAGATCAATAGGGTCGAGGACATTCCCCTTTGATTTGGACATCTTTTGCCCTTCGCCATCGCGGACAAGACCGTGAACGTATACCGTGTGGAACGGCACTTCGCCCATGAACTCCAGCGACATCATTATCATTCGGGCAACCCAGAAGAAGATGATGTCAAAACCGGTCACCAGCACCGACGCAGGGTGGAAAGACCTGAGATCTGCGTTTTCCTCAGGCCAACCCAAAGTCGAGAAAGTCCAGAGTGCTGAGGAGAACCAGGTGTCCAGCACGTCCTCGTCCTGAGTCAACGCTAGGGTTTCCGGCAGCTCATACGCTCGCCGAATCTCCGCCTCTGATTGTCCGACATAAACATTGTCGTCGGTGTCGTACCAGGCAGGAATCCGATGCCCCCACCACAATTGACGACTGATGCACCAGTCCTGAATATCGCGCATCCACGCAAAATAAGTGTTTTCCCATTGCTTGGGGACGAACCGGATGTCGCCCTGCTCAACAGCTTTGATCGCAGGCTCGGCAAGTTTCTTGGCATCGACGTACCATTGCGGCGTTAGCCAGGGCTCGATAACTGCACCCGACCTGTCGCCTCTGGGAACCTTGAGCGCGTGAGGTTCGATCTTATCGAGTAGGTTGAGTGCCTCGAGCTCGGTGATGACTTTGTCTCGAGCGACAAATCGGTCGAGGCCGCGAAAGTGCTCCGGCACAGCATCATTGAGTGCGGCACTCGCGGTCAAAATGTTGATCTTGGGCAGATTGTGTCGTTCGCCCATCGCGTAGTCGTTAAAGTCATGTGCAGGCGTAATCTTGACGCATCCAGATCCAAATTCCGGGTCGACATAGTCATCGGCAATAATCGGGATCTGGCGATCTGTCAGAGGGAGGTCGATGGTTTTACCGACGAGATGCTGGTAGCGCGGATCACTCGGATGAACCGCTACGGCCGTATCACCCAGCATGGTTTCTGGTCGGGTTGTCGCTACTACGAGGTGCCCCTCACCGTCGCTCAGGGGGTAACGCAGGTGCCAGAGGGAACCCTGTTCCTCTTCCTGCACGACTTCGAGATCCGATATGGCGGTATGGAATTTCGGATCCCAATTGACCAATCGATGTCCGCGGTAGATCAGGCCCTTCTCAAATAGTGCAATGAAGACTCGCTGCACGGCGTCCGAGAGCCCGGGGTCCATCGTAAATCGCTCTCGCTGCCAGTCAGGGGAGGTGCCAAGCCGCCTCAGTTGCTGCGTGATAGCGCCGCCGGATTGTTCCTTCCAATCCCAGACTCTTTTGACAAAGGCTTCGCGCCCCAGCGCTTCACGCGAACTCCCCTCCGCCTCTAGCTGTCTCTCGACCACCATTTGCGTGGCGATGCCGGCGTGATCGGTGCCGACTTGCCATAAGGTGTTGTGGCCGCGCATTCGGTGGTAACGGATCAAGGCATCCATAATCGCTTGCTGGAAACCGTGCCCCATGTGCAGTGTGCCGGTGACATTCGGGGGTGGAATCGGAATGCAGTAAGCCGGACCGTGGCCCGATGGAGCGAAGTAGCCCGCCGATTCCCATTTGTCGTACCAGCGGCCTTCGATGTCCGCGGGAGAGAAATTCTTGTCCATGGTCACAGTATTTGAAGCCTTACTAGCGTTTTACGCTGTCTGAAGTTCATGCTTTGCGAGTGGATAGCCTCGATCACGATAAAATCGCCACGCTTCCCGCGATGCGGCGATCGCAGTGTGATCGTGGGTCACTATTTCTGCCAATCTTTCGAATCGCGCAAAACATTCGGGAACCCCATTGCTGAGATTGATCAACACGTCGCTGTACTCGAGTGGGGGGTCTTCATGCCCCACAATGACGCGCTCTACACTCGCGTCGGCCGATCGAGCATGAGGGACAAAGCTCGACGGGCGAAAGTGCCAGAGCGCCTCGTCCAAGCGCTGTGTTTCCTGTTCATCCCCGGTTTGAATGAATACATGATGCCCCCGGGCACAGGCTTTTTCAGCAAGTCGCCCAATGGCGACTTCCACCGTCATGCTGCCGTCCTCGGGTAATACGTAAAAATCGATTTTTGTCATCGCCGGGCAGAGCGCTCTCTGAGATAGTCAACCAGCATCGGGACGGGGCGACCTGTTGCGCCCTTCGGCGAGCCCTTGAACGCGGTCCCCGCAATGTCAAGGTGAGCCCATTTGTAGTCTTCGGTGAATTGCGCGAGAAAGCAGGCAGCTGTAATGCTACCAGCACCGCCCGTACCAATGTTGGCGAGATCTGCAAAGGGGCTTTCCAGTTGCCGGTGGTATTCCTCCCAAATGGGAAATCGCCAGCCGCGATCATGAGACCTAATGCCCGCCTCTAAGAGGCTGTTTGCGAGATGGTCGTCATTCGAAAAAATGCCCGTGGCTTCATGCCCGAGCGCAACGATGATGGCTCCGGTGAGTGTTGCAATGTCGATGACTTCTTCGGGTGCAAATCGCGAGACGTAAGTAAGTGCGTCGCACAGAACGAGGCGGCCCTCGGCGTCGGTGTTCAGGATTTCGATGGTTTTTCCCGAGAGGCTCTTCACTACGTCGCCCGGTTTGGTCGCTCTGCCACTGGGCATGTTTTCCGCGGCGGCAATGACGCCAACGATGTTAATGGGGAGTTTCAGTAGGGCTGCTGCGTGAATAGAGCCAAATACAGAAGCGGCGCCGCCCATGTCAAACTTCATCTCATCCATTTTTGCCCCCGGTTTGAGGCTGATACCGCCGGTGTCAAACGTGATTCCCTTGCCGACCAAGCAGTAGGGTCGCGATTTTGCTGGTCCACCTTGATACTTGAGGGTAATCAACCGCGAAGGCTCATCCGAACCATTGCCGACAGATAGCAACGAATGCATTCCCAAGTCGGCCATTTTGCGCTCGTCTAAAATTGAGACCGAGAGTTCGCTGTGTCGTTTTGCGAGTTTTCTGGCTTCTGCAGCGAGATAGCGAGGGGTGCATATATTGCCGGGCAGATTCACCAGTTCTCTGGTGAGGTTAGCTCCGTGTCCGATGGCTGAGCCAGCGTCCAGGGCGCGCTTGGCGCTGGCGGTTGTGCAGAGATTAGTGGGTGTGACAGATACGCGCCGCAGCTCACGGGGTGGCTTCTTCCGATGATTCAGCGTCTGACTGTACTGGTAGTGCGCTAGTGTGAGTTGTAGCGCAATCTGCTCCAGCAATTGCTCCGGTTGTTTTATTTTTTGCGACAGCCCCTCTGTCCAGATAATGGCGTCTTTGGCTGCGCAGTTCATGAGTGCACGAGAAAGCCCCTCGGCTATTTTCTTGTCTGAGGCGGGTGCGCGTTGACTGAGATCGCCGCAGCCGACCAGAAGCACCCGGTCCAATTGGTCCGCGCCCGATAACCAAGTGGTGGCGCCGCAGGTTGGCGTAAAGTCCCGGTTGGCGATGGTTCTGGATAGCGAACCTCCGAGGAACTTATCGAGTTCTCTCAAGCGCGCGCCCAATGACTTGCGCTCAGGCACTAGTACAACCAGTGCATGGGATTTCAATTGATCAAGTGTTGTCGCTGCCTTGGCCGTAATGTTTAAAACTGACATGGGGGTTCCTAGTGCCACGAAGGGTCGGATAGAGAGGGCGCTAGTGTATGATGCCCGGCGGGTGAACGAAATAACCCATCGCTAATCCCGGTGAATTGGCTGATCACATGCGCATCCTTCGCTACCTAACACGAGATATTTTGACCCACACATTGGCGGTGAGTTTTGTCCTTTTTCTCGTGGTCTTCGCGGGTCGGTTTATCCGTTACCTCGCCGAGGCGGCGGTGGGATCCCTGACGGGAGATGTGTTGCTGCCCATTATGCTGTTCAAACTCCCCGGGTTTCTCGAAATGATTCTGCCGCTGGGTCTTTTCATAGGCATTCTCCTCAGCCTTGGCCGTCTCTATGCAGATAGCGAGATGGTGGTGCTCAAGGCCTGTGGAGTGGGGCCTGGCCGCCTCGCCCTCTACGTGATGGCCCCGGCGACGCTGGTGATGATGACGGTGGCGGTACTGTCGCTTTATGTTGCACCTGAGGGGTCCGCTCGCGCGCAAGTACTCCTAGATAACCCACGCTCAGCGGAGGGGTTACATATGCTGAATGAGGGGCGCTTCAGAAAGCAGCGCGGAGGGAACTACGTTACCTATGCCGAGCGTATCGATGAGAGCGGGCTAATGCATAACATCTTCGTGTTTGAACGAGATGAAAAGAATGGGGGCCGTGCTCATGTGGCGACGTTCGCGCAAGAAGGAGAAATCATCCTCGATGAGCAATCTGGGCGACGCTATCTCGAGTTGCGGGGTGGGAGCCGTTATCGCGGGTCGCCCGGGAAATTGGCGTTGGAGGAGGTCACTTTTGACCTCTACGGCGAGCTAATCCCAGAATCGAAAAATAGTTTGCGGCGCTCAGGTAAGGTAGACGCCATCCCCACCGAAATGCTGTTGTCTAGTGAGGAGCCCAAACTTCGTGGGGCGTTGTGGTGGCGCGTCTCGCTTCCGCTTATGGTGCCCGCCGCTGCGCTGATTGCGCTCGCGCTGAGCAGAACAGACGCGCGCCGAGGGCGCTACGCAAAAATTGGTCCGGCGATGCTCGTGCTGCTGGTGTACTTTTTGGGCCTGACTCAGGGGCGGGCGGTAATTGAGTCGGGTGGCGGGCCAGAGCTAATGATCGGTGTGCATGCCATGATGGCGCTAGTGGCGGTGCTTCTGCTGAATGCAGAGCGCTTAAGACACGTGGGCAGGCCAGCGCATGCGTAAGTTTGATTACTACATCGGCCGTTCGGTATTGATGGCAACGCTGGCGGTGCTGTTGCTCCTGACCGGGCTCGATTCTCTGATTTCCGTGATCGACGAATCCGATGATATTGGCAACGGCTACCAGTTCAGCGATGTACTGATTTATGTCGCTTATACCGTCCCGCGACGCATTCATGAGTTTGTGCCGTTTGCGGGATTGATTGGGGCTTTGGTTGCCCTGGGCCGCCTGGCGGCTTCAAGCGAGTTGGTGGTGTTAAGGACTTCTGGCGTTTCATTGGGCGGCATTGCTCTTATGGTGCTTAAGCCCGCTCTGGTGATGGCGATTTTCGGGTTTGCGGTGGGAGAGTTTGTTGCGCCGCATTCTGAGCAGCTAGCCATGAGTCATCGCGCGCTGGCGCAGCGTTCGGAGTCAGCGGTAGCGGGTCGATTTGGCGCTTGGAATCGCGATGGGAACACGTTTATTCACGTGGATGCCGTGCAGCGCGGCGGAGTCGCCTATGGAGTGACGCTACTGACATTTGACGACGAATATCGCTTGGTTAGGTCGCTCACCGCAGAGAGAGGGACGCATTCGGGAGATCATTGGATGCTGGAGCAAGTGCGCTCCACTCATCTAGAGGAGGGTGGCACCGCGGTTCAGAGTGACACGCTTTGGCGGTGGGACACCGCAATTACGCCTCAGCTGTTGACCTTGGATGTTGTCGAGCCCGAGACGCTGCCCATCTTGCAGCTTTGGCCTTACGCAAGGTACCTGCAGAGACAAGGAATGGTGTTTGTGGACATTGAGCTGGCATTTTGGCGGAAGGTGCTGCAGCCCCTTGCGACGCTGGCCCTCGTGCTCGTAGCGATGTCTTTTATCTTCGGCCCCCTCCGCGAGGGGACGATGGCTGCCCGCGTTTTCATCGGGATCATAGTGGGTGTTGTGTTCAGGATCAGCCAGGATTTTTTTGGTCCCGCCAGCCTGATTTTTGGTTACGACCCTCTACTTGCGGCATTGTCGCCGATTGCCGTTTGTTGGTTTGGGGGAATGTGGTTACTCAGGCGCCGTACCTGACGACAATCCTAATCGCGCTTAGGTACCAGTATGAGACGGGTGCGTGACAGCGTGTCGTGCCAATACCGATAACGCGGTGGCATCCATTTCCAGATAAATCCGAGCCCACAGGCAGTCAGCGAGAGCGTTGCGACCAGGAGTCGCGTTGCGACCTGTGGCCATGTGGGTTGCTTGCCGTCCTCGCTGATCAACTTGAGTCGCCACGCCTGCATCCCCAGCGTTTGCCCGTTTTTGCGCCAGAACAAGCCGAAAAACAGCAACAAAATAATGCCCCATGACAGCCACTGCACGACGGGAGGGACAGTTTGAACCAAGGCATTTTCCGTGGGCCCCCAAACAGAGACCCAGAGAGCTGCGGCTGCCATAAAAAGCGGCAGGATCAGCAAGCTGTCATACACCATGGCCAATAGATGTCGCCACAAGGGTGGGCTCGGTTCGCGATCGGGGTCTTCTTGAGGCGGGTTCATTAAAACCTGGGGCAGATGTCTCTCGGGAATCATCGTAAAATACCACGTCCGTTAGCCGGATTTGACCCATGACGATCCAACAACAAATGACAGAGGCCCTCAGGGCAGCGTTCGCACCCTCTTTTCTCAGTGTGGAGAACGAGAGCCATCGGCACAATGTGCCGCCCGGATCCGAGACACACTTTAAGGTGACGCTGGTCAGTGAGAATTTCGAGCAGATGAGGAGTGTCAGGCGGCATCAGGCCGTGTACAGCGCCGTGGCAAGTTGGCTGGCAGGTCCTGTTCACGCGTTGGCGTTGCATACCTACACGGCCGAGGAGTGGGCGGTTTCGGGCGATGCGCCAGCCTCTCCCGACTGCAGGGGAGGTACGGGAAAGTGACAGCGGAGAAGGTAAAGCGAGAGCGAGTTGTAGTTGCCCTCTATCGCTTTGTAAGGCTTGAGGATTTCGAGCAATTAAAAGCGCCTTTACTTGAGATTTGTCGGCGAGCCGGGTTGAAAGGGACGTTGCTGCTGGCCCAAGAAGGAATCAATGGCACTGTCGCGGGCACACGCGCGGGTATTCAATCTGTTATTGAATGGCTTCTGGAAGATCCGCGGTTTGAGGGGCTTGACTGGAAAGAGTCATTTCACGACGCCGACCCCTTTCATCGAATGAAGGTAAAACTGAAGCGAGAAATCGTCACAATGGGTGTGGAGGATATTGACCCCAACGTGTGCGTCGGCCGATACGCGGATCCTGCTCAGTGGAATGCGCTGATGGATGATCCAGAATGCTTGGTGATCGATACCCGCAACGATTATGAGGTTGCCATCGGGAGTTTCAGAGGCGCTGTAAATCCATCTACCAAGAGTTTTCGGGATTTCCCCCAGTGGGTGCGCGACAACCTGCGGCCGACAGAGCATAAAAAAATAGCGATGTTCTGCACCGGAGGCATTCGTTGCGAAAAATCCACTTCTTTTCTGGTCTCCGAGGGGTTTGCAGAGGTCTGGCACTTGAAGGGGGGTATTCTGAAATATCTTGAAGAGGTGCCTGAATCTGAGTCGCGCTGGGAGGGGGAGTGTTTTGTTTTTGACTCTCGTGTGGCGGTGAATCATCGGTTGATGAAGGGGAGTTTTGATCAGTGTTACGCCTGCAGACACCCGATCACGGAGGAAGACAAAGCGTCGGGCTGCTACGAACGCGGTGTGTCCTGCCCGCATTGCTATCAGCATCTAACCGACGATAAAGAGGCGCGTTTTAGAGAGCGGCAAAAGCAAGTGGAGCTTGCCGCCAATCGAGGCGAGCAACACATCGGTGGTCCACCGCCGGAACGACAGAAACGTCAGGCTCACGTTCAGGGGCGGATCAGCGGAGACAGCAAGTCTGCTGGGTAGAAATAACTCACACTTGTGCCGTCTCCTGCTGAAATGATTCCGTAGAGCCGGAGACTGCCGCTTTGGGTTCTTCCTACAATAGGTCCTCCAGAGGCACCTTTTTGGATGACGCAGTTCGATGCGAGTGGTGCCGGCATGATGCGGCAATCGGCGTCAACCGTCAGCGCGTGCTCTTGACCATCATCCAGTTCGAGAGCACTTGCCCCGGATGAGCGACTGAAGCCCGCTGCGCTCACGCGTGACCCCGGGCGCACTCTGTCTCTTGATACAGGAATCCAGATGCTTGGCCACCATTGGGATGTGCTGCGAAGTAAAGCCCAATCCTCGTCCATTGAGCCGCCCGACGCCACCAGCTCTAAACCCGCTGGTCCCGTTTCAGTTCGCAGTATCGCGGGGGAAGACAGCGCGTTGTAACCCTCGAAGCAGTGCCATGCGCTAATGACCATAGGGAAGGGGCCTGGCGACACGATGGTACCACTACAGCGCTCAAGGAAATGGCGTGGATAACCGTTGACGCTGCGGACAATGGGCACCTCTATTTTGACGATTGCTCCCGTCCACGTCCCTTCGCCCTGAGAGAGGGGCGGGGCAGCCTCCGTTCGGCAAAAGGCCGCTGCGGCAAGGAGTGCGAGCACAGCGAAACTGTTTTTGGCGCAGGCGCGTACCGCGGGTGAGGACATGGCTTTAAAACGTGCTTGTGGGCCTAGATCTGGCCGAGGCTACTTGGGTTTTTTGTTCTTGGAAAGGTTCAGGGTGGTTAGGTTAACTGACAGCGTAGCTGGTGTATGCTCCCGCGCGACAGGCGTCACTAACTACAGGTAAAGCGAGAGCCAACGAGGAAGGGTGTCATTGGAGTATTCGGTACAGCAGCTCCGTTCGGGCCTATCCCTGGCGATTGTGGCCAACGTTATCTGGGGTGTGGCGGCCCTGTTCTGGGTAGAGACCAGGCCCGTTGATGCCGTTGACGTGGTGGCGCACCGGGCGATCTGGACGCTGCCAATCGCAACACTGATCTTGCTTTTCGCCCGCCGGCTGCGGTCGACGTGGTCTCTCATGCGCGTTGGCAGCACGTTTTTCTGGAGTCTGATGGCGGCCAGTCTGCTCAGCGTAAACTGGGGCGTCTTCGTTTATGCGGTGACAGTGGGTCGCGCTACTGAGGCGAGCCTGGGCTATTTCATGCTGCCGCTTTTGACGATTGTTGTGGGCAGGGTGGTATTTGAAGAGGCGCTGGGCGGTGTTCAGCGCTTCGCGATTGGTCTCGCGATTGTTGCCGTTTTGGTGCAGCTGTTCTCATACGGCAGTTTGCCCTGGATCAGCCTCGCAGTGTCCAGCAGTTTTGCTTTGTATGGCGCGATCAGAAAGAAAATTGCAGCCGACACTATTCAGGGTCTCTTTATCGAGACCCTATGCATGTTCCCTTTCGCGTTGGCGTGGTTTTATATAACGGACGGAGCGGGTTTGGGGGTTTACGGCTGGAAGGTCGATATGTTCCTGATTCTTTCAGGGATTTATACCGCGGCGCCGTTGCTGACCTATATCGCTGCTGCTCGACTGCTGCCGCTGAGCGTGGTGGGTTACACCTCGTATCTCGGGCCTTCGCTTCAGTTGCTGGTCGCCCAGACGGTGCTAGGAGAAACCATTGATTTCGTTACCGTGGTGTCATTTGGGCTGGTTTGGTTGGGTGTGCTGATGGTTTCCGGAAGAGGGCTGTTGCAAATGCGGCGACGCCGAATAGGCGGAGACACATGACGCAAAACGGTACCCAGCGTGACGTGATCAGAATGAGCCCAGAGTGGCTCTCTCTCCTGCGGCCCGAGTTCACTTCACCCCACATGACTGCCCTGAGGGCCTTCCTTAAGGCTGAAAAGGCTGCCGGTAAAGTCATTTACCCGCCCGGAAACGAGTTTTTTGCTGCGCTGGATGCGACCGCTCCTTCTGAGGTGCGGGTTGTGGTGATCGGTCAGGATCCGTACCACGGCCCTCAGCAGGCACATGGTCTGAGTTTTTCGGTGAGGAAGGGGCAGCCTATTCCGCCATCTTTACGAAATATTTTCGCCGAGTTAGAGGCGGATCTCTCGGTTGCACCTCCAACGCACGGCAGCCTTCTCGGCTGGGCGAAACAGGGCGTGCTCCTGCTCAACAGCGTGTTGTCGGTGGAGCAAGGTATGCCCGGGTCGCATCAGGGGCGGGGATGGGAGCCTTTTACCGACGCGGTAATAGCGGCCATAGACGGTGGTGAGCGCCCGGTCGTTTTCATGCTATGGGGCAAACATGCACAGCAAAAAGGGGCGTTTATAGACCGTCAAAAACACTGCGTGCTCTCGGCGCCGCACCCTTCGCCGCTGTCCGCTCACAGGGGCTTCTTCGGCTGCAGGCACTTTAGTCAGGCTAATCGTTTTTTGCTTGAGCGGGGGTATCAGCCGGTGGATTGGTCCGCTACCGGATGACAAGGCGCTAACGATGACAGGGTGAGTTGTTTATCGCCCACGAATAACGGTGTCGTTGTCGCGTCTGGCATCACCTCAAGCAGAGCGCCAATTTCTCCATCCAGCGGCGACAGGTTCACGAGGCTACCTACGTGCTGTCCTTCGGAGTTCCTGATGCTCTCTCCGGGTGCAGGTGGTTCCGCCGTTTCCGACAGGGTGGCGCGGAAAAGTCTGCGCTTGGGTGTGCCGCGATAGTGCAAGCGAGCCACAATCTCCTGTCCGGTATAACAGCCCTTGGTGAAACTCACGGTTTCATTGAGATCATAATTGAGATCTTGCGGCAAAAAAGCAGCAATGGTGTTTGACTCTATGCGCGCTCGCGCGGTTTCGAAATCAACGCGAGCGATAGAAACTTCGTCCTTGGGATCTGCGACTATCGTCGCGTCACTGCTGTGCCAATGCTCTGTAAACCCCATGCCGCGGCCGACGGCGATGACTGAAAGAACGCCATTGTGTCGATCTATGAGCACGTGATTTGGATCGAGGTTTTGGGCGGCTTTATTTCTGTAGCAACACACTGCCAAATCAAGTGTCATCAGTGTTGATTTGGAAAAGGCGATGTAGGGTTTGAGGTGGGCAGCCAGTTTTGTCATCACAGACTGGCGCCCTCTCATTAGCACGGTGTCTTCGGCAACGACGACGGCGAGTGTATCGGCAAGCACTCTCCCTTTGGGGTTGCAAAAGGCCGCGTGCAGCTGTGTGCCGACTTCTGCCTTCTGAAAATCGGCCGTCGTTTGTCCTTGCAGGACCAGCCTCGCGTCCGCTCCCGAAAGTTGTAGAACCTGCTCTGGCGGGGTATCGAATGCGCTCGAAAGAGAGGAGGAAGTTTCCACGGTTTTCTGCACCTGTGTGGGGAAGCCCTATACTACTCGATTAGTCAGAGACTTCAGATTGCCGATATGGATCTGCGAGAAGAATTGAATAGGGCAAAGTGGGCAAGTCGACGGGGGCTCTTGGAGTTGGACCTGTTGCTCTCGCCATTTGTAGAGACGCAATTTGCTGAATTAGAGCCGGCGTTGCGCGACTTATACCGGGATCTCATGTTCGAAGGCGATCAAGATTTGTTGGAGTGGATTATGGGCCGCGCTCCGCTGACGGATTCGCGCCTTCACCCAATCGTTGAGGCCATCAGAATCTTCCATCGTCTAGAGTCCTGAGTTGCTAGGCGGTGTACTGGGGAAGTTGATCTACGGCACCGGTCAATGCTGTGCGCCGGTCGAAATTGCTCGGAATGAGGATCGAATCCCTTTTCAGCGGTGACGTATCGGGATAATCAGAATTGAAGTGCAGTCCCCGGCTTTCCTTTCGCCCCGATGCAGACTCAACCATCAAAGCCGAAACTCTAGCCAGATTGCGCATCTCTAGCAGCGGGCGACTGATCTGGAATCGCGCGTAGTAGCCCGCCACCTCTCGCTCGAGCAGCGAGATGCGTTGTGCGGCATATTCGAGGCGGCGTGTCGTTCTTACTATGCCCACGTAGTCCCACATAAGGCGCCTTAGCTCCTGCCAGTTGTGCTGGATAACCACTTCTTCATCTGAGTCCCGCACCCGGCTGTCATCCCAAGGTGTGGGGTTGGCATTTTGCGGGACCAGAGATTCGGCGATGTGTGACGCTGCTGACTGTGCATAAACAAAACATTCCAGCAATGAGTTGCTGGCCATGCGATTGGCACCGTGGAGTCCGGTGCAGGCGGATTCTCCTACCACATACAAGCCTGGGACATCTGTTGCGCCATATTGATTCACCACTACGCCGCCACAGGTGTAGTGGGCCGCAGGAACGACCGGTATGCGTTCCTCGGTCATATCGATGCCGAGTGAGAGACATTTCTCGTAAGCTTTTGGAAAGTGGCGAATAATGAAATCTTTTGGGCGATGGCTGATGTCAAGGTAAACACAGTCCGCGCCGAGTCGTTTCATTTCGTGGTCTATCGCGCGCGCGACGATGTCTCTGGGTGCAAGTTCAGCGCGATCGTCGAAGGACGGCATAAAACGCGTATTGTCCGCCAGATGTAAGGTGGCGCCCTCACCCCGCAGCGCCTCAGTCATTAAGAACGAGCGGCTTTCTGGATGAAAGAGGCAGGTGGGGTGAAACTGGTTAAACTCGAGATTTGCGACCCGGCACCCCGCGCGCCAGGCTGCTGCGATGCCATCGCCGCTGGCGCCATCGGGATTGGTCGTGTAGCGATACGCTTTGCTTGCCCCGCCGGTGGCTAGCACGACGGCATCGGCGGCAAAGGTATCGACGCCGTCGCCGGATGCCGCCAGTAGGTAGGCGCCGCAGATACGATCACCCATTTTGATAACGTCAACGAGGCAGCGGTCTTTGAGGAGCGAGATGTTGGGTGCCTCTTCGACCCGAGAGACGAGCACCTCGGAAATGGCTCTCCCTGTCTGGTCAGCGGCGTGTATGACCCTTCGATGGCTGTGCCCACCCTCCATAGTGAGGTGAAACTCTCTGAATTCCGCGTCTGCCTGATCCTCGCGTAAGTCAAAGTGCATGCCCTGATCGATAAGCCATTCGACGCACTGACGACTCCGGCCTACAGTGAAGTGTACGGCCGGCTCGTGACATAGCCCGGCACCCGCTTTGAGCGTATCCGCGACGTGGGCCTCGACGGAGTCACGATCATGCAACACCGCCGCCATGCCACCTTGCGCCCAAAACGTGGAGCCCGCTCCCAGCTGACTCTTGGACACGACGGCGATTGAGAGTGACCTTGGTAGCTGCAGCGCCAGACTGAGCCCCGCGGCGCCGCTGCCAACGATCAGCACATCATATCGGTTAATAGTAGGCATTTTGTCGGGCCATCAGAGGGGCGGGTGTGGGGTATAGTGGCGCAATCAAGTTTACTGTATCGGGAACTTTTTGCCTTGATCGCGATCATACAGGGCAATACGGGTTCGGGGAGGCAAAGTCCCGGGATTTGCGAGCGGAATAGGGCGCAGTTGTGACAGCCTCTGATACAGATCAGCAGCTGGTTCAGCGAGCACAGAGGGGTGATCTCCGGGCTTTTGACCTGCTGGTGCTCAAATATCAGGGACGAATCGGTGCTTTAGTCAGTCGCTACGTGAGTGACGCCGGTGAAGTGGAGGATATAACGCAGGAGGCCTTTATCAAGGCCTACCGGGCTCTGGATAAGTTTCGTGGCGACAGTGCGTTTTATACTTGGTTGTATCGAATCGCCAGTAACGCCGCTAAGAATCATCTGGTTGCGAAGGGCCGCCGGCCGGGGGCGGATACGACGATTGAGGATGCTGAGGCCTTTGAGCAGGCGGGGTTGATTTCTGAATCAACCACACCAGAGGCCGTGGTGATGAGCGAGGAGCTCGCTCAGGTGGTGACGGAGGCTATGGATGCGCTTCCGGAGGAATTACGGGCCGCACTGACGCTAAGAGAGTTGGAGGGGCTCAGTTATGACGATATCGCCGCGGTGCTGGAGTGTCCCGTGGGTACGGTACGGTCCAGGATTTTTCGGGCCCGGGAATCAATAGATGAACGGGTAAGAGAGCAGATGAGTGAGGAGTTGGGTTTCAGATGAAGACCAATGAACAGGATCTGGCTGCGCTTTCGGCCTTGATGGACGACGAGGCGCAAGAGCTTGAGTTAAGGCGGTTGCTGGGTTCAGTGTCTGAGGATCCGGCATTGCGGGCGCGGTGGCGGCGCCAACAGCTTGTGCGAGACCTGATACAGGGCCGGCGCGTAGACCGCCCCGGGTTAGATGTCACCGCTGGCGTCAAAAAAGCCATTGGCCGTCAGCCCGGAATTGCCCGCAGCCCCCTCTGGAGTATGGCAGTCGCTGCCTCAGTGACGATTGCGGTTGTGTTGGCAGGACAAACCCTGATGCCGGTGGATCAGGTGGTACCTCGGACGTTGGTGAGTGAGCTCGGTGGTAATGTGGTGCCCG
>VMDB01000041.1 GCA_008081075.1 Halieaceae bacterium
CGAATTACCGTCACGTCAAAGGGGTCGGCAACGCCTCGCCGGCCGATAGTCAGTAACACTTCAGAGCCTGTCGGACCGCGCATCAGATCAATGGACCGATCCACCGGGAGGTCACGGATCGACTCGCCATCGATTTTGAGAATGACATCGCCGGCTCTAAGACCGGCGCCCTCTGCGGGAGAGCCATCGATGGGGGCGATGATGGTTATGTAGCCGCCGTCCTGTCCGATCTCTATGCCGAGGCCGCTGAACTCTCCTTGCGTGGTTTCTTGCAACGAGTCATAGGCCTTTTCTTTTAGGAAAACCGAATGGGGGTCGAGCCCAGAGAGCATCCCTTGAACGGCGAGCTCAAACAGTTCGCTGTCCGGCACTGACTCAACGTAGCCCTGGCGGATTTGGTTAAAGACGTCTGCAAACATTTGCAGCTCTTCAAGCGGCAGGGCCTGTTGTGCGTCGCCGTCGCTATGGTGCGGGTCGTCTGCTGTAGCAGTGGCGTCCTCGGCTTTGGCGGGCGGCGCTATCAGGGCGAGGCAGAGCCACACAGCGAATAATCGGGAAAACGCGGTCATAGGTAACACCTGGGCAACGAGAGGCGATATGTTAACTGATTCCGTTGGCAAGGCTCAGCGTCGAAACCAGCCGGCGGGGTCCACAGGCTCTCCCTGATGGCGGATTTCAAAATAGAGGCCGCTGACCTCGCTGCCACCACTGGACCCTGCGCGGCTCAGCACCTCGCCCGCACCGACCCAGTCGCCTACGGCACGCAGCAAGCTGTGATTTTGCGCGTAAAGGGACAGCCAACCGTCGCCATGATCTAACACCACCAGCAAACCCTGACCTCTTAGCCAATCGGCGAAGATGACTCGGCCGCTGTGTACCGCCCTCACTGGATCACCCTGGTCGGCGGGAATCAGCCAGCCGCGCCAACGGAGGTCGGCATTACGAACGGCGCCGAACCGGTTGATGGGTTTGCCCTCAACGGGCATCTCCAGCTGGCCTTTCAATGTAGCCAAAGGCACCGAAACAGGTGCCTCCGGGAGCACAAGAGCCTGTAAATTTTCCAGCAGGGTGTTGAGCCGCTCGCGATCCCGAATGAGCGCATCGAGTTGTTGCTGGTCCGCTTCTAACTGGGCATTTATGCGAGCGATGGTCTGCTGGCGTGTGTTCTGCTGTGCGGCCAGTTGCTCCCGGGTTGCCGCGATGGCTGCGACGCGCTGGGCGAGATCCGACTCTTTGCGTTCTATGGCGCTGGCTTGGGTGGCAAGTTCCGCCAGCCCTTCCTGATAGCGCACAATACTTTTCTGTTGAGCTTCCAGAATTAATCGATAGTAGGCCAGATGCCGCGCAGTCTGCTGTGGGTCCTGGTCGCCAAGCCAGACTCTTAATCCACCGCCCTGCTGCAGCAACCAGAGTTGTCGGATACCACCTTCGATATCGGTTTCGAGACGCGTCTGGTTATCTTGCAGCGATCGGTTTTTGCTATTGAGTGAGGCTAGGTCTACCTGCAATGCCTGCTGTTCGTCTACCAAGCCAGTCAACTGGCGATCAAGATCGCCAATCAATTGCTCGGTTTCACGCAATGTATCCTGCAGATCGTCTCGCGCTTCTTCCTGAGCCTCAAGTTGTGCTCTGACAGTAGCAATGCTGGCTTTTAAGGCGGTCAGCTGTGATTCGGTCTCACGGGAATCTGGCGACGTTTGCGTTGCGCCATATCCGCTGAAGAGCAGTAGCGCGAAAGCCGAGACGGTAGCGGTGGCAGTGGCGACGCGACGCATGTGCTGTGTCCGGTCCCCCTGAACAAAGTGATTCAAGGAAGCAGCAGACTGCGCCCAGACATGGCTTTTGGAATTGCGATGCCCATCATGTCTAAGAGGGTGGGCGCGATGTCGGCGAGAATCCCGCCGTCCAGGCTCAACTGGCGATCACGATTTCCCAGATAGACCAGCGGCACCCGCTCAGTCGTATGTTGGGTGTGGGGCTGTTGGTTTTCGTAGTCACGCATTTGCTCGCAGTTACCATGATCGGCGGTCAGCAAACCTTCGCCACCATAGACTGCCAGTGCGCTCATAATACGACCGAGACACTCATCCAATGTTTCGACCGCACTCACGGCCGCGGCAAAATTTCCGGTATGACCTACCATGTCGCCGTTTGCGAAATTAACGACGATAAAATCGTACTGCTGTGAGGCAATTGCCTCTACCAGCGTGTCAGTGACCTCATGCGCGCTCATTTCCGGCTTGAGATCATAGGTCTTCACCTCAGGTGAGGGGATGAGAATCCGTGTTTCGCCGGGGAAAGTTTCTTCCCGCCCACCGCTAAAGAAGAAGGTAACGTGGGCATATTTTTCTGTTTCCGCAAGACGGAGTTGGGTCAGGCCTTGTTCCGACAGGACTTCTCCCAAGCTGGCCGCCAGGCTATCGGGGGGGAAGGCAACCGGACAGTTGAGTGAGCTTGCATATTCTGTGGTCGCAACGAAGTGCAGCTGCGCCAACTCGCCGCGTGTAAATGCGTTGAACGTCGGGTCAATCAGCGCCTGCGATATTTGTCTTGCCCTGTCCGCTCTAAAATTCATGAACAGCACCGTGTCACCGTCTTTGAGTGCCACGGGTTCACCGATACAGGTGGGCGGGACGAATTCGTCGTCCTCTCCTCTAGCATAAGCACTTTCAAGCGCTTCAAGCGCGGATGCGGCGTGAGCTGACGCCTCTCCCTCGGCGATCAGTTGGTAACTGGGTTGAATGCGATCCCAGCGATTGTCTCGATCCATCGCCCAGTAGCGCCCGTGCACCGAGGCAATGCGACCAACGCCCATTTCAGTGAGAGCAGCCTCCGTGCGCGCGAGAGAAGCGGTAGCGCTGCGCGGTGGCGTGTCGCGACCATCTAAAAACACGTGAAGGTAGAGCTGTCGGGCCCCCCGTTCTGCTGCCAGTCGTAAGGCAGCAAAAATGTGCGACTCATGGCTGTGGACGCCTCCGGGCGATAGCAGTCCCATGATATGGACCGCGTTGTCGGTGCTGACGGCTTGATCAATGGCCTCAAGGTAGGCGTCATTTTTAAAAAAGTCGCCCGAGGCGATTGCCTGGTCGATTCGGGTGATCGACTGATAAACGATGCGGCCCGCACCCAGGCTCATGTGCCCTACCTCGGAGTTGCCCATTTGTCCCTCCGGCAGTCCAACATCGAGACCTGACCCTGAAATCAGTGTATGGGCTGAGTCAGCCATTAAGGCATCGAGATGAGGGGTGGCCGCGGCAAGGATCGCATTATCAGCAGTCGCCTCGCGATGGCCAAAACCATCCAGGATGACGAGCAGTGTTGTGTGGCGTGATGAGGACAAGGAGCGCAGGATTCGGCTTTGGACAGGTCATAGTTTAACGTGCTGCGGGCCTGCTGGCATCTGCCATATCGATTCATCCCCCTGTGGCATGTCTGTCCCCTTTATGGGGTGAATGATATGGTGTGATTTTTCGCGCAAAAGTTGCCTTGCCCCGAGGCGGTCTCCGGAGGTCCTCTCGTCACATGGATGCGTCGCCCGCGATCACCGTAAGTACTGAGGAGAGTGCAAGGCTGCTGCGCTTGGCAACGCATCTGTCTGTCTCGGTCGCGCTGGTGCTGATTATTGCCAAGGGGTACGCCTGGTGGGCGACTGATTCGGTGGCAATTTTGGCGTCACTCGTCGATTCGTTGATGGACGCGGGGGCGTCTTTGTTAAATCTGTTCGCCGTGCGCTACGCGTTGGCGCCCGCTGACGCCAGTCACCGCTGGGGTCATGGCAAGGCCGAGGCTATCGCTGGACTCGGGCAAGGGGTTTTTATTGTTGGCTCGGGCTTGTTTTTGGTTAGTGAGGCCGTTGGTCGCCTGCTCTATCCCGCGCCCGTGGCCGCTTTTTCCGTTGGCATCGGCGTCATGGTACTGACCATTGCCCTCACCGCGGCTCTGGTGGCGGTGCAGAGTTACGTTATTCGCCGCACGCGTTCCGCGGCGATTCGCGCTGATTCATTGCATTATCGGGCCGATTTGCTCACCAACGCCGCTGTTTTGGCGGCGTTGGCGCTCGCACACTTTGGTTGGCCCGGCGTAGACCCGCTATTTGCGCTGGCAGTGGCGGGTTACACACTGAAGGCTGCCTGGGACATTATCCGAGACGCGGTCAGTGAGCTGCTGGATCAGGAGTTGCCAGAGACCCGACGACAGGAAATTATCCAGATTGCCAGCGCGCACCCTCGTGTGCGGGGCGTCCATGACTTGCGCACACGGAGTGCCGGGCGTGTGGATTTCATCGAACTGCACCTTGAACTGGATGATCATATGCCACTGATGGTGGCCCACGAGGTCAGTGATGCGGTGGAGGAAGCCATCATCGAGGTTATTCCCCAGGCAGATGTGATGATCCATCTCGATCCAGTCAGCCTCTCCGAGGACCTGCTCGATGACAAAATTGAAGCGGCGGAAAATGGCGGTCTGGGAACCTGACTGGAGGCGGCTTCACTGAACCGATATACTCGCGCACCGCTCGGGGGCAGTGGCTTGTTATCTGGTAGACGCAAAACAGGCTAGGTGTTTCAACCATCCCGGCGAACCGATTTGGATAAATAGAGTGTGTCGAGTGCGATGATATTTCAGTTCATGGCAGAGCAATGGGTGCTGATTGCCGCTCTGGCGACGACATTGACGATGCTGGCGCTCCACGAAAGTCGAAAGGCGGGGCCGGCGTTGTCGATCAATGAAGCCGTGCAGTTGGTCAACAGTGAAGGCGGTGTGTTCCTTGATATCCGAGAGGTGCAAGACTTTACTCGAGGACACATTACCGCTGCCCTCAATATTCCCGCGGGATCATTGCCCAATAGAATCGGTGAGCTGGAAAAATTCAGAGAAAAACCGATCGTCGTGGTGTGTAAAATGGGTCAGTCTGCGGGATCTGCCACTAAAACCCTGAGACAGCAGGGGTATTCTCGCGCCCAAAAATTGGCGGGTGGGATGATGGAATGGGACGCCCAAAAGCTCCCCGTAATCACGCAGTGATCGATGTTGTGATCTTCACGACCCGATGGTGTCCCTTTTGTATTCGAGCGAAATCATTGCTCGACCAAAAGGGGATTAGCTATCAGGAGGTTGCGGTCGACGGCGATGCCCCGGCGCGGCAAGAAATGGCCGAGGCAGCGGGGAGCGCTTCGGTGCCACAAATTTGGATCGGTGGCCAGCATATCGGTGGCTGTGACGAACTGTATGGTCTGGAACGCTCGGGCGCCCTGGACCCAATGCTCGCCAGTTAGGCGGGTGTAACAAAGACTTTGAATAGGAAGGAGAGCCATCATGGCTGAAGAACAGGCGGCTGCGCAGGGAGAGGCAGCACAACAGCAATTCGTGACGCAGCGAATCTATACCAAGGACATCTCCTTCGAATCACCGATGGCGCCAGAGGTGTTTCGCCGAGAATGGAAACCGGCGGTCAACGTAGACCTGAACACCAAGAGCAGTCGTTTCGACGAGGAAGGCAATCATGAGGTGGTGTTGACCCTCACGATCACAGCCAAGCTCGAAGACCAGACAGCGTTTTTGGTGGAAGTGCAACAGGCGGGTATTTTTTTCGTGGCCGGTATCGAAGGTGACGCATTGCGGCAGTTGCTGGCCACCGTTGCGCCGACAATTTTATTTCCGTATGCCCGAGAAGCCATCGACAATCTGGTCGTTAAGGGAGGCTTTCCTCCCCTAATGATTGCGCCGGTTAACTTTGACGCGTTGTTTAGGCAGGCTGTGGCGCAGCAGGCCGCCGAGGCTCCGGCAGAAGGTGCGGGTGCGGCGACGCACTAGGCCGTGCCTTGGGCTTAGAGCGCAGGGGATTCCAAATCCTTTATTTTCCGGGTGAGGGTGTTCCGGCCCCACCCGAGCAACTCAGCGGCCTCGGCTTTTCGCCCGCCCGTGTGGCGGAGGGCTGCCTCGATCATGATGGATTCGAACAGAGGTAGGGCTTCTCGCAATACGTTTGATTGGCCATCGATCAACCGCTGGTGTGCCCAGCTTGCCAACTGCTCATGCCAATCGGCAGCGCCTGGTCGATCTGATTTATCGGTGGGTTGTAGCAGTTCAGGGGGGAGGTCTGATATTAAGATTTCCCGCCCCGCTGCCATGACCGTGAGCCAGCGGCAGGTGTTTTCAAGCTGCCTGACATTGCCTGGCCAGGGTAGCCCAACAAGAATTGCCAGCGCTTCTTTCGACAGGGTTTTCGGTTCTACGCCCAGTTCGGCACTGGCGCCCTTTAAAAAGTGTGTCAGCAGTTCCGGGATGTCCTCGCGGCGCTCGGACAGTTTGGGCACATGAATTCTGATCACATTCAGCCGGTGAAACAGATCCTCTCGAAACGCGCCGGTCTCTACCAGTGATTCCAGCTTCTGATGTGTTGCGGCGATGATTCGCACGTCCGCTTTAATGGAGTCAACGCCGCCAACCCTGAAGAACTCTCCGTCCTGAAGCACCCTGAGCAAGCGGGTCTGAGTGGCCGCTGGCATGTCGCCAATTTCGTCGAGGAACAGCGTTCCGCCACGCGCTTGTTCGAATCGGCCTTCGCGGCGATTGTTGGCCCCGGTAAAGGCACCTTTTTCGTGGCCAAATAGCTCAGACTCCATCAGTTCTTGAGGGATGGCGGCCATATTGAGCGCGACAAAAGCATTGCCCGCGCGGGGGCTGTGCCGGTGAAGCGCGCGGGCTACCAGCTCTTTTCCAGTGCCCGATTCGCCGTTGATCAACACGGTGATGTGGCTTTGCGCAAGACGACCGATAGCGCGAAAGACTTCCTGCATAGCGGGTGCGTTGCCAATGATCTCAGCGGTTTTGCCTGCCCTGGATTGCTCTGCAGGTCCGGCCTTGGGGCTCCGCTGAGCCCTCGCTCGGGCGACTGTGGATACCATCTCGTCGATATCAAAGGGCTTGGGCAAATATTCAAACGCGCCTTCTTCATAAGAACTCACCGCGCTGTCGAGGTCCGAGTGTGCGGTGGTGATGATCACGGGTAGTTCGGGCAGTTGGCTCCGGATCTGCGAAAGCAACTGGATGCCATCCATGCCGGGCATACGAATATCGCTTACGACAACCATAGGCTCTTCTGAGGAGAGGGCCGTCAGCACCTGGTCGGCGGATTCAAACGCGCGGCAGTCCAGCCCGGCGCGGGTCAGCGCCTTCTCCATTACCCATCGGATAGAGCTGTCATCGTCCACTATCCAAACCTGTTCGTTAAAGGACATATCAAACCTCCATGGGCAGAAGTAAGGTGAAGCAGGTATCGCCCGGGGTGCTTTGCACCTGAATCAGTCCACCGTGTTGATTAGCAATACGCTGTGCGATGGACAAACCCAGACCAGTTCCTGTTGCATTGCCCGTTACCATGGGCAGAAACAAACGGGTGATTAGCGATTCGGGAACGCCTGGTCCGTCGTCTATTACCTGCAAAGCACAGACCAGCTTGTGACGGTTCCCGCCGACGGTAAATTGGCGCAGCACCCGTGTTCGCAGCATGATGAGCCCGCTGTCGCCACAGGCCTGCCAAGCATTGCGTACCAGATTGAGGATCGCCTGTGTCAATTGCCCCGCATCCGCATAGAAGTCTGGAAGGCTTGGGTCGTAATCCCGAGCGATGGTGAGCGCGCCCTTGGCCTCGGCCTCAATCAATTGGCGCACATGCTCGGTCACCTCATGGATATTGGTGGGCTCGGACTCCAGCCGCTCGTTCGGGCCCAGCATCCGGTCAACCAGTGTTCTCAGCCGGTCAACCTCGGAAATGATGATGTCGGTATATTCCTGTTGGGCAGGATCAGCCAGTTCTCCTGCCAGCAATTGGGCTGCCCCGCGAATACCCCCCAAAGGATTTTTCACTTCGTGCGCAACACCCTTCATGATTTCTTTTAGCGTCGCTTGTGCTTGCCACTCGTTCTCATCCCGGCTGATCGCTTGCAGGCGATCCACCATATTGAGCTCAACCAGTAAGCTCCGAGATCCCACTTTGGCTGCGATCGGACTCAGGGTAATGTCCACGGTGCGTTCCTGACCTGTTCGGGTAGTCATCGCAACCTCCCGGCGCACCATGGGGTAGTTTTCTACCAGCGCCTGCTGAAGGAGCGGATACCACTCGTTGGATTCATCGAGGAAGTCCCCTAGTTGACGGCCGATAGCGCGGCTCGCCGACACCTCGAGCAAGTTTTCTGCGGAGAGGTTTAGCGCACGAACTTGGAGGTCCGCATCCAGCAGCACTACGCCGGTGGCGAGTAGCTCAAGGTTGTAATCTGCAGTGAGATCGACCATTGGATTAATTGAGCACGCTGGGTCGCAGTACATAAACGGTGCTGATATTGGAGGTATCAATGGTGTTCCCCGACTCGTTGAGCCGCATGACCTGCAGCTCGTGGGCGCCGCGAGCGATATTGTTCAGTTGCCATTGAGGGCTTGATTGCGGAATCCCAAACGGTGTGCCATCCACCGTCAATTGAAGCCGCTCGGCGACGCCAAGTGCAGGAGAGGCCTGCGCCTCGACAGTAAAATCGCCCGGGCCCATTGGGACCGTGGTGCCGTCGGCGGGTAGGGAAATCAGGGTGAGGTAGTCGGTAGCCGTGTTCTCCGCGGGAGGCGTCCCGCCAATGGGGGCCGCTGCGGGTGCGACAGGCTTTGCCGTATTCGGGTCGGCAACTGAGATCTCTTCAACGATGCTGCCTTCTGCTAGGGGGGCTGCATCGGTGTAGGTGATCTGGCCGTCTTTGTCCGTGACTTTGTAGATCGTTTGCGCTGCTGCGGTTGCGCTCGCAGTGCTCCCAACAACAACCATCAGCGCGATCAAGGAGCGGAGACCTGACTTCGGTGTTTTGTCAGCGATCATGGGTAGTTGCTTTCCTTGGCCAGTGCTGGTCTTGAGCGGTTGGGGCGATAACCCCAGCTCTACAAACGCAGGCTCTCATTAGCGATAGGGCTACCCTGCACCAAATTGGTGCAGGATGCCAGATGGCGGTCTAAAGTGACGAAAGCCCGCAAGGAGCGGGCTTTCGTAGGTTTTGCCACGATATGCAGCCCGATGGTGTTATACGGAGTAGTAAAGCTCGAACTCCACGGGATGAGTCGTCATATTCAGTCGCTCCACGTCCGCTCGCTTTAACTCGATGTAGGCATCGATCATGTCATCAGAGAACACGCCACCTGCCGTCAGGAACGAACGGTCAGCATCCAGCGCATCCAGCGCCATTTCAAGACTGGACGCCACGGTGGGGATGTTTGCCGCTTCTTCTGCAGGCAGATCGTAGAGATCTTTATCCGCAGAATCACCGGGGTGAATTTTGTTCTGAATACCATCAATGCCCGCCATCAGCATGGCGGCAAACGCTAAATAGGGGTTGGCGGTGGGGTCAGGGAAACGTACTTCAATGCGCTTGCCCTTGGGCGATGGCTCGTAGGGAATACGAATCGATGCAGAGCGGTTTCGCGCTGAATAAGCCAGCATCACCGGCGCTTCGAAGCCGGGCACCAGTCGCTTATAGCTGTTGGTGGAGGCATTGGTAAAAGCGTTGAGCGCGCGCGCGTGCTTGATGATGCCGCCGATGTAGTACAGGGCGGTATCGGACAAGCCAGCGTAGCCGTCGCCGGCAAACGTGTTGTCGCCTGATTTGGCAATCGACTGGTGAACGTGCATGCCCGATCCGTTATCGCCCACCAGCGGCTTGGGCATAAATGTGGCGGTTTTGCCGTAGGCATGGGCCACATTCAACACGCAGTATTTGAGGATCTGCACTTCGTCTGCCTTTGCCACCAGCGTATTGAACTTGACGCCAATCTCGCACTGGCCGGCGGTGCCGACTTCATGGTGATGGACTTCAACATCGAGTCCCATTTGCTCCATGGCCGAGCACATGGCGGCGCGGATATCGTGCAGAGAGTCGACCGGTGGCACCGGGAAGTAGCCGCCTTTTACGCCTGGCCGGTGTCCGGTGTTGCCGTCTTCAAAATCGGCATTGGAAGACCAGGCCGCTTCTTCGGCGTTAATTGCGTAGCTCGCGCCGCCCATTTCGACCTGCCATTTCACATCGTCGAAAACAAAGAACTCGGGCTCGGGTCCGAAAAACGCCGTGTCGCCCAGGCCGGTAGAGGCAAGATAGGCTTCGGCTTTTTTGGCGATGCTGCGGGGGTCGCGGTCGTACCCTTGCATGGTGGCGGGCTCAACGATGTCGCAGCGAAGGATAACCGTGGGATCGTCGGTAAACGGATCCAGGGTTGCGGTGCTGTCGTCGGGCATCAAAATCATGTCTGACTCATTAATGCCTTTCCAACCGGCAATAGACGAACCGTCAAACATTTTGCCGCCCTCAAAAAAATCCTCATCCACCGCAGTTGCCGGGATAGAGACGTGTTGCTCTTTTCCCTTGGTGTCGGTGAATCTCAAATCCACCCAGCGGACATCGTTCTTGCTGATCAAATCGAGCGTGCGCTCTGACATGTTGTCTTCCTCCGGTTTTAACGCGACCCAGTGCTGACTGGGGGATAATTTCAATCAATGCGATCTGCACTGGCTGAGCGGATCGGCTGTTGCAAGGTGCGTGCCAAATTTTGGGGCGCCAATGAAAATCATAACCAATTGATTTATAGAATATTTCTGAATTTACGCTCGGCGGCTTTTTGGCAGAAAGCACTATATTAGTGCATACAGCTTAAAAAACGCACTAAATATGTGCAGTGTGCGGCCGGCGGTAGCCCTGCGAGCCGTCGGTGAAGCCCCCAGCGGACTGTATTTGTGACCTTTTATTGCGTGAACCAATGGCGCTGCGCTGGTGTACACTCCGCGCGCCTTTGACGCGCCCCTCCACCCTGATCTGGACTCATCATGCAAGCGCTTCGCAATATCGCCATCATTGCCCACGTTGACCATGGCAAAACCACCCTTGTGGATTGTCTGTTGCAACAGTCCGGCACATTAGATCGAAAGCTCGCGGGTGCAGAGCGCGTCATGGATTCGAATGATCAGGAGCGGGAGCGTGGTATCACGATTCTCGCCAAAAACACGGCGATCGGCTGGCGGGATTACCGCATCAATATTGTCGACACCCCCGGGCACGCGGATTTTGGCGGCGAGGTCGAGCGTGTGCTGTCTATGGTCGATTCAGTACTGCTGTTGGTCGATGCTGTCGACGGTCCTATGCCTCAGACCCGGTTCGTGACATCGAAAGCTTTTGAGCGCGGACTCAATCCTATTGTGGTGGTTAACAAGATCGATCGCGACGGTGCGCGGCCGGACTGGGTGGTCGACCAGGTATTTGATTTATTTGACGCACTTGGTGCGAACGAGTCCCAGCTGGATTTTCCCGTGGTGTATACCTCTGCGGTGCTGGGTATTGCCGGGCAGGACCCTGAGCACATGGCCGCCGACATGACGCCGCTCTTCGAGGCGATCGAAGCCTGTGTGCCCGCGCCCGAAGTGGATGCTGAAGGTCCGCTGCAGATGCAAATTTCTGCTCTGGATTATTCGAGTTATGTGGGCGTCATCGGCGTGGGCCGTGTGACCCGAGGCAAGGTGTCGACCAACTCTCCGGTGACCATTGTCGGGCGCGATGGTACGACTCGGTCAGGTCGTATATTACAAATTATGGGTTATGACGGGCTGGAGCGAGTTGAGGTGCCCTCAGCTCAGGCGGGGGACATCGTTTGCGTTACCGGGATCGATGGCCTGCTGATATCCGATACCTTGTGTGATCCGTCCCATCCTGATGCACTGCCTGCGCTGACGGTGGACGAGCCTACGGTCAGCATGACCTTTCAGGTGAATGATTCACCCTTTGCCGGACGCGAGGGGAAGTTTGTGACTTCGCGCAACATCAAGGAACGGTTGGAGCGCGAGCTCATACATAATGTGGCCTTGCGAGTCGAACCCGGTGAAACTGCCGACAAATTCAAGGTGTCGGGCCGGGGCGAGCTGCACCTGTCGGTGCTGATCGAAAGTATGCGACGAGAGGGTTTCGAGCTCGGGGTATCACGGCCTGAGGTCATCCAGAAAACCATCGACGGCGTGCTGAGTGAGCCTTATGAGCAATTGGTACTGGATATTGACGAACAGCACCAGGGGGCTGTGATGGAAGAGTTGGGTCTGCGAAGAGCGGACTTAACGCAGCTGACGCTCGATGGCAAAGGTCGGGTCCGTCTTGAGTTTATCGTTCCCGCTCGCGGTTTAATTGGCTTCCGCTCACAGTTTCTGACACTGACCTCGGGCTCGGGCATCATGACGCATGTGTTTGATCACTATGGTCCGGTGACGGCCGCCGCGCTCGCCGAGCGCCAAAATGGCGTGTTGGTCTCAATGGTAAACGGCAAGACCTTGGCCTACGCCCTGCATGCGCTTCAGGACCGAGGACGGCTATTTATCGACCCTAATGTGCAGGTTTACGAGGGCCAGATTGTCGGTTTGCACAGTCGCGGTAATGACTTGGTTGTTAACCCCACCAAAGCGAAGCAACTGACCAACGTGCGGGCATCGGGCAATGACGATGCGTTGACGTTAACGCCGCCGGTGCGACATTCGCTGGAGCAGGCCCTAGAGTTTATTGAGGATGACGAATTGGTGGAGGTCACCCCCGATAGTATCCGGCTGCGCAAGAAGTGGCTTTTGGAGCACGAGCGCAAGCGCGCTGCGCGATCCGCCGCCTGACTATTCGAAGCGCTTCAGCATCTCGATATGAGGAATGTCATCTTCGAGGTAGGGTGTGCCGATTACTTTGAATCCCAGTGATTCGTAAAAAGATTGTAAATAGGCCTGTGCGCTCAGTCGGATGCCGTCAGGCCATCGCGCGGCGCAGAACTTCACCGCACTCGCCATCAAGTCCCGTCCCAGCCCCAGTCCGCGATACGCCGGATCGATAGCCACTCTCCCGACAGCGCACTCCGCATAACTCACGCCGGGGGGAGCGACGCGCAATGTGCCGATGAGTTGCCGGTCGTGCAGGAGTTCGAGATGCCAACAGAGCGGGTCTTTGTCGTCGACTTCCTGATAGGGGCATTGTTGCTCGACAACAAAAATGGCGGTGCGCAAGGCCAGCAGCCGATGCCACTCGGCGACGCTGAATACATTGAAATGCCGCCAGCGCTGGGTTAGCGCCTGCCGATCTTGCTCTTTCAGCACTTGCATAGTATGTCCTCAACGGTCTTGTCCGTCGCGGTGGTCATGTGATCATTGACTCCGTGGTATTTCCAGTTCCGGGTGCGTTAGGATAGCGCGCTTGCAGGAGCCCGCAGTAACGCACGTTTGACTGCCTGAAGAGAGTCTCAACGCCATGACAGATTTGATGCAGCCGGCGACAGATGTCGAGCAGCTATCCCTGAAGGATTACGCCGAGAAAGCCTACCTCGACTATTCGATGTACGTGATCCTCGACCGTGCCCTGCCGCACATCGGTGACGGGCTGAAACCGGTGCAGCGACGCATCGTCTACGCCATGAGCGAGCTGGGCCTCAAAGCCAGCGCCAAATACAAAAAGTCCGCACGTACCGTCGGTGATGTCATCGGTAAGTTCCACCCCCATGGCGATAGCGCTGCCTATGAGGCGATGGTGTTGATGGCCCAGCATTTCTCTTATCGCTATCCGTTGGTCGACGGTCAGGGTAACTGGGGCTCTCCCGACGACCCCAAATCCTTTGCCGCCATGCGCTACACAGAGTCGCGCCTGACCGCCTATGCCGACGTACTCCTGTCAGAGCTCGGTCAGGGCACCGTTGATTGGCAACCCAACTTCGACGGGACGCTGGACGAGCCCATGGTGCTCCCCGCACAGGTGCCCAATCTGCTCCTGAATGGCACCACTGGAATCGCTGTGGGCATGGCCACCGATATTCCACCACATAATCTCGCGGAGGTTGTCTCCGCTACCATTCATTTACTCGAGTCGCCCAAAGCGAGCGTCGCTGACCTATGCCAGTTCATCAAGGGTCCTGACTTCCCGACTGAAGCAGAAATAGTGACGCCTGCCGATGAAATGTTAGCCCTTTATGAGACGGGCCGCGGCGCCCTCAGAGTGCGTGCCGCCTATACTGTGGAAGATGGAGCGGTTGTCATTTATGCGCTGCCCTATCAGGTTTCGGGTGCCAAGGTGCTGGAGCAGATTGCCGCCCAGATGCAGGCGCGCAAACTGCCGATGGTTGCCGATCTGCGCGACGAATCAGACCATGAGCATCCGACGCGATTGGTGCTGGTGCCGCGTTCCAACCGCATCGAAGTGGACGCTGTGATGAGTCACCTTTTTGCGACCACAGACCTTGAGCGCACCTATCGAGTCAATCTGAACGTTATCGGTATCGACGGCAGACCTAGCGTCAAGTCGTTGCTCACGATTCTCAAGGAGTGGCTGCACTTCCGAAAGGCCACGGTTAAACGCCGCCTGGCCTACAGGCTCGACCGTGTCGAAAGGCGACTCCATATCCTTGATGGCTACCTCATCGCTTTTCTTAACATCGATGAGGTGATTCGGATTATCCGTGAGGAGGACGAACCCAAACCTGCACTGATCGGGGCGTTCAAGATCACCGATACCCAGGCGGAGGCGATCCTTGACCTCAAGTTGAGGAATCTGGCCAAGCTTGAGGAGATGAAAATCCGCGGCGAGCAGGATGAATTGGCCGCTGAGCGCGACGCTCTGAAGAAGACCCTCGGTAGTGAGGCGCGATTGAAAACACTGATCAAGCGCGAGCTCAATGACGTGGTGGCGGCCCATGGCGATGCGCGTAAGTCGCCGCTGATGATCCGTGAGGAGGCGAGGGCCTTCAGCGAGCTGGAGCTCACCACCGCGGATCCCCTGACCATCGTCCTGTCAGAGAAGGGTTGGATTCGGGCGGCGAAAGGACACGATATTGATCCGACGGCGCTGAGCTACAAATCCGGAGACGGTTTTCGGTTTGCGGCCAAGGGCAAGTCGAATTTACCGACGGTGGTTTTGGATTCTACCGGTCGAGCCTATACCATCCCCACGCATCAGCTGCCTTCTGCGCGGGGGCAAGGGGAGCCGTTGACGGGCCGTATCAACCCGCCATCGGGAGCGACCTTTGAGGGGTTGTTGACCGGGCAGGAGGGAGATCGCTTCCTGCTCGCCAGTGATGCCGGATACGGCTTTGTTGTGCAATTTGCGCAGTTGCAAGCCAAGAACAAGGCCGGCAAGGCGTTGCTGACACTGCCCAAGAATGCCCGTGTGCTGTCACCAGCGGCAATATCCGGTGTCTCGGAGTGCTGGGTGGCTGTTGCAACTAACGAGGGACGAATGCTGGTGTTCCCGCTCAGCGACGTGCCAGAGCTGGCGCGGGGCAAAGGTAACAAGTTAATTGGTATCCCCTCCGCACGGGCAGCCGCTCGCGAGGAGTTCGTTGTCGGCCTATGTGTTGTCTCCGAGGGTGACACGCTGCAGGTCACTTCTGGCGGCCACTACCGCAACTTCAAATGGTCCGAGCTCGAGCACTTCAAGGGTGAGAGAGGGCGACGCGGTAGCAAATTACCTAAGGGATATCAGCGGGTGAGTCACGTCGCGGTGGTTAGCGACTCGTAACTTTAAAACGGCAGGAAACCCTGAGGACTATCTGGGTCTGCCGGTGTAATGACCCGGCGTAAGAGGGTTAGCTGGCGGGCGAGTAAATCCATGTGGCGACTGCTGATGTCGCCCAGCGCCATCCATTTTTCATCAATAACGTCGATCCCCATGCGAGAGGTCAACCCTTCATCCTCCGCAGCTCGCGACGAGAGTAAAATGGCGTCTACATCCTGACGTGATAACTCGAGCAGGTCATCGAGCGTCGCTTGGATGTACAGGCCCGGATAAATGTCTTCAGCGTCTCCCCGGCCCAACTCACTGACGCCGATCGCCAATCCCGGTGTGAAAGACAGACGTTCCGTTTTTTCTGCCAGTACCGCAGCCTGGGACAATAGCCAGGCACAACTCGCCGCCCGCAGCACCGGCGAACCGATGGAGTGGGATCCGGAAAAATAGATGGCGAGGCCAAACTGCCTGATTACTGACAGCTCACCTCCGTAGAAGCCGGCGCTACCGAAAGCGACGCGATGCAATAACCCCACATATGCCTGCAATCGGCTGTCATCCAAAGTGTCGAGGTACCCGGGCAAGTGCTTTAGAGAAATGCACAGAATGGCGGTATCGCGATAGTGGTCGTCATCGGGTTGGGACAGGTTCTGCGACTTGAGTAGGTCAAGCGGGAGAGCATTGATACTGTCCCGGAGCTTGAGCACCTCGTTGACCGAGACTGATGATTCGTCGGAGATCGCATCCAACTGCGCTACAGCTGCGCTGATGTCGCTTGCCAGTCGCTGACCCATGGGTCGCGTAATAGCGAACACGGCAGTGCTCAGCAGCGCCGCCAGTGCGATCAGTCCCCACACCAGGGTCTCCCTGGCGGCCAATTGCGGGGTCAAATCAAGGTACAGCTCTACCGATCCCGCTGTGTCGCCATCAATCAGGATGTGATGATTGTAGCGCGAGCCGCGGCTTGCAATTGTGCCCGCCACAGCGAGCTCATTGCCCTCGATATCGAGCGCTCTGGCGCCCGAAAACAGGCTTTGGTCTGTATAAAACTGCAGCGCAGTTGCCAGTCCCAGTCGGTCTTCGGATGCCAACTCGGTCCCCGCTCGAAGTCCGAGGTTGGCGACAGCGGCCTCTGCGTGCTCGTTAAGCGTCGCGTTCAAGATCGATTGGGTAGACTGCGCGGCGACCGCGACCAATATTAGCGTCGCGAGTAGGCAACATCCCGCAGCCACCAAAGCGAGTTGGTAAGACAGGGGTTGGTGGCGTAATCGTCGCAAGATGGGTTTCACTTCGTGTCTCCATGACCACGGCGTTCAGTATAAACTTCATGGCCGCGGCTGTTGTGACAACGTCGCAATCTATCTTTCAAATGACAGGAATAGGTGATTCTTGAACGGCGCGACGCATGTCATCGTGTTAATGGTGCCGAGTGGTACTCCATTTGAACTAAAATCGGTTGAGCAAGCGGTTGAGGCGGCTGGCGGTGCGGTCCTGGAGCGTCGTGCGATGCCGGTGCCTGTAACGCTATCTGCACCCCCCGCCGTGCATAACTTCTGGATTGATTGCCGTGATGAAGCCGGTCTTTCCCAGCGCCTGAGAGGTCTGTCGGACCAGCACCGAGTTGATCTGGCTCTGCAGCCCCGCGCAGTGCGCACCCGCCGCTATCGATTAGCGGTATTCGACATGGATTCAACGCTCATTGATTGTGAAGTGATCGATGAGTTGGCGGCCGTCGCGGGGGTCGGCGACGAGGTTGCCGCCATTACGGCAAGCGCCATGCGCGGGGAGGTTGATTTTGACGAAAGCTTTCGCACCCGTCTCGCTTTGCTCAAAGGCCTCAATGCAGAAGCGGTGGATGTCCTGGCTGATCGGCTGCCAATTAAGGCGGGCTTGCGTGAGATGACGACGACTTTGCGGGCGAGGGGGATGACGCTTGCGATTTTTTCCGGGGGGTTCCTGCCAATCGCTAGACGCTTGCAGCAGGATTTTGGCTTCGACGAGGTTGTCGCGAACGCACTTGAAATCCAGGGAGGTATTGTGACGGGCGCGGTTATCCCTCCCATTGTGAATCGGGAGCACAAGGCCATGGCTTTGCAGGCGTTGGCTGACCGGCTGGGTATCGACGTCGAGCAGTCCATCGCCGTGGGCGACGGCGCAAATGATCTCTCGATGATGGCACTTGCGGGCATGGGCGTCGCATTCCACGCCAAGCCGGCGGTGCGCGCTGCGAGTCCGATTGAGGTCACCTATGGCGGCCTCGATGGCCTCTGTTATTTGCTAGGCAGCGAGGGTGAATTCGGCGCGGAATAAGGGCATGAAAGTGTTCCCGGTGATGGGCCTGCGGTATCATCGCGCTTTTCATACTCAGGTTGTTCGCGATGCCAAATTTTTCAACCAATGAATTCAAGCCCGGCCTAAAGGTCATGCTGGATGGTGAGCCCTGTTCTATTCTTGAGAACGAATTCGTCAAACCGGGAAAGGGGCAGGCTTTCAATCGCGTCAAGTTACGCAATCTCAAGACGGGTCGCGTATGGGAACGCACCTTCAAGTCTGGCGACAGCCTCGAAGGGGCCGACGTAATGGATGTCGATCTCGAGTATTCCTATACCGATGGCGAATTCTGGTACTTCATGGATCCGTCTACCTACGAGCAGTACAGCGCAGATCGTGACGCAGTGGGTGACACTGGAAAATGGCTCAAGGAGCAGGAGCGTTACGAAATCACCTTGTATAACGGCTCGCCTCTGGCGGTAACCCCCCCTAATTTCATCGAGCTGGAGATTACAGAGACGGATCCCGGTTTGAAGGGCGATACGGCTCAGGGCGGCAGCAAACCCGCCACCCTCAGCACCGGTGCGGTTGTCCGGGTGCCGCTGTTCATTACCGAAGGTGAGTCGATCCGGGTTGATACGCGAACCGGTGAATATGTGAGTCGCGCCAGCAAAAGTTAACGCCGTGAGCGATTGGCAACCCTCTGCCTCGCTCGACGCCCTCGCCGCGAGAGCCTCGCTGCTTCAGCAACTGAGAGCTTTTTTTGCCGCTCGCGCCGTGTTGGAGGTCGAAACGCCTCAGATCAGTTTCGCTACCGTGACGGATCCTGCGATTGACGCCCTGTGCATTGCCGGGGCCTCGCCGCAGGAGCCCCAGCGGTTTCTGCAAACTTCCCCGGAATACGCCATGAAACGTCTGATTGCAGCTGGCGCGGGTGACATTTATCAGGTGGCGAGAGCTTTTCGTCAGGGGGAGTCTGGGCGCCGGCATAATCCCGAATTCAGCTTGTTGGAATGGTACCGGTTGGGCTGGAATCACGCGGCCCTCATGCGCGAGGTAGCCGACTTGGTTGGCGAAGTGCTCGACCGAACCGGGTGGCAGGTATGGCCCTATGCCGCGTTGTTTCAGCGCGTTCTGGGGGTCGACCCCCTAAATGATGAAGTTGATGAGGCACAGCTGGCGGCGTTGGCGGCGTCCCATGTAGGGAACGTCCCCGACGGCCTTGATGGTGACGGCTTGCTGGATCTGCTGATGAGCCACTGTATTGAACCCACGTTAAGAGATGCCGGGATCGTGTTCGTCACTGATTTCCCTCCCTCACAGTCAGCCCTGTCACGGCTCATTTCGGTGCAAGGGCGAGCTGTCGCAGCGCGCTTTGAGTGCTATGTCGATGGCATAGAGGTGGCCAATGGCTACTGGGAGCAGAGTGATGCGGACGCTTTGCGGGCGCGATTCGCCGCGGACAATGCCGTGCGTCGACAGCGGGGCTTGGTCGAGCGCGTGCCGGACGAGAGACTCTTGGCCGCTCAGGATTCAGGCCTTCCCGATTGTGCCGGAGTGGCGCTGGGGGTGGATCGTCTGCTTGCGCTTCAGCTAGGCGCTGACAGCTTATCTGAGGTAATCAGTTTCGACTGGTCGCGGGCATAAGCTGTGTCGCCGCAAGGCGCCGCTGCAAGTTCACGCTTTCTTGACCAACGCTGGCGTATAAATATCGATAAATTCACGGGGTGGCTTTTTCGGTTGACCGGTCGAGATCTCGATACAGACGAACTCGAGCTTACCGCGAAAGACCGTGACGTTTGTTTGCTGACAAATAATTTGTAGTTGGCGCGTCATTTTGAGTTTGCTGCGCCAGTCGGTGATCCAGGTGCCCACCCTCAGGGCGTCGCCGGCGCGGGTGGCACGGAGGTAGTCGTACTCGGCGTGGGTCAGCGCCATTGCGCGATCCAGCCGCTGGTAGTCGGCTGCACCAAGGCCCAGTGCCGTGGTGTGGGCCCAGGCAGCGTCCATGCACCATTCCACGTAATGGGTATTTCGGGTGTGCGCCAGAGCGTCAATGTGTGCTTCGCTGACCTTAAAAGTCATCACGAAAGGGTCTGGGTGATCCCAGCTCATGGGGCCGCGCGCGCCACTGGCGGTGGTTGAGCGATTAACGCGTAGCCAAACACAATGGCCAGCACAGGACAGATCAGATTGAACAGGGCATAGGGCGCATACTCGAGAGTTGCGACGCCCAAAGTGGCGGCCATGAAGGCACCACAGGTGTTCCAGGGCACCAAGACGGAGGTGAGGGTGGCAGAATCTTCCAAGGTGCGTGACAGGCTCAACCGGTTGATATTGCGCTCGTCGAAAGCCGGCGTGAACAGGCGCCCCGGTAAGGTTATGGCCAGAAATTGATCTGCGGCGAGTACGTTGGTGATCACGCCGCCACCGACAGTGGCCAGAATCAGATCGCCCGTGCGTTTAACGCCGCGTAGCACGGCGTTGAGGAGCTGGCGAAGAATACCGGTGCTCTCGAGCATGCCCCCAAAGGTCATGGCGGTCAGAATCAGAAAAATGGTATTGAGCATGCTGGCCAACCCGCCCTTGTCGAGTAGTTGGCTCAAAGCGCCCAGCTCGGGCGGTGACTGGTACCCTGAAAACAGCGCCATCCACAGCCCCTGTATCAGGGGTGCGGGAGTCTCGGGGTGCGCGGCTATGGCCATGGCCCTTACGACTTCGGGTTGGAAGCATGCCGCATAAAGCGTGCCCGAAAGCGTACAGAGAAGAATGGCGGGATAGGCAGGCACTTTGAGGTAGATCAGGAACAGCATCAACACCAGAGGTGAGAGCACCCAGGGTGACAGGGAAAATTGCGACGCCAGTGCCGAACGAATCTCCGCAATGTTCTCTGGGGTGGCGGCGCCGTCACTGCCCACCATCGAGAACACAAGGAGCGCCAGCAAAAATGCGGGCAGGGTAGTCCAGAGCATATTTTTGATGTGCTCGAATAGGTCAACGCCCACGGCAGCCGCAGCCAGATTCGTGGTGTCCGACAGGGGTGACAGTTTGTCGCCGAAGTAGGCCCCTGAAATGATGGCACCTGCGGTGATAGCCGGAGAGAGTCCGTAGGTGGTCGCAATGCCCATAAGCCCCACGCCGAGCGTTCCGGCGACCGTCCAGGAGCTGCCCAGACTGAGCGAGGCCAGTGCACAGATCAGTGCCGAGGCGGCGTAAAACCAACCTGGATTCAGCAACTGAACGCCGTAATAGATCATTCCGGGTACGGTACCGCTGATCATCCAGCTGCCGATCAGAGCGCCGACCGAGAGCAGGATCATCATGGGCATGATGGAGACGGTAATTGCTCCCACCATGCCGTCTTGAATGGCTTGCCAGCTCATCCCACGATACCAACCGACAAGCATGGTTGCTGCGGCCCCAATAATCAGTGCGACCTGATTCGGGCCATACGATGCATCCGACCCAAATAGGGCAACCGACGCCGATAGCAGTGCAACTAATAGGCCGATCGGTGCGAGGGACAGCAGCATAGGCAGGTCTTCAGTCGGGGCGATAACCCGGCTTGGTCATGGTGATTTGGTAGGTCCCGATAATGCGCTCCCGAAAGCCTCCTTCGCAATAGCTCAGGTAGTAGCGCCACATGCGGATAAAGCGCTCGTCAAAGCCCATCGCTTTGACTTGATCGAGTTTATCGAGAAAGCAGTGATGCCACACTTTGAGCGTGTCAGCGTAGTCGCGCCCAATATCGCGGAGGTGACTCATTTGCATATCGGTAACGCGGGACAGCGCGTCACTGATGACGGTGAGCGAGGGCAGGCAGCCGCCCGGGAAAATATAGCGCTTGATGAAATCGACTGAGTCTCGAGCCTGCTCGTAGCGTTGCTCGGTAATCGTAATCGCCTGAATCACTGCCTTGCCATGGGGCTTGAGCAGATGACTGATTTTTTCGAAGTAGGTGTCGTAAAACTGATGCCCCACTGCCTCTATCATCTCGATCGAAACCAGCTTGTCGTATTGCCCCTTGAGATCCCGGTAGTCATCGAATAACACCGTAATCTGGCTATCCAGGCCTTTGCGCGCTACCGCCTCAACGGTGTAGTCATATTGCTCCCGCGAGATGGTGGTGGTGGTGACCCGACATCCGTACTGCTCTGCCGCGAAGATGGCCATACCACCCCAACCCGTGCCTATTTCGACAAGATGGTCCTCGGCTTTGAGCTCTAGATCTTCACAGATCAGCCGCAACTTGTGCTGAGAAGCTTCGGCCAGATCGCTATCGGGAGAGGGAAATACCGCGGAGGAGTACATCATGCTGGGATCGAGAAACAGCGAAAAGAAATCATTCCCCAAATCGTAGTGCGCCGAGATATTTTCCCGCGATCGGGAGGAGGTATTGCGGCGGGCCCAGTGGCTGACTTTTAGGGCGAGCCTGGCCAGCGGGTTCTGCTTATCTGACAGGGCTTCCAGCATCGCCATGTTGGCGCTGAAAGCGCGGGTGACCGCGGTGAGATCCGGGCTGCTCCACATGCCCTCAATAAAGGTTTCGCCAGCGGCGATACTGCCGCCGGTCAGGATGCGCCGATACAGATCAGTGTCATGAACATGTACCTCTGCGTGGGGCGCAGAGACATCGGTCACCGAACCAAAGACCTTGGTTTCGTTTCCCTCCCTGAGCGTGAGTGACCCCACTTGCAATTTGCCCAGTACTTTCCACATAAACGACTTTGCCAGGCCGCCGTTTTTTTCGGGAAAAAGCAGCGGTAACTTCGCGATATTTTTGACACTGTATTCGCTCATGGGGCACCTCTTAATGGTGGCTCGTGGATTCCTCGAGTACGTTAATGCGATCGCTTCGGATGAGCATGCAGGCTGACGCCTTTGAGAAACAGGCGCAAGGCCTCCCAGTAAATACCCACCACTACCTTCAGCGTCATCAGCGGGTAGCACAGTATGGTGCGCACCGCTGAACGTGCCGTGAGGGGTTCGGCAGAGAGCGATAAGACCGCATCGAAGATTCTTTCGTTATCCTGAAAGAGCGCGATCTGAATCGCCAATGAGTCGTCGGGGCTGTCGCTGTACCAACGATAGGTCATGTTCATGGGGTTGAATGGCGAGACATGCAGCGCTTTGTCAAACTCTGTGACCAGCGGGCCCGCATTGGCAGGCGCTTCGAGGACGTAACTATGCCGTTCACCCCAAGGGGTATTGGTCACCTCGGCAACCACGTATCGCAACCGCCCCCCGGGCTTGTCGTAGCAGTAATAAACTGCGATGGGGTTGTTCTGGTATCCAAAGTAGCGCCAGTTTGCCAGCAAATAAATGGGGCCTTCGTGGCGCTCGCCGGTTTCCTCATAAATTCTCTGCCGAACAGCGTCCGCCAACGGCATCGTTTCAGGACCTAAAAAATCTCTCCTGAGAAAGCGCGCAGGTGCCCAGCGGCGAGCGGACCACATTGGTAGCCGCTCGGTCAGTTCTGATAGCGTTTCCAGCTCTACGAAGGGCATGAACACTTTGTAGGTAAAGGCGTGTTGTTTTGGTGTGTATCGGGCGTGCCGCAGCGTTCCCGAGTACAGTCTGGCGGTCATGCTGCCATCTGGCGCGCGGCACAGAGACTCTCGGCAACCCTGAGTCCGCTGCTCAATCCGTCTTCGTGAAACCCGTTCTGCCAGTATGCGCCGCAAAACCATGTTCCGTTTTGTCCGTTGATATCCGCCCAGCGCTGCTGCGCCTGCATACCTGCCAGTGTGAATTGGGGATGCGCGTAATTAAAGCGCCCCAAAATCCGGTGAGGATTGATTGAAGCCGTGTCGTTGAGTGTCACACAAAACGTCTCAGGAGCATCGAGCCCCTGCAAAATGTTCATGTTGTATGTGACCGTGGCACGGCCATTACCGGGTTTTAACCGATAATTCCAGCTCGACCATGCCCGTTGGATCTTGGGCAGTAATCGCGTGTCGGTGTGCAGGATGACTTCGTTGTCACGATAGGGCAGTGCGCCCAGTACGGATCGCTCAGCGTCGGTAGCATCCCCCAACAGGGTTAGCGCATCGTTGGAGTGGGTGGCAACGACCACTTCATCGAATTCGCGCACCAGTCCATTGGTGAAATGAACGGTGACGGGCCGCCCCGGCGGCCGCAAGATTTTGGCGACCGGCATACGCGTACGAATGTGGTCGGCAAATCGCTGGGTTAACGGCGTCAGATACTCCCGGCTTCCGCCTTCCACGACCCGCCACTGGGGCCGATTTGTTAGCGAGAGCAAGCCATGATTGCGGAAGAAACGAATAAAAAACTCAACGGGGAAGTCTTGTGCATCCTCGAAATCTGCTGACCAAATTGCCGAGGTCATGGCAAGCAAGTAGCTGCGACTGAAATGCGCACTGAAACCATGACGGGACAAATATTCCCCCAGGGTTTGGTCCTGGGGTAGCCGCCCACTGTCCAGATCCGCAATTGCCAGCTTATTAAAACGGAGGATTTCCCGGATCATGCCGAGAAAACTGGGTGATAACAGATTACCGCGCTGCGCGAACAGTGTGTTCAGATTGTTGCCTGCGTACTCCAGTCCTGACGCCTCGTCACAGACCGAGAATCCCATGGAGGTCTCTTTACTCGCGACCCCCAGCTCCTTGAACAATTGGATCAAGTTGGGGTAGTTCCGGTCGTTGTAGACGATAAAACCCGTGTCGATGGAAAAGCGACGGGTGCCCACTTGAACGTCATAGGTAGCCGTGTGGCCCCCGATCCGATCTCGGGCCTCAAAAATTTCGACGCGGTGGCCTCTTTGGACCAGCCGGTAAGCGCATCCCAGCCCGGAGATGCCCGCTCCTATGACTGCAATGTTCACTGCCGGTAGACCTCCGGTCCCCAGACAAAAGCAAGGTTATTGCTGTTACGGGCGCTAAGGGAGCGCGGATCAGCGGTTAGCGACGTCAATTCATGGGCGAAATCTCTGGGATCACGAGGTGTTAAGCCGGTCCTGCAATGTGTATGCTACCGCTCCGGATCCAAGGTTTTTTCAATGATGGAAAAAACAGACCCTGGCACCTCACCCGTCGCCAACGGCAGTGGAAAGTGGAACGCGCCGACCGGTCGTAGAACGGACGAGTGGAGTGAAGCGTTGGTACTGATTGGCAACAGTCAGGATAGGGGTGCATTTACCCGGTTTTTTCGGCATTTTGCGCCGTTGATCAAAGCATTTGCCCTGTCAGGTTCTAGCCTTTCCGCGACCCATGCTGACGAACTGGTGCAGGAGGTCATGCTCAAGGTGTGGCAAAAAGCGGGCGGGTTCAATCCAGAGAAAGCAGCGGCTTCCACCTGGGTCTATACCATTGCACGGAACTGCCGTACCGATATGTTTCGGCGTCTGCAGAAATTTGATACCCCCCTCGCATCTGACGATTTCGAGCTCGAAAGCGAAGAAGAGGAGTCATTCGTTGTGCTGCACACCCGGCGTGGCAGCGAGCGAGTGCGAGAGTTGATGGGTGATCTACCCCCGGATCAAGCGCAAATTCTCGGCAAGGTTTATATGGAGGGCAAATCCCACTCCGAGGCGGCTGCCGAGCTCGATTTGCCTCTGGGAACGGTCAAATCCCGGGTTCGCCTGGCAATCCAGAAGCTGCAGGGCTTAATGGAGGCGTAAGCAAGATGGCGTCGGGGGTCCAGAATGTCACAGTTTTTACGTCACAGCGGAGTAAACCGTTTGCGTCCCGGTGTCGTAATCAGATCGTAAAGTTAATCGGTTTGGAATAGTCAGTCATGGTGCGCCATCACCCCTCTACAGATTTTTTAACTGAGCACGCGGCAGGGGTGTTGCCCGTTGCACAATCCGCCTGCGTTGCTGCCCATCTCAGCTATTGTCAGCGCTGTCGGCACCTGACCGAGCGGTTAGAGGACGTTGGCGGCTCTCATTTTGAGCAGCTGGATCCCGTACCGGTAGGGGATTCTGTACTGGATAGAGTGCTGGCGCGTCTGGAAGACCCAGAGCCATTGCGTTACGCCCGTAGCGAGGCCTCGGACACGCAACTGCCCGGCTTGCTCGATCGGCTGATCAACGGCGATTACGCTGACTTGGTGTGGAAGCGCGTGACCCAGTCGCTCAGCATCAGCTATTTGAAAACCGGTGACCCGCAGCATGAGTTTGCGCTATATCGCATTGCTGCAGGTGGCCGTATTCCTGAACACACTCATGGGGGCAGCGAGATGACGCTGGTTCTGCAGGGTGGTTTTGCCGATGAGAGCGGTGAATATCACCCGGGTGATTTTTTGGTTCGGGAGGGGTGGGACAAGCACACCCCGGTCGCGTTGGAAGGCGAAGAATGCATTTGTCTCGCGGTGCTCGATGCGCCTTTGCGCTTTACGCGCTTGCGACACCGCTGGCTCAACCCGCTTCTGAAACTCCGCGCGGGCTGATTCTTTCACCGACTCGTCCCCAGTGGTGCTGAGGGATGCCGCTTCTGCCAAGCGACACTCCGCTGCCATCAGCCGACTGGATTTCTAACAAAAACCGGGATCACGGTGGTCCCAAAAATCAGGCGAACTTCACTATGCAATTAGTCATACCCTGTGAAACCCAGCCGGGAGAGAATCGCGTCTCCGCGACTCCTGAAACGGTTAAAAAGTTGGTGCGGCTCGGCGCGGATGTGGTCATCGAAGCAGGTGCTGGCGTTGGAGCCGGTATCAGCGACGCAGACTACGAAGCTGCCGGTGCGAGCATCGGTTCGGATCGAGCGGCTTTGTTGGCGGGCGCCGACATGGTGCTCAGGCTGCGCAAGCCGGAGATTGACGAGATCAGTCAGCTCAAAGCCGGCTGTATTCATGTTTCCTATCTGGACCCTTTTAACGAGAAAGACCTGATCAAGGCGTTTGCGAGCCAGAACGTGACCGCGGTGAGCATGGAGATGATCCCACGCTCCACGCGGAGTCAAAAAATGGACGCGCTGAGCTCTCAGGCCAACCTTGCCGGTTATGTGGCGGTGATGCTCGCGGCGCAGTACATGCCTAGGATTATGCCAATGATGATGACCCCCGCGGGGACCTTAAAGCCAGCCAAGGTATTCATCATTGGTGCCGGGGTAGCGGGCTTACAGGCCATTGCCACCGCCAAGCGACTCGGCGCTCGGGTGACAGCCTTTGATACCCGCCCAGTGGTGGCAGAACAAGTACAGTCCCTCGGTGCCAAGTTCCTCGAGATAGATCTGGGAGACACCGGGCAGACGCAGGACGGCTACGCAAAAGAACTGACGCCGGAGCAGGTAGAGCTACAAAGGCAGGCGCAGAAAGCCGTGATCGCCGAATCCGATGTGGTCATTACTACCGCTCAGGTGTTTGGTCGGAAGCCGCCCGTGTTGGTTACCGCTGACATGGTGGCAGGCATGGCGCCGGGCTCAGTGATTGTTGATATGGCGGCCGAGACCGGCGGTAACGTCGAGGGTTCGGTCCCCGATCAGGTGGTTGATGTCAATGGCGTGACTATCGTCGGTACCGCAAACCTGGCCAATCTGGCGCCACGGGATGCAACCCAGATGTACGCAAGCAACATGTTTAATCTGGTGGAAGATACTTGGGACGAGGAGGGCAAGCAGTTTGTGCTGGACCTCGAGAACGACATTCTTCCGGGATGTGTCATTACCCACGGCGGTGCTGTGGTGCACCCCACCATCAAAGACATCATCGAGGGAGGCAACTGATATGTCCGGTGCAGAGTATTTGCTGTTTATCCTGATGCTGTCGATCTTCCTCGGCTTTGAGCTCATCAACAAAGTGCCCGCTACCTTGCACACCCCCCTGATGTCCGGCGCTAACGCGATTTCCGGTATCACTGTGGTGGGCGCGGTGGCACTGGCGGGAACGGGTAGCGAGAATATGGCCATGTGGCTGGGTGTCGGTGCCGTGACCCTGGCCAGCATCAACGTAGTGGGTGGTTACATGGTGACCGACCGCATGCTTGGCTTCTTCAAGAAGAAGGAGGACTGATCATGACGACTGCATTGATGACACAACTGGGTTACGTCATATCAGCGGGCCTGTTTATTTTTGGCCTGAAAATGCTGGGGTCCCCCGCGACCGCGCGGCGCGGCAACATGGTGTCGGCCATCGGTATGCTGGTCGCCATCATCGCGGCCCTGCTCGACCAGGGCATTGTGGATTTCACCTGGATCGCCGCTGGTATGGTGGTAGGGGGCGCGGTCGGTGCCATCGCGGCTCGAGCGGTGGCCATGACCTCGATGCCCGAAATGGTGGCATTGTTCAATGGCCTCGGCGGTGCTGCCTCACTGCTGGTGGGTTGGGCGGCGTTGTCCCCTGACGCCGGCGTTTTCACGCTGGTCACTATCGTGCTTTCGATCTTGATCGGTGGCGTGACCCTGACGGGTTCTTTGGTGGCTTACGGCAAACTATCCGAGACGATTGGTAGCGGCGCGATTACCTTCTCCGGCCAGCAGATCGTAAATTCGCTGGTTGTGCTCGGCATTCTGGGTGGTGCAGCGATGTTCTGCATGAACCCCACAGACCCCAACTGGCTCTACATGGTGATCGGTCTGGCGCTCCTTTTCGGCATTATGGCGGTCATCCCGATCGGCGGCGCCGATATGCCAGTGGTGATTTCGTTGTTGAACTCCTATTCGGGGTTAGCGGCCTGTGCCGCGGGTTTTGCCATCAACAACAACGCGCTGATCGTGGCAGGCTCGCTGGTAGGTGCTTCGGGCATTATTTTGACCCAGATCATGTGCAAGGCGATGAACCGCTCGCTGTCTAATGTGTTGTTCTCCGGCTTTGCCAGCGTGTCCAGTGAAGAGACCGTGGTGGAAGGCGAGATCAAGCCAATCTCGGTCGAAGACGCCTATTACGTGCTCGAGGCGGCAACCAACGTCGCGATCATTCCCGGATACGGTATGGCGGTGGCGCAAGCCCAGCACGTGGTCAAGGAGTTGACAGAGCTTTTGGAGAACAACGGCTGTGAAGTGAACTTCGGTATCCACCCGGTGGCGGGTCGTATGCCGGGTCACATGAATGTGCTGCTGGCCGAAGCCGACGTGCCCTACGATCAGCTGCTGGAGATGGATGAGATCAATCCCCGTATGGAGATGGTCGATGTGGCGATAGTGATCGGCGCGAATGACGTGGTGAACCCCGCAGCGCGTGAGGTAGAGTCTTCGCCGATCTACGGTATGCCTGTGATTAACGTGGCAGATGCGCGTACCGTATTTGTGCTGAAGCGATCAATGGCGTCGGGTTTTGCCGGTATCGAGAATCCGCTGTTCTACAAGGACAACACCCGCATGCTTTTTGGCGATGCCAAGGAGAGCATTGGCGGCCTGATTCGCGAGTTCAGCTAAGCGCGCAATACATAAAAAACCCCGCTTCTGCGGGGTTTTTTATGCCCGGGAGTTTTATTCGAAATGGCGCAGAAAGGGGCGTGGACCGATACGACTCACGCGCTATGTCCTGGTGCCTTCTCTGTAGATTGAAATTGGAGGCTTGCCAGGCGTTGGTAGAGATCGCATCGAGCGATGAGTGCTTCGTGGCGGCCGCTATCAATGACCTTACCGCGATCCATCACCACGATGCGATCGGCGTTGATCACCGTGGAGAGTCGGTGAGCGATAATGATGGTCGTGCGCTCGCGCATGATGTCAGCCAACGCTTGCTGCACATGCCATTCGCTCTCTGTATCGAGCGCGCTGGTGGCTTCATCGAGCAGTAATAGCTCGGGGTCTGCCAGTATCGCCCGTGCCAATGCAATCCGTTGGCGTTGTCCGCCCGAGAGTCTGACCCCCTGAGCTCCCAGATCGCTTTGGTAGCCTTCAGGGAGCGCCGCAATAAATTCATGCGCATGCGCCATGGTCGCCGCCCGTTCTACCGCTTCTTGATCGGGCGCAGTGACGCCATAGGCAATGTTGCTGAATATGGTGCCGGAGAAGAGCGTCGGCTGCTGCGGGACGAGCGCGATTTTGGCTCGCCAGTCTTGTAACGGAACGTCGCGTAACGGGGTATTGCCGTAAAAGAGTGCACCCTCGCCGGGATCGTAAAAGCGTAGCATGAGCTCAAAGACGGTCGATTTGCCGGCACCCGATGGGCCCACCAGCGCGACGGACTCGCCGGGCGTGATGCTGAGATCGAAGTGATGCAGCGCCGGTGTGTCAGGTCGGCTCGGGTAGGCAAAGGTAATATCGGCAAAGCGCAGGGCTTCCCCTAGCTCTGGCTTGGTTGTTCCGGTATCGGGGATATTGGGCTGTTCCTGTAGCAACTCCATCAGGCGTTCTGCGGCGCCCGCCGCGCGTTGCAGATCGCCCCATACCTCTGACAACGTGGCGAAGGCGGTCCCCACCATGACCGCATAAAAAACAAAGGCGCCCAGCTCGCCACCGGTCATACGCCCCTCAATCACGTCGACTCCGCCAGACCACATCATGCCGACCATGCCACCCATCAGCAGGAAGATGGCAAAGCCGGTGAGGAGCGCGCGCTGGAATACGCGTGCACGCGCAACCGTAAAAGCCTGTTCTACGTCGTGCCCAAACGCAGTTTTCTCCGCCGCTTCCCGATTAAAGCTCTGCACCACTTTGATCGACTGAAAAATTTCGCCGGCATGACTGCCTACCTCGGCAATGCTTTGCTGGCTCTTGTTGGACAGGTTGCGCACGCGACGACCGAAAATAAGGATAGGCAGCAGGGTTACAGGTACCGCGATCAGTATCACCAGGCTGAGCTTGAGATTGGTAATCACCATTAGCGTCAGCGCCCCGGTCAGCGTGAGGGCATTGCGGACCGCCAAGCTGACAGAACTGCCAATCAGAGTTTGCAGCAGCGTGGTGTCAGTAGTGAGGCGAGACATGATCTCGCCGGAATGGTTGGTCTCAAAGTAGCTCGGTTGTAGATGCACCAAATTATTGAAGACGGCGCTGCGGAGATCGGCACTCACACGTTCCCCCAGCCAGGAAACCAGATAAAAGCGGATCATTGCGCCACAGGCCATCGCCAATCCGATGACCAGCATGAGGGAGACTGCCTTATAAAGCCCAGCGGGGTCTGCCCCCGTGAACCCCTCGTCAATCAGGACCTTCACGCCGTAGCCTAGCCCAAGTTGCGCACCTGCGGTGAACACCAGTGCGACGCTGGCAGCAATGAGCCGGCCTTTGTGGGGCCATAAAAAGCCAAGCAGTTGGGTGAGAGGTGCCAGCGACTTACTGCGCGCCGGCGGACGACTGTTCGGCGTCTCTGTGTTGGGCGACTCCGTCGATGATGTGGTCTGTACGGCTTCCGTCACGCAGTCGTTATCCGGTTGGCTGGTAAATTAAATCGAGGGCTGGCAGCTGCAAAGGGATCCGCTGCGCCAGATCGCAGTCTACGCGGACGGGGAGCAAAAAGATCGTCTTCGCCCAACAAAAGCAACAGGCCACCGCTCGGTCAATCCATTCGTTGCCTATGTGCGAGACGGTTCCAGCAGGCGACCGAAGAACACGCCGAGCTCAAATAAGAGCCACATTGGGATCGCCAGCAGCGACTGCGAAATCACGTCCGGCGGGGTGAGCAACATGCCAAACACGAAACATCCGACAATGATGTAGGGGCGTTTCTGTGACAGTGATTCGGCGGTGGTGACGCCCGTCCAAATCAGGATGACAGCCGCGATAGGCATTTCAAAGGCGATACCAAACGCCAGAAACAGCTTCAGGACAAAGTCGAGATAGCTGTTAATGTCAGTCATTACCTGAACGCTTTCTGGGCCCACGCTGGTGAAAAAGGCAAAGATCAACGGAAATACAACGAAGTAGGCGAAGAGCGCTCCGGCGTAGAACAACAAAACGCTAGAGGCGAGCAGCGGCAGGGCGATCCGCTTTTCTTTTTGATAAAGCCCCGGCGCAACAAAGCCCCATATTTGATACAGAATCACCGGTATCGCCATAAATATAGCGAGCACTAGGCTGAGCTTAAAGGGCGTGAGAAATGGCGACGCCACGCCGGTGGCAATCATGGTGGAACCCTCGGGCATCAGCTCTCTCAAGGGCGCCGAGACAAAGCCATAAATTTCGTTGGCGAAAGGAAATAGCACAATAAAACCAACGAGCACTGCCAATACAGCCCGCAGCAACCGATCCCGGAGCTCGGTGAGATGCGCGACCAGCGACATGGGCGGGTCTTGGTCGGTGGGTTCACTCATTGCGACGCTGAGGTCTTTTCTGGTCCATCGGCGATAGCGCCAGCCTGCTCAGCGGCAGGTTCGGGATCGCCGCCGCGGTCTGGGCGCGCTGGCGCGGCATCCAATGAATCGATAGATTCCAGTTCCGCACCCACCGCGCGCGTGGTGGCGCGGACCTCTTGCTCCAACTGTCGCGACTCCTCGCGCAATTTTTGCATCACTTCATCGTTGTGCAATTCGCGACGCACTTCGGTACGAATTTGATCGAAACTGCGGCGAAAGCGATTGATCCAGGCCATGGTGGTGCGCACTGCGCCGGGAAGCTGCTCTGGGCCGACCACGAGTAACCCGACGACTCCGATCAGCAGTATCTCGGCAAAGCCGATATCAAACATGACAGGCGGTCTCGGTTAGCCGGCAGGTTTGTCGGAGTCCTGCTCCTTGCGTGCCGCATTCGCGCTCTCGCTGTCGCCAGACGCATCGTCTTTGCTCATGCTGTCGCGAAAGCCCCGAATGGCGCTGCCGAGGTCACTCCCGATGTTGCGCAGGCGTGACGTGCCAAAGAGCATCACGACAATCGCCAGAATTATGAGGAGTTGCCAGATACTGATTCCGCCAAGGCCCATTGTCATTCTCCCTGCAGTTAAGCGTTTTCCGAGCCAGCATTATGGCGCTTTCGCGCGGCTTTTTCTGCCAGTCCAGACAGTCCCATCCGTGAATTGAGTACATCGAGCACAGCGGCATGATCCAGATCGAGATGAGACAACATGACCAGGCTATGGAACCAAAGGTCAGCAACCTCATTGACCAGCGCATCCTTGGCGCCGGGTTGGTTCATATCTTTCGCCGCAAGAATCACTTCTGTCGCTTCTTCGCCAACCTTCTCCAGAATCTTATTCAATCCATCGCGGTGCAGCGATGCAACGTAAGATTGCTCGGGCGATGCCAGCTTTCGCTCAGCCAACACCTGATCCAGTGCTGTCAAAATATCGTTCATTTATTCCTCCGCCACCTGCTGCCATTCGCCGCCCTGCGGTGCGTAGAAGAAACAGTTTCGGCGTCCCGTATGGCAGGCGCCGCCCGTTTGATGAACTCGCAACAGCAGCGTGTCGCCGTCGCAATCGAGGCGGGCCTCTACCAGCTGCTGTGTATTGCCCGAGGTCGCTCCCTTACGCCACAGTTCGCGCCGCGAACGCGACCAGTACACGACGTCGCCACTCGTTAATGTCAGCTCCAGGGCCGCCGCATTCATCCACGCGAGCATCAGCACCTCACCGCTATCCGCGTCTTGTGTTATCACGGGCATCAGCCCTTGATCGTTCCACTTGGGCGACATGGTGCGAGGGATTTGTGTCGATGTGTTGGCCATGGCCCAGTATGCCAGAGGTGACGCGGAGCGGTTACCGGTTACGTGTCGTCAGTACCGCAAAAAAACAGCCGCCGGCGAGAACGATAAGCCAGGCTGTTCCACCGCTGGAAAGCGCAAGGCCTGCGCCCAGCGCCAGCGCGCCTGTGAGCGTCACGGGCAGCATCCAGCTGGGCGCTGGGTTATTCTTGGGTGCCGGAGTGTGGCTCTGGCGTAATCGGTTCATCAGGAGGTCGGGTAGCAGGGGGAGTGCCTCCAAAAGCGCCGGCGCTTCCCGTTGCAGTCGCTGGGTGATGGTTGGCAACGAGTAACGATCCGCTAACCACCGTTCGAGGTAGGGTTTGGCGGTGTCCCACAAATTGAGTTCCGGATACAGCTGTCGGCCCAGACCCTCGATATTGAGCAGTGTTTTTTGCAGCAAGACCAGCTGCGGTTGCACTTGCATATCAAACTGACCGGCGGTACGAAACAGCGTCACCAACATGTGACCAAAAGAAATCTCTGACAGGGGACGTTCGAAAACAGGCTCACACAATGTCCGCATAGCCGATTCAAACTCGGCGATCGGTGTATCTGACGGAATCCAGCCACACTCGATATGTAGCTTCGCGCAGAGCCTGTAGTCCTGTTGGAAAATAGCGAGCAAATTGCGCGCCAGATAGTAAAGATCCTGTTCATCGAGTTGGCCGACAATGGCGCAGTCCACAGCAATATATCGCGGGTTATCTGGCTGGCTGCAGTCCACAAAAATATTACCCGGGTGCATGTCGGCGTGAAAAAAACTGTCGCGAAACACCTGGGTGAAGAAAATTTCAACGCCGCGTTCAGCCAGCAATTTCAGATCGACCTGTTTCCCCTTGAGGGTGTCAATGTCGCTAACAGGCACACCGTAAATGCGCTCGCTGACCATGACGTGCTGGCAGGTCAGAGGCCAGTGCACCTCCGGGACGTAAACCAGCTCGCCGGACTGAAAGTGCCGCTTGAGCTGTGAAGCATTCGCTGCCTCGCGCTGCAGATCGAGCTCGCCGTGAATGATGCGATCATATTCTTCAACCACTTCGACCGGGCGCAGCCGTCGACCACTGCGCGACCAACGCGCCAGCATTCTGGCGACATGTCGCAGTATTTTGAGGTCCTGATCAATAATCCGCTCGATCCCCGGGCGCAGCACTTTTACGACAACGTCGCTGCCGTCCGGCAGGCGGGCTCCATGCACCTGCGCCACAGATGCAGCCGCCAGAGGATTGGCATCGAACTCGGCAAAGCAGTCATTCAACGGTCGTCCCAACGCGTGTTCGATCCGCTGAATTGCTTCCTTGGCGGGGAATGCCGGTACTTGATCCTGCAGTAGTGCCAGTTCGTCGGCGATATCCAGAGGCAAAAGGTCTCTGCGGGTCGATAGCAGTTGACCAAACTTGACGAAGACGGGACCCAGATCTTCCATCGCGCGGCGTAAGCGCTCGCCTCGCGGGGTGTTGGCGGGTACAGACATCACCGGGAACAACCGCAACAAAAATGACAGCCACCGGGGTCGCTGCTCGGGGGGCAAGAGCTCATCGAGCTGATAGCGCGCTGCAGTCCGGTAGAGTGCAACCAGTCGATTCATTGTTGCGCCCTTCGTGCGGCGGCTTTAGCCAGCAGCTTTTCTGCTTTGACCTGCGCTTTTTCGACCCGCATGGATAGGCTCTGCACGCCGTCAAAGAAGTGCTCCAACTCGAGTTTTGGTGGTGTTAGGCGGCCTTCTTCCAGAAGATATTCTGACAGTTGTCGCTTGAGGCTTTTTCGCGCGCCTTCACCCCACCGGAACAGGCTACGGAGTGCTTCGGCCAGCTGATGGCCGGTGACATCTCCGAGACGCTCCACCAGTGGTGCTTCCCAGTCAATATCCATCTGAGAAATCACTTGTTGCAGGCGGATGAGACTGGCACTGCTGCCTTGAAGCTCGATGCCACTATTAATCAGTGTGGCGGCGGGGTCTTCAGACGTAATCAGGGTTGCGAAGTCCTCGAGTGACCCTCTGACAAACGTTGCGGTTTTGTCTTCGCAATGACTCAACAGCCTGACCTCCGGGCCCGGCGCCAAGGCCAGATAAAGTGTGAGCTCCAGTGACGTGATCTCGACGCCGATCAGGGTGCCATCTAGCGCCTTCAGCGCGCTGTGGGAGGTGGGTGCGAGCAAGATGGCTTGGTTGATGGCTCGCTCAGCGCCGGATAGTGCCGCCGACAGCAGTGCCGGGTCGTGCTGGGTCACGCCTTGAAACCCCGGTGCACAGCGACGATGCCCCCCGTCATGTTGTGATAGCTCACGTTGGCGAAACCCGCCTCTTCCATCAATCCCAGCAGCGTTTCCTGATCGGGGTGTTTGCGAATGGACTCTGCCAGATAACGATAACTGTCGGCGTCCTGAGCAATCAATTTGCCCATGGCCGGTAATACCTGAAAGGAGTACTGGTCATAGATTTTGGCGAGCAATGGAGAGGTTGGTTTGGAGAATTCCAGAACCAACAGCCGGCCGCCGGGACGCAGCACCCGGAGCATGGAGCGCAAGGCCATCGCTTTGTCGGTGACGTTTCGTAGCCCAAATGCAATCGTAATGCAGTCGATGCTCCCATCTTCAAATGGCAACGACTGGGCATCGGCCTGAACAACATCAATATTGCCGGTCGCTCCTTTGTCTATCAGGCGATCACGGCCGACTTCGAGCATGGCCGCGTTGATATCAGCCAATATGACGCGGCCATCGGGCCCAACTAATCGAGAGAATTTAGCGGCAAGATCACCGGTCCCCCCGGCAATATCAAGAATGGTCTGCCCGGCACGGGCAGCGCTTAACTCAATGGTGAAGCGTTTCCACAGCCGGTGGATGCCGCCGGACATCAGATCGTTCATGAGATCGTAACGGCTGGCCACGGAGTCAAAGACCTCGCGAACCAGACTGGCTTTTGCAGCGCGGTCTACCCGGGTAAAGCCGAAGTCTGTGCTGTCATCCGAATGGCTGGTGTCTATTGCGTCGTCATTCACCGGCGATGCTCCCTGTAGCGCCGGCGCTCAGCCAGCGAGCCGGCAAGTGTACCTGAGCACGGCCGTGGTGTTCAGAGGGGTGACATGGGTGGTTCTGGCAATTGCTCGCGCCGCTCATTGCCTCGGAGGGGTGTTTTCAGGGTTCGAAATGGAGAACTTGAACAGCGGCGTCTCTGGATTGCCCGGCAGCGGTGAGTTGGCGCAGATAGTTGTGCCAGTAACGATCCTGGTTCTCGGCAAGGTCACGGAGATAGGACCAGCTGTACAACCCCGAATCGTGGCCGTCATCAAAAGCGATTTGGACGGCATAATGTCCCACCGGCTCAATGCCCTTGATGCCAACGGCTGCTTTGCCAGTTTGCAGGGTTTCCTGTCCCGGGGCGTGTCCGCGAACCTCTGCGGAGGGCGAGTAGACCCGAAGAAATTCCGCGCTGAGTTTGAAGGCGGCACCGTCATCGAAGTCCAGCTCAAGCATGCGCTGGCTCTTCGAATAGTGGAGTCGACTCACACGGTGTTGCCCTGACACAGTTACCGCACTTCGCCCGCAGGCTGTGGCTCGCGTTTGAGTAGTAGCGTATCCATATCTGCCTCAGCGGTCAGGGTCCGCGCCCGCGCCATTTCCGAACGACTCGCAAAGGGCCCAAGATATACCCGAAACCAGCGCCCATTGTCTCCCTCTCCCGCTTCAATAGAGGCGTCGAGTCCGAGCAACGCCAACTCTCCTCGACGGCGATCGGCATCTGATTCCTTGCGAAAAGAGCCTACCTGCAACAAGTATTGTGCATTATCACGACGCGGGGACTGTAAATCAGCGGGTTCAATTTCAGGGTTCAGATCCAGCTCCTGATTGGGCAGCACTTCGTAAAAATCGAAACGCGGTCCGGTTTCTATTTGAAGATTGGGGGGTGACGCAGCTATTGCGCGCGCGGGTTCCTCGGGTTGCTGTGACCAATGTGCAGCGCCCAGACTGGCAAGGACGCCCGCAACGCAGCCCGCTGCGAAGCCCTGCAGGTGCGCCGCTGAAAGCGTAGGCGGTGCACTCGCGGCACCAGATCGGCTAGCGGCGCCGCGAGGGGATCCGGTTTTTTGTCGGGGCTTTGTTGCGCTTTTGGCCATATCACATGGTATCCGGTGCAGAGACTCCCAACAGGTTCAGACCGTTGGCAATGACCTGTTGGGTGGCGGCCACCAGCGCAAGCCGGGCACGCTGAATATCGGGCTCGGCGTCCAGAATGTGATGGGCGTTATAAAAAGCATGGAAGTCTGACGCGGCCTGCCGCAGGTAGTTAGCGACGTCATGTGGCTCGAGGCGCTCTGCCGCGGTGGCAACGACCTCCGGGAATCGGCCCAGTGTGATCGCAAGTGTCAGGGCCTCCGGCTCACAGAGGCAGTCGAGGTGCTCGAGACCCGCCGCTTCTGCCCCATCCCCCAGCGCAGACTGGGCTTTACGGCGAATGCTTGCGGCCCGGGCGTGGGCATATTGAATGTAGTAAACCGGGTTTTCGTTGCTCTTTGCCAGCGCCAGATCTACATCGAAGGTGAGCTGCGACGAGGGCGCGCGGGCCACAAGAAAATACCGGGTCGCGTCGCACCCCACCCAATCAATCAGGTCGCGCAGGGTGACATAGCTGCCCGCGCGTTTGGACAGCTTTACCTCGGTGCCATCGCGCATCACGGTGACCATTTGATGCAATACGTACTCGGGCCAACCCTTAGGAATACCGGCGTCCAAGCCCTGTAAGCCCGCGCGCACGCGAGTGATAGTACTGTGATGATCAGCGCCTTGCTCATTGATGACGCGTTCAAAGCCCCGCTGCCACTTGTTCAGGTGGTAGGCCACGTCGGGGACAAAATAGGTGTACCCCCCCTCGCTCTTGCGCATGACACGGTCTTTGTCATCACCGAAAGAAGAGGTTCTCAACCAGAGCGCATTATCCTGCTCAAAGGTGTGGCCGGATCGAACGAGCGTTGAGACTGTCTCGTCAACGGCTCCGCTGTCATAGAGTGAGGATTCCAGGAAATAATGATCAAAGGCCACGGCGAAGGCACGGAGATCCTGATCCTGTTCCCGACGCAGACAGGCGACGGCAAAATCTCTGATCGCATCCAAATCGTTAACGTCGCCAGACGCGGTAATTTCCCGGTCGGCCGCCTGCACGGTTTCTGCAGCCATGAACGCGTTGGCGACGTCCTGAATGTAACTGCCCTGGTAGCCGTCCTCGGGCCAGTCGGTATCGTCGGGACTCTTGCCCATCGCCCGAGCCTGCACCGACAACGCCAGATTCTGGATCTGCTGACCCGCGTCGTTGTAATAAAACTCTCGCTGCACCGCCCATCCAGTGGCGTCCAATAAGCGACCGAGGCAATCGCCGATGGCTGCTCCGCGACCGTGGCCCACATGTAACGGCCCGGTTGGGTTAGCAGAGACAAACTCCACCTGAACTTTCCGACCTTCACCAATGTTGGTCTGTCCAAAGGTCGATCGCTCAGAAAATATCCTGCTGATGATTTCTGTGTGACGCTCTGGGTTGATAAAAAAGTTAATAAATCCCGGTCCCGCAATATCGGCGCTGGCAATCAGGGCGTTGATGGGTAGGGCGTCTATGACCTGCTGGGCGAGGTCTCGCGGCGCCAAACCTGCGCGCTTCGCCATTACCATGGCCACGTTACAGGACAGATCGCCATGAGCCGGATCTTTTGGGTGGTCAATTTGCGGTGGCGCCTCTGGCACGTCTGCCAGTGTGCCTTGCGATACCAGTTGTTCCAGCGCAGAGGAAATCAGCGCAGCCAGTTCAGCTTTCATGGTCGTCCTGTTAGAGGTTCTCCGTGCTCGCTGAGCCCGAAGCTTGGGGCGCCTATTATTACTGACCTGTCGCGAAGGCTCCAGCCAAGGAAGTCACAAGCTTTCGTAGGGATCAATATCGATTGACCAACTCAGGCCGCCCGAGTGACGAGAGGCTTCTGCTTCTGCCACCAGTGAGGCGATGAGCGCAGCCAGCGCGGGGCGCGAGGGTCCAGCCACAACCAGTTGGCTGCGGAAACGATCTTTGCGCCTTGCCATCGCGGCGGGCAAGGGGCCTATAACGCGGCAGTGCCCCGTTGGTGTCACCCTGGCTTTAATGCGCTGAAGAAATTCGAGCCCTGTCGCTCGCGTTTTGCTGTCACACCGGATCACACCCAATGCACCGTAGGGTGGGAGCGCTGACTCGGCGCGCAGTGACAGCAAGGTTGCCAGTTGCGAATGATAGGGCGCATCGAGATTGCGAATTAACGTGTGCTCAGGCTGCCGGGTTTGGATAAGCACTGACCCTCGTTTGCCGGCGCGGCCCGCGCGGCCACTGACTTGCGTCAAAAGCTGCAGCAGCCGCTCCTCACCGCGAAAGTCAGGACTGAAAAGCAGTGCATCGGCGTCGACGATGGCTACCAGCGTGACATGAGGAAAGTGGTGCCCTTTGCTCAGCATCTGGGTGCCCACCAGCAGCACCGGTTTTCCGGTATCGAGCTGCTCTATCAGCTTTGGCATGGCTCCTCTCGTTGCCATGGTATCGCTGTCGACGCGAATCACCGGATAATCAGCGAAGTGCTCGCTGAGAAAAGCTTCCGCCTGCTGCGTGCCGAGGCCGGTTCCCAGTAAGCGGTTGCTCTGGCATCCCGGGCACCGTGCGGGTAACGCGATCCGGTCTCCACAATGGTGACACTGAAGGCCCGGCGGCGACTTATGCAGCGTCATGCGGGCATCGCAATGATTACATTCACTACTCCAGCCGCAGTCATGGCACACCAGCGCGTGGGCAAACCCGCGACGGTTTAGAAAAAGCAGCACCTGATTACCGTCGTGTAATGTGCGTTCCACAGCATCGAGGAGTTCTCGAGATAAACCCGCCGTCAGTTCCAGACCTCGGATGTCGATCAGCCGCTGCTGTGGAAGGGCGCCCGCGCCGGCACGTTGTGTAAGGATGTGCCGCCGGTAGCGATCGCGATCAGCATTGAGCCAGCTTTCCAGACTGGGTGTGGCGCTCCCCAATATCGCCGGGCAATCTTCCAGTTGCGCTCGCTTGATAGCCACATCTCGAGCCGAGTACCGCAGGCCATCCTGTTGTACAAAAGCGGCGTCGTGTTCCTCGTCGACAATAATGAGGCCAGGTTTATTGAGGGGAACAAAGACCGCTGATCGCGTGCCCAGAATAATAGCGGCTTTACCATTGCGGGCTGCCGCCCAAGCGCGGTCGCGCGCGGCGTCTCCAATTCCCGAGTGGAGCGCCAATACTGGCGCATCAAATCGTGCTTCAAAGCGCGCGAGGGTCTGCGGTGTCAGGGCAATCTCGGGCAGCAGCACCAGTACCTGCCGGTCTTGTTTCAGGCAGGCCGCAATACACTGCAGGTAAACTTCAGTTTTGCCGCTGCCTGTGACGCCATAAAGCAGATGCACCGAGAACTGGCCGAGCGCGTTGGTGATCGCGTCAATTGCATCGGACTGTTCGGGATTGGCTCGCAAGTGTGGGGTTCGCTCGCGCCAACATACTGTGTTGACAACATCGCAACGGATCGCCAAATCCTTGCTGATGAGCGCGTTGGCCAGTGGGCGGCTGAATCCTTCGGTAACCAGTTGTTTGAAACTGATCGGACCCGCCGCGAGTCGCTGCACCAGCGCGGCTTGTCGCGGCGCCTGATGGGGCGCGCCTTCCGGGAGACCGCGGCCGCGCTCGTTCAACATCAGCCCGGGTTCTTCCAGTGGGTGTTCCGGCTTACCGCGACGCTCACCCGGAGAGAGCCCCAGTGGCAGGACCTCACCCAGTGGGTGTTGGTAATAGGTTGCCGTCCATATGAGCAGTTCAAAGAGTGATGGAGGGAATAACGGCTCGGTGTCGATAACCGATGTCACGCGACGCAAGCGCTTGGGATCAACATCGCTGTCTGCTCCCTGAGACACTAAAAATGCGATAACAGAACGACTGCCGAAGGGGAGTTTGATCCGAATGCCCGGCGCGGGGTTGGGGCCGCCTTCTTCCGGTGACCAATAGTCAAAGGACCGGCGGAGCGGCGTAGGTACGGCGCAGCGCCATATAACTGGCGCGCCATGGTTGTCAGGTGCAGTTAAATTCGACATGGTGACAGCGGACAAATCTTCGACAGCAGTGTACTAGAGCGTGGCAGTGGCTGTATTCCATGTTGCTATCGGTGTCGGCTCTGGTATTATCCGCCCTCTTTTTTTGGCCCCTAGCGCCGACGGAGGTTGGCATGAAAGCAGACATTCACCCGCAGTATGGCGATATTACTGCCAAGTGCAGTTGTGGCAACGAGATCAAAACCCGCTCTACTCTGGGCGCCGATATTTCTCTGGACGTATGCAGCCAGTGCCATCCGTTCTATACCGGCAAGCAGAAGATCGTCGATACCGGCGGTCGGGTTGACCGCTTCAACAAGCGTTTTGGCGGCCGCAGCCTCAAGCAGTAAGGGATGTTGTATTCAAAAAAACGCCGGCTTTTGCCGGCGTTTTTTTTAGAAAATTTGTTCCAGATCATCAGTTCCGAGGGCCTGGCCAGAATCGCTGGCCCAGCCGGGCAAGGACTCCTCGAGGAAGTACTCCATGAGGCTGCCCTCGGGCTGACCGCGGACCCGCAGCCCCGACTCGGCATCGACACGAAGCCGCACAATGCCCGGTGGCATGGGCGGATTCGGCTGCGCAGGTGGCAGCGCCTCGCGCATGTAGTCAATCCAGATAGGTAGCGCGGCGGTGCCACCAAACTCTCTTCTGCCCAGCGGGCTGTAGTCATCGAACCCAACCCATGCGGTCGTAATTAAATCGCGATTGAATCCCGAGAACCACGCATCTCTCGGCCCGTTGGTGGTGCCCGTTTTGCCGCCGATGTCATCGCGTTCCAGAACTCTGGCCCGACGGCCAGTGCCGCGCTGAATGGCGTCGCGCAGGAAGGAAGAGACGATAAAGGCCACTCGTGGATCCATGACCCTCTCGGCGGCGCGTACTTCGGGAACGGCGGTTCCAAGGATGTCCTCCATACGAACCTCTTCGGCGTTGCCGTTATCGGTCGTGGCGCATTCGGGGCAGGCCACCAGTGGATCAGCCGCGTAAACAATGTCCCCCTGCGCGTTCTCGATACGCTCGATGAGCCAAGGCTCCACTTTGAAACCCTCGTTAGCGAGGATGGCATACCCTGCTGCGACCTCAATTGGGGTAAAGGCGTGCGTTCCCAGCGCCAGCGTTAAATTCGCCTGCATATCCTCAGTGTTGAAGCCCAATCGTTCCACGTAGCGGATAAAAGGTCCTATGCCGACACGCTGCAGTACGCGGATCGACACAAGATTGCGCGAAAATGCTAGGGCCTCCCGCAATCGGGTGGGGCCGTAGAATTTGCCGCTGTCATTCTCCGGTCTCCAGATTTCTGCTGCGGCGATATTGTCGAGCACCACAGGCGCGTCGTTAATGACGGTCGACGGGGTAATGCCCGCCGAGAGCGCGCTGGCATACAAAAACGGTTTGAAATTAGAGCCCGGTTGCCGACGGGCTTGGGTCGCCCGATTGAACTTTGAGAGTTCGAAACCCATGCCGCCGACCAGCGCGCGAATCGCGCCGTGCTTGGGATCGAGAGACACCAATGCCGCCTGCGCTTGGGGGACCTGACTCAACCGCCACCCATTGGCTGTTTCGAGGACTCTGATCAGATCTCCTTGGGCCACAAGGTCAGACACCGTCTTTTCTGGGGCCGCGGTCGAGTTAACACTGCGGTAGCGCCGCACTGCATTCAGATCGCCCTCCCAGGTAAGAGAGATAACGTCACCAGATTTGGTCAATACGGTGACCATACTGTCGCCGACCTCGGTAACGATCCCGGGCTGAAGCTCGGCAATGGTCGGCATTTCCTGCAGCGCTTGTTGCCAGCGGTCAGTGGTTTCAGCTTCGGTTTCCCCATCGCGGGGCGCGAGGCGCCGTTCCGGTCCGCGCCACCCATGGCGCCAGTCGTAGGTTCGCAGGCCCGCCAGCAGCGCATCTCTGGCGGCTTGCTGTTGTTTTGCATCGACGGTGGTATACACGACATAGCCGTCGTTGTATGCCGCGTTACCGAAACGCGCCACCATTTCACGCCGGACCATTTCAGCGACATAGTCGGCATCAACCTCAACAACCTGACCAAAAAAAGCCGCGGTCACGGGCGTAGCCTGCGCCGCATCGCGCTCGGCCTCGGTGATCATGCCCAGATTTTCCATTCGACCGAGAATCCAGTCGCGCCGGATCTTGCCCTTTTCTGGGTTGCTGAGCGGGTTGTTGCGCGAGGGCGCTTTGGGCACACCAGCGAGCATGGCGTGTTGCGCCAGATCGAGTTCTGCAAGGGATTTTCCGTAGTAGGTTTCCGCCGCCGCCTCAAAACCATAGGCGCGGTGCCCCAGAAACACGCGGTTAACGTAGAGCTCGAAAATTTCTTCTTTACTCAGGCGTGCCTCGATCTGGAGCGCGAGCAGGATCTCCGTGAACTTTCTGATAAAGGTTTGGTCCAGCGTCAAAAAGT
>VMDB01000030.1 GCA_008081075.1 Halieaceae bacterium
GTCAGTACCTCAAATCCTCGGGCTTGAATACCAATTGAAAACGGCGAAAGTTCGCTTCAAAGGTCCGGCTGTCTAATTTCGTGACTTCGGGGAAACGCCCAACACGTTCTACGGCAGTCATGGCACTGCGATCAAATGCCGTGTTACCGCTGGATTGCACAACGCCAACCCCAACGACCTCTCCCGTCGGGATCAATTGTATCGACAATATGGATACCATGCCGTTACGCGCGCTGGGAGGGCGGGTCCAACGACCAATCACCGCCGCCTGAATTGTTGCAGCGACCACATCTCGCAGAGAGGGCTCAGCTGACCCTACTGCTGCTTGCTCTGAATCGATCAGGGACGTTAATTCCTCGCGGGTTAACGCAGCCAACTGCTGGGCATCCAGTTGCGATGCATCTTCCTTCGGCAAGGCCGGTTCAGGCGGGTTAGGTTTTGGGTCAACCTTGGTTGGCGGCGGCACTGGCTTCGCCGCCGGAGCCTCGGTGGGTTTTGGTTTTGGTTTGGGTTTCGGTTTGGGTTTCGGTTTGGGCTTCGGCTTGGGCGCACTCGACGCCTTCGCGGGTTGTGCTCGCACTATTGTTGCCTGAATGGGCAGCGCTACCGGCACCGATGCGACCACCTCCGCAGGTCCAGACCAACGCAAGAATAAAAGCAGCGCAACCGCCACGTGAAACAACAACGACAATAACGTCGGCAAACCGATAAAAAGTAGCCGATCACCCGTCATCACTCGGTCACCCGTCGATAGCAGGGTTCTCGGTCACCAATCCTACCGACGGCGCCCCTGCTTCTTGTAGCGCCGTCATCACCACCACCACATCACCATAAGCGACACGCTGATCTCCCCATACCAGCACCGGCTTCTCGGGTGAGCGCCTCAATACCGCGGCAACGCGCTGACGAATCGTCGCCAACTCAAGCGCCTGTTTTTCATCCACGCCGAGGTTCAGAAAAAGCTGTCCGCGGTCATTGATCGAGACGATCAGCGGTTCAGCATCTTGATTGGCCACGGGTGCCGCTGTCGCTTGCGGTAACTTGACTTCTACGCCCTGCATCAACATGGGTGCGGTAACCATAAAAATGACCAGTAGCACCAGCATCACGTCGATGTAGGGCACGACATTGATTTCGGCCAGCATGCGCCGCCTTCTCACGGTCATCGTCTTTGCCCCTGCTGTGCTCTCAATGCATAGGCCTGACGCTGGAGAATGCCCGAAAATTCGTCAACAAAGGTCTCATAACGATTGAGTAACACATCGCTCCGGGCCGCCAGTTTGTTGTAAGCCAAAACCGCAGGGATCGCGGCGAACAGGCCCATCGCCGTGGCGATGAGCGCCTCCGAGATGCCCGGGGCAACCGTTGCCAGGGTGGCTTGGGTTGCGTTAGCCAGTCCCCGGAATGAATGCATAATGCCCCAAACTGTTCCGAATAGACCGATATAGGGACTCGTGGATCCCACTGAGGCCAGGAAGGGCAGGTGTTGCTCTATGCGATCTGTTTCTCGCATCAAAGCAACCTTCATTGCCCGGCGCGAGCCCTCCAACATGCCGTCGGCGTCAATATCGGATTGTTGTGACAACCTTGAAAATTCCTTGAAGCCGGCGCGAAAAATACTCTCCACACCCGTCGGCAATTGCCCGTCAGCGACAGCCTGATTCCCTTCTCGGTATAACTGCGCAAGGTCGATGCCCGACCAGAATCGCTCTTCGAATGACAACAGCTCATCGTCTGTTCGGCGCATGAGCATCGTGCGCTGAATAATCAAAAACCAGGAGGTAATGGATGCCAGCACCAGAATCAACATCACAATCTGTACCAGTAAACTGGCGCCCAGAACCAGTTCCAATAAACCAAGTTCCTGTGTCATACCTGATTCCCTTCGGTTGTCATGGCGGCTAGCAACCGCTCCCTTATGTCGCCCTGAAGCCGGCGCGGCCGGCCTGTCGTTTGATCAACACAGGCAATTTGAACATCTGCTGTCAGTAGCACGTTGTCCCCACGGTGAATACGCTGCGTAAACTCGATCGTCGCGCCCCCCACGCGCTGCGCAATGGCCGTCGCCATGATCTCGTCATCCAGTTTTGCCGGCATCAAATAGCTCACTGACAAGTTTGATACCACAAACCCCCAGCCCTCATCAGAGACTGCGGCCCGGTGCACACCCAGCTCGCGCATAAACTCTGTGCGCGCGCGCTCAAGGTACTTCAGGTAATTAACGTAATAAACGATCCCACCCGCGTCGGTATCCTCAATATAGACTCGAATCGGTAAGGAAAATTCCCTCACGGCGCTGGCTCTTCCAGATCCAGAGTGAGTGATTCCGCCGCTGACCCCTGAAAAGTTATGCCGAAATGAGCATAAGCGTGGCGCGTCGCGATGCGACCCCTCGGTGTCCGAAGGATAAATCCCTGCTGAATCAGGAAGGGCTCGAGCACGTCTTCGATGGTGCCGCGCTCTTCCGACAATGCCGCAGCCAAACTGTCCACGCCGACAGGGCCACCATCAAACTTCTCAATCATCATCAGCAATAAGCGCCGATCTAGGTGATCAAAACCTTGCGCGTCGACGCTCAACATATCCAACGCGGCTTCGGCTACGGGTGCGGTCACACTACCGTCGGCTTTTACCTCCGCGTAATCGCGCACGCGTCGAAGTAATCGGTTGGCAATACGCGGCGTACCGCGGGACCGACGGGCGATAGCCGCTGCACCCGCGTCCTCGATAGGAATAGTGAAAATGCCTGCAGCTCGTTTCACAATTTCGCTGAGCTCGGCAGCGTCGTAAAATTCCAATCGCTGGACAATCCCGAACCGATCCCGGAGCGGTGATGTGAGCAATCCCGCGCGGGTGGTAGCGCCCACCAGCGTAAACGGGGGTAAATCGAGTTTGATTGACCTCGCCGCGGGGCCCTCGCCAATCATAATGTCGAGTTGAAAATCCTCCATCGCAGGGTACAAGACTTCCTCGACATACGGACTCAAGCGATGAATCTCGTCGATGAAAAGCACGTCACCCGGTTCGAGATTCGTCATCAACGCGGCAACGTCGCCCGCTTTTTCCAGCACCGGGCCACTGGTCGTCCTCAGCTGAACACCCATTTCCTCTGCAATAATGCTCGCCAAGGTTGTCTTGCCAAGACCGGGCGGACCAAAAATCAAAGTGTGGTCCAGCGGCTCACCGCGCCCACGGGCGGCAGCGAGAAAAATCTCCATCTGTTCACGAACCACGCGCTGGCCGATATAGTCCGCCAGCCGCCGCGGTCTGATCGCGCGATCCATGGCTTCATCGCCCCGGTCAGGGGCGCCGGCGGCGACCAACCGATCAGTTTCAATTACCATGTTGCGCCCTCAATCTGACCCATCACCCTTTGTTGCCGGCCGCAAGACGCAAGGCCAGACGAATGAGTTCCTCGGTAGACGTGCCCTCGGGCGCATCAACACTGGCGATCAACTTCGCCGCCTCGGTAAGCTTATAGCCTAGGGACACCAATGCATGCTCCGCCTCCGAACGCTGGTCAGGTTGCGCTGTACCCCGCGCAGAAGTCGCCGCAGTCCCCGCAGCCGCCGGCGATAATTCATCGAGCCAATCCCCCGCCTTGTCTCGCATCTCCACCAGCAAGCGCTCTGCTGTTTTTCGTCCTACACCGGGTAATGCCACCAGAGCAGAGACATCATCACGCTGCAAACAACGCGCAAAATCAGAGGCATCCATGCCAGAAAGCAACGTTAAGGCAAGCCGCGGTCCCACACCGCTGACTTTAATCAGCTCGCGAAAAAGACGGCGGTCCGCGGGTTCAAGAAAACCGTAAAGCAGCTGAGCATCCTCGCGCACCACAAAGTGGGTGAGTAACGTCACCTCTTGACCGAGCTCAGGGAGTTGATACAGCGTCGTCATCGGCACCTGAACTTCGTAACCAATACCACCCACCTCAACCAGAATATCAGGCCCCTGCTTGCCAATGAGCGCGCCGCGAAGTTGTCCAATCATGTCGTCACTCTACCTCAACCGCCCAGCCCTAAAGCTGCCCGCCGACAACGCACTGGACAAACCCGACGCATGGCAGTGACAAAGCGCCGCAGCCAATCCATCCGCGGCATCTTCAGGAGGGGTTTCAGATAACCCCAACAGCGCCACCACCATATGCTGCACCTGTTGCTTTGTGGCGGCACCCGTCCCAACAACGGATTGCTTGATCTGACGCGCAGCATACTCATGAACAACGAGCTCCTTGGTCACACAGGCAACCATCGCTGCGCCTCGCGCATGACCTAGTTTGAGCGCCGAGTCTGCACTTTTTGCCATAAAGACCTGTTCTATCGCCGCTTCGGTGGGCGCGTAGGTATCGATGATCTCCGTTAGCGATTGGAACAACACTCGCAAACGCACCGCGAGGTTTTCCTTAACCGGTAAGCGAATGGTGCCGCTGGCGACATAAATAGAACGCCCTCTCTCGACACGCAAAATGCCGAAACCCGTTTTGCGCGATCCAGGGTCGACCCCGAGAATAGTTGTCATGCTGGCAACCGGTCACTAAGAGCGGTTAGTGTGAACGATTACGGCAGAAACGTCATTTAGAGCTCAGCCAACACGGATTCGGGTATATCCGCGTTGGAATAAACATTTTGCACATCATCCAGATCTTCCAACATATCGATCAAACCCACTACCGCAGGCGCGTTTTCCGCGTCGACCGTCACCGACGTGCTGGGAAGCATCGTGACCTCCGCATGCAATGGCACCAGGCCCGCAGCAAGGAGCGCATCGCGGACTTCAGTCAGACTTTCCCAGGGTGAAAGCACATCAATAGCGCCATCAGCGTCGGTCACGACGTCGTCAGCACCTGATTCCAACGCAACCTCCATAATCGCGTCTTCGTCTGCTCCGGGGGCAAATTGAATGAGTCCGGTCCTCGCAAATAAATAGGCGACCGATCCATCGGTCCCCAAATTGCCACCACGCTTGGTAAAAGCATGACGCACTTCTGCAACGGTTCGGTTCCGATTGTCCGTCATAACTTCAACCAATACCGCCACTCCCCCCACGGCATAGCCCTCGTAGGTGAGTTCTTCCATGTTGTCGGCGTCGTTGGTCCCCGCGCCACGGGCAATCGCGTTGTCGATGGTGTCACGCTTCATATTGGCGCCCAGGGCTTTATCCACCGCGGCGCGCAAACGAGGGTTATCTTCGACTATTGGACCTCCTGCCCTAGCCGCGACAACCAGCTCTCGGATCAACTTGGTGAAAAGCTTGCCGCGTTTGGCATCCTGCGCCGCTTTGCGGTGCTTGATGTTTGCCCATTTACTGTGGCCCGCCATCGTTAAACTCTCACGCGTCCGCTTGGGGTTCTGTCCGCCTCGGTCTTAGCGAGAGCTCCTTGAGCTGCTGCTCAGACACCAATCCCGGCGCTTCTGTCAGAACACACTGGGCGCTCTGGGTTTTTGGAAACGCAATGACATCCCTGATGGAGTGCCCACCCACCATGAGCATTACCAGTCGGTCCAACCCAAACGCGAGTCCAGCATGGGGAGGCGCACCATGTCGCAATGCGCCCAACAGAAAGCCAAACTTGGCCTCTGCTTCAGCCTCGTCAATGCCCAACAATTCGAAAACGACTTTTTGCATGGATTGGTCGTGAATCCGCACAGACCCGCCACCAATTTCACTGCCGTTAAGCACCATATCGTAGGCTTGGGAGAGTGCCGATTCCGGCTCGGCTTTCAGAGCCTCGGCCGAGCAAGACGGTGCCGTAAACGGATGATGCAAAGCCGTCAATCCACCGCGATCGTCGCGCTCGAACATGGGGAAATCCACAACCCACAGGGGCGCCCAACCGTCTTGAACACGATCGAGATCCGCCGCCACCTTCAATCGAAGCGCCCCCAAAGATTCGTTTACGACGGAGCGCTTGTCCGCCCCAAAAAACAAAATGTCGCCGGCTTCTGCGCCAAGCCGATCCAGTAGCGCGGTCACTGTTGCTTCGGGCATAAACTTGATAATGGGTGACTGCAGGCCGTCGATTCCAGCAGAGAGGTCGTTCACCTTTATCCATGCCAATCCGCGCGCGCCGTAAACCCCGACAAACTGGGTGTAGTCGTCAATCTCTTTTCGAGAAAGGCTCGCGCCACCCGGCACTCTCAGCGCCGCCACCCGGCTGTCGGGATCCTGCGCCGGGCCGCTGAATACCTTGAAATCAACCTCGGTCATCAGGTCATCAATCGAGACCAGCTCCCAATCGATGCGGAGATCAGGTTTATCGGAGCCATAGCGCTCCATCGCGTCTGCCCAACTCATCCGCGGAAATTCACCGAGATCCACTTGCAACTGCTCCTGGAATAACTGGCGAATCATGCCTTCGGTAATAGACATGACCCCTTCAGCGTCCAGAAAGGAGGTCTCGATATCAATTTGTGTGAATTCGGGCTGTCGATCCGCCCGGAGATCTTCATCTCGGAAACAACGGGCGATTTGATAATAGCGATCAAAACCGGACACCATCAGTAACTGTTTGAACAGCTGGGGCGACTGGGGAAGCGCAAAAAAAGCGCCCGGCTGAGTGCGACTGGGCACCAGATAATCCCTCGCCCCTTCCGGAGTGGCCCGGGTGAGGATAGGTGTCTCGATGTCGAGAAAACCATGCTCATCTAGGTAACGCCTGATCGCAGAGGTAATGCGGGCGCGCGCGATAAGGTTTCTCTGCATCTCGGGACGGCGCAGATCCATGTAGCGGTACTTCAGACGGACGTCTTCCCCGACGGCATGGTGGGCATCCAGCGGAAAGGGCGGTGTTTCTGCGCTGCTGAGGATTTCCAGTGTTTTCCCGAGCACCTCTATGCGGCCTGATGCCATATTGGGGTTGATGGTCTCTTGGGTTCGTGCGCGAACACGGCCAGTGATACGAAGCACATATTCACTGCGGACGCTATCCGCACGCTGAAAATGCTCTTCCGTGTCGGGGTCAAAAACCACCTGCACCACGCCCTCACGATCGCGCATATCGAGGAATATCACGCCCCCGTGATCTCGGCGTCGGTCAACCCAACCACACAATGTCACGGTTTCATCTATCAGCTTCTCGTCGACCAGGCCGCAATAATGACTGCGCATGCGTCTCTCCATCGTTATTCAGTTTTCCCGCTCAACTCGCCTTAGTGCTCTCACTTTTGGCAGGAGCGGCAGATTTTTCCGCGGGCTTCTTCGACGTTTCGCCAGATCCAGACTGACTTGAATCTTTGCTGGAGGTGTCGCTACCAGAGGCGCTGCCGCGATCTCCTGCGAGATTCTTTTTATCACCGGTCTTGAAATCGGTCTCATACCAACCGCCCCCGGAGAGGCGAAAAGATGGCGCGCTGACTTGCTTTTTTAGACTCGGTTGGTCACACATGGGACAGTCGGTCAGTGGCTCATCCGCGAGCCGCTGAATGGCTTCCAGACGGTGACCGCAGTCTCTACAACAGTACTCATATATTGGCATAACAGGCCCTCCTCATGGATAGAGCCGCCTCGGCTCGGATGTTCACATGAGGTCGTTCGGAAAGTTTTACAAGGGCGCGGAGCGTACCGTAAACGCTGGTGCAGTAAAAGATGGAAAGGGTGTGAGGATTTAGCGGGCTCGATCGCAATCGCCGCGGTGGGTGGCGGCTCCCCAACGGGAGCCGCGGGAAAAAGGTCGCTTAGTTGGCGAACTCTTTCATCTTCTTCAAGGGGCGTACTTTGACCGCTGTACTCGCGGGCTTGGCCTTGAACATCGTCTCTTCCCCGGTAAAGGGATTGATGCCCTTGCGCGCTTTCACGGCCGGCTTGCGAACTGTGGTGATTTTCATCAGCCCGGGCAAAGTAAACTCGCCTGCCCCACGCTTTCCAATACTCGCTTCAATGAGTCGCTCCAGTGAACCGAGCACAGACGACACCTCCTTCTTGGAGAGACCGCTATCATCTGACAGCGCTGCGATCATTTGCGACTTGGTCATTTTTTCCTTTACCGCCTTCATTTTTGATGGCGCTTTCGGGGTAGCTTTCTTAGCCATTGAGTTAACACCTCTATCGATGGATGGTTTTGTGAGAGACAAACGGCAGCCCGCAGTCGGCGAGATTCAACACCAGTCCGACGCCCGAAACAACCCTCCTTTGGACTGTTTTTATCGATATTTCTAAGAGAAGACAATGAAGCGCCTTTCGTCACCCATGGAAATCGACTGATCAACGCCGCTGTCTGTACTGGCCTACCTTCGAACATTAGAATGTCGGTCCTGTCATTGGAGTCTGCCATGCGCGCCAGCGAGTTCTTACTATCCACCCTTAAAGAAACACCGTCCGACGCCGAGGTGATCAGCCATCAACTCATGCTCCGCGCAGGGCTCATAAGACGTGTCGCTGCGGGCATCTATAACTGGATGCCGTTGGGCCTCAGAGTCCTGCGCAAGGTAGAGCGAATTATTCGCGAGGAAATGGAGCGCGCCGGCGCACTCGAAGTGTCGATGCCGGTGGTTCAACCGGGCGAGCTGTGGGAGGAATCCGGTCGATGGGAGCTCTACGGCCCCGAGCTGTGTCGCCTGAACGACCGCCACGAACGGCCTTTTTGCCTGGGACCCACTCACGAGGAGATCGTGACCCACATTGCCAGAACTGAAATCAAGAGTTACAAGCAACTCCCCGTCAATCTGTTTCAGATTCAAACCAAATTCCGTGACGAAATACGTCCCCGGTTCGGCATTATGCGCTCTCGTGAGTTCATCATGAAGGATGCCTACTCATTTCACATCGATCAGGCCTCGCAAGAAGAAACTTACTGGCGAATGCACGAGGCTTACTCAACCATCTTTTCGCGACTGGGACTGGATTTTCGTGCAGTGGAGGCTGACACCGGCGCGATTGGAGGAAACCATTCCCACGAATTCCATGTGCTGGCTGAATCGGGCGAAGACGCCATCGCCTTCTCCACGGCCAGTGACTACGCCGCTAACGTTGAACTGGCACCAGCACTGCCCAGTGACAGTGTCGTGCCAGGCGAAGCGCCGCCCCCGGAACTGGAGAAATTTGCTACTCCGGATGTGACAACCATCGATGATCTCGCAGCACGTTTTGATGTGCCAGCTGATCGCTCGGTAAAAACGCTGCTCGCCAAAGGTGAGCAAGATGACCTAATCGCGTTGATCGTCCGAGGTGATCACCGATTAAACGCGATCAAAGCGGCAAAGCTACCCGGACTTTCGTCTCCACTGACACTGGCCGATGCAGACGAAGTCAAGACCAGGCTGGGCGCAGGCTTTGGCTCGCTTGGCCCAGTGGGCATGCCGGTGCGTATCATCGTAGATCACAGCGCCGCCGCCATGCCCGACTTCGTCTGTGGCGCCAATGAGGACGGTCATCATCTGAGAGGTGCTCTGTGGCACCGTGATGTTCCAGCTTTTGAGGTGGCAGATATTCGAGAAATTATCAGTGGGGACCCCAGCCCCTGTGGCAACGGCACGCTGGAAATTCGCCGCGGTATCGAAGTCGGGCACATCTTTCAACTCGGCACCAAGTACTCTGAGGCAATGAATGCGACGGTGCTGGATGATCAAGGCCGTCAGCAGGCCATGGTCATGGGCTGTTACGGTATTGGCGTTACGCGGATTGTCGCCGCCGCTATTGAGCAAAACCACGACGATAAAGGCATTATTTGGCCCGCGGCGATGGCACCCTTTGACCTTGCGATCGTACCCTTGGGCATGGACAAGTCTGAGGCCGTGCGCAGCGCCACCGAGGCGCTCTATGCAGCCTGTAACGCCGCTGGCTTGTCAGTCTTCATGGATGATCGACCCGAGCGCCCTGGGGTCAAATTCGCAGAAATGGAGTTGTTGGGAATGCCTGTCCGCGCAACCATTGGCGAGCGCTCTCTGGCCGAGGGTCAGCTTGAAATCACGCGGCGCTCAGACGGCAAAACGGAATTGGTTGCCCCCGACGCCGCCTTGGATCAAATCCGGCAATTCTTGCAGGACCGATAAGCAAAGGTGGGGCTGCATCGTGCCCCCGCCACCCGCATTCCGTAACCCCTGACGTCGTTGTGGTGGTCTGGTTGCGTGACTGGAAAAACGCGGGGGCGTCCGGAGTCGTGCAACCTGTCAATCTGCACAAGACGTGCTCTGGGAAAAGTCCACACATGGTGTAAAAACCGCTGGTAATGCGTGTGCCCCGACTGGTGAGAACACCATTACGTGGGTAGAATCCGGAAGCTCTTCAAAGAGAATTATCATGCACCCGGAAGCAAAAAAACTGCTGGCCGAGTACCCCGACATAGAAATGGTAGAGGCGCTGATTACCGACTGTAACGGCGCCGCTCGGGGTAAATGGTTGCCAGTAGATAAACTGTCTTCACTACTCACTGAGGGCATCAAGTTGCCCGAGTCAGCCGTTGCACAAGATATGTGGGGGCGGGATGTGCCCAGCATTTGCCTCGAAAATGGGGACATCGACGGCTGGTGTCGCGTGGTTGAGGGCTCTCTTGCCCCGTCGCTCAGCGCCAGAGGGATCGATCAGGCACAGGTTGTCCTCACCATGTTCAGAGAGGACGGCGCGCCCTCTTTTTGGGACCCTCGTCAGGTGTTGACCAAAGTCGTTGCCGCGTTGGCTGACCGGGGTCTGTATCCTCGTGTTGCGATCGAACTGGAGTTCAACCTTTTCAATCGCCCCGCCGACGGGCAGTCACTGCGGGAGGCGCTGCCGGAGGAGTCACTCACCGGTGGCAATCTCTATGGACTGGGTGCGCTGGACGAACATGCCGAATTACTTGAAGTGCTGAGAGAGACTTTTGCTGTTCAACACCTACCTTACGAGGGCGTTCTCAAAGAGGCAGCGCCTGCGCAGTATGAGATTAATGTAGCCTACTCTGACGACGCGCTCTCATACTGCGATCAGGTCGTGCGCATGCAGCGTGGCATCAGTGCGGTAGCCGCCCGCTACGATACGATGGCAAGCTTTATGCCCAAGCCTATGGAAAATCAGGCCGGCAATGGCATGCACATGCATTGCAGCCTGCTCGATAAATCGGGCAATAATGTCTTTGATAGCGGTACGTTAGAAGGCACGCCACTGCTGCATCAGGCCGTCGCCGGTTGCATCGCACTAATGCCAGATACGCAGCTAATTTTTGCGCCGAGCTACAATGCGTACCGCCGCTTCCAACCCGGAAACCACGCTCCCACACAACCCAACTGGGGGTATGACAACAGAACAACGGCGCTCAGAATCCCTGCCAGTCCCAGTGCTGCAACGCGGATAGAGCATCGCGTGGCTGGGGCAGATAGCAACCCTTACCTCGCGATTGCGGCTCTGCTAGCCGGAATTTTGATGGGGCTGGAAAAGGGCATGAAAGCCCCCCCACCGATTGCAGGCAATGCCTGGACAGACGATGTCGATAACAGTTACCTGCCAAGCCATATGGCGGACGCAATTCATCGGTTCTCTCAGTCGCAGGATGTGCAGCATTATCTGAGCGCACCCTTCCAGAAAGCATTCGCCGAGCTGAAGCAACAGGAGCTTGCGGAATTCGAGCGACGCGTCACCGATTTTGAACTAGAGACCTACCTCTCTGCGTAATAATCGCTGACACAAGTGATTACCACTTCCCCACCCTGTAACGGAGTGACACATGAGCACTGCCCACGACTTCTCGGCAACACTGGCTAACGGCGAAGAAACCTCACTGACTCAATTTCGAGGGCAGGTTTTGTTGATCGTCAATACCGCCTCAAAGTGCGGTTTCACCCCGCAGTACACCGGGCTTGAGTCACTGCAGCAACAGTATGGAACACGGGGTTTTTCGGTCCTTGCCTTCCCCTGTAATCAGTTCGGCGCGCAGGAACCCGGAACCGAGACGGAAATTCAGTCGTTCTGCGAGATGAACTACCAAACCACTTTTCCGCTGTTCAGCAAAATCGAAGTTAACGGAGCAGCCAGTCACCCTCTGTTTACGCACCTTAAAGAGCAGGCGCCCGGGGTATTGGGCAGCAAGCGGATCAAGTGGAATTTCACTAAATTTCTGGTCAACCAACAGGGCGAGGTGGTCAAGCGCTATGCCCCGTCAACCAAACCCGAGGCCATTGCTGCGGACATCGAAGCCCTGCTCTGACGGCGCTCAGTGTTCTCGGGTTTCGCGAAAGCGAATATCCGGCCAGCGCTCTTCCATTAAAGAGAGATTAACGCGGGTGGGCGCTAGATAAGTGAGGTAGCCACCCCCGTCTTCGGACAGGTGCTCTGCGGCTTTTTTGCGAAACTCCTCAAGCTTACGAGCATCCGCCGCCTCCACCCACCTCGCGGTGTACACGTTAATGGGCTCGTAGAGGGCCTCTACCTTGTACTCATCGGCCAGTCGATAAGCCACGACATCAAACTGGAGTTGTCCAACAGCACCGACAATCAGGTCGCTGCTGTTGAGCGGCGAAAATACCTGGGTCGATCCCTCCTCAGACAATTGTTGCAGTCCCTTCTGCAGCGCCTTGGCTTTCATTGGGTCTTTGAGTCTGATGCGACGAAACAGCTCGGGCGCGAAATGGGGAATACCGGTAAAGCGGATCGCTTCGCCCGTGGTGAAGGTGTCGCCGATCTGTATCGTGCCGTGATTATGAAGACCAATAATGTCCCCGGCGACTGCAGACTCTACCAAGGTCCGATCGCCTGCACGGAAAGTCACGGCATCAGCAATGCGGACGTCTTTTTCAATGCGGACATGACGCATCTTCATGCCCTTTTCATAGCGGCCGGAGCAAATGCGCATGAAGGCGATGCGATCTCGGTGCTTGGGATCCATATTCGCCTGAATCTTGAAGACAAAACCCGTGAAGTCCGACTGCGATGCTTCAACTACGCGCTCGGTCGATGCCCTGGGTTGGGGCGCAGGTGCCCATTCGACAAAATCATTCAGCATTTCGCGAACGCCAAAGTTGCCCAATGCGGTACCGAAAAATACTGGCGTCAGCTGTCCACTCAGGAAGGCGGCCAGATCAAATTCGTGTGACGCCCCTCGAACCAACTCTATCTCCTCAACAAACGCGTCGTAGTCCTCACCCAGCAGCGCGCGGGCCGGTTCTGACTCCAGCCCGTCGATCAATTTTTCATCTGCCAGCACGGCGCCCTCGCCGGGACTGAAACAGTGCAACGTATCGGTGTAAAGGTTGTAAACACCCTTGAACTCTCGCCCCATCCCTATCGGCCAATTAATGGGAGCGCCCGCTATGCCGAGGACTTCCTCCACCTCATCAACCAACTCAACGGGGTCACGAATGTCACGGTCCAGCTTATTGACGAAGGTCAGAATAGGCGTATCGCGCAACCGACATACGTTCATCAGTTTGATCGTTCGATCCTCAACGCCTTTGGCACCATCGATTACCATCAGCGCAGAATCCACGGCAGTCAGCGTGCGATAGGTATCCTCGGAAAAGTCCTCGTGTCCAGGGGTATCGAGCAAATTGACCCAGCGGTTACGGTAGGGAAACTGCATAACCGATGAGGTCACAGAAATACCGCGCTCCTGCTCCAGCGACATCCAATCAGAAGTCGCGTGCGGCCCCCTTTTGCCTTTGACCGACCCGGCTACCTGGATGGCCTGCCCCAGCAACAGCAATTTCTCTGTCATCGTTGTCTTGCCCGCGTCGGGGTGAGAAATGATGGCAAAAGTGCGGCGTGAATCGATATCGCGCTGTAAGTCAGACATGGTGGCTCCCAAAAGGACGCCGGATTATGCCAGCCAATTCAGAGATCGTCAGGCCTCTGGATGCAAGACCTGCTCAAGGTGATGAAGCAGTCGCTCTCCAAGGTCCGAAAAGTCCACCGCTTGATCCGCGCCCAGCTCACGCGCTACCGATGTCACCTCCAGTCCTTCGTAGCCGCAAGGATTGATGCCCCGAAATGGGGCCAGATCCATATCAACGTTGAGAGACAAACCGTGGTAACTCCTGCCTCGACTCACCTTCAAACCGAGTGCAGCTATCTTCCGGCCCTCCACATAGACCCCTCTGGCAGATGGATCGCCACAGGCGGTAATGCCAAGATCGGCCAAAAGGTTGATCACTGCCCGCTCGAGGCGTTCCACCAGATCGCGAATCGTCACCCCCGCGCGCCTGAGATCATAGAGAACGTAAGCCACCCACTGACCCGGACCGTGGTAGGTCACCTGACCACCGCGATCGATGTGAACGACCGGAATCTTACCTGCATCCAGAACATGCTCAGCCTTTCCTGACAGTCCCTGGGTGTACACGGGTGCATGTTGCAGTAGCCATATTTCATCTTCGGTATCTGCAGATCGGGCCGCAGTAAACGCCTTCATCGATTCAAAAGTGGGTTCAAAATCGACCAAGCCGAGACGCCTAAATTGCATGGCGCTAGATCACCATAGAAACCAAACCCGTGCCCATCAAATCCTGATGGATCAGGCGCAATTGCGCCTCACTCTGCGCTTCGATGGTGACGGTAATGGACTGAAAAGTGCCTTTCTTTGAATCTTTGATCACCACATCATCCCGACTAAAGCCGGGGGCATGGCGATCAAAAATACTGAGCACCGCCGCACCAAATGCATCACCGGCTCTGCCCAGCACCTTAATCGGATAAGAACAGGGAAAAACAATCTTGGGGGGATCGACGCTCACAGGTCGCTACCCGAACAACCCTTGAAACCACAGTACGAGGCTATCCCAGAACCTCGCAAAAAAACCGGCGGGCTCAACAGCGTCAAGGACTTCCAGAGGCACCTCAGCTACCGGCTCACCGCCTCGGCTCAGAATAACTCGGCCGACAATAGCGCCCTTGACCAAAGGCGCCATGAGGGGTGCCTCTACTTCAATCGCTGTACTGATATCAGCGCTGGCGCGTGGCAAGGTCAATACGAGCTCTCCACTTACGCCCAGTGAGACTTGCTCACTCAGCCCCTTCCAAACGCGCTCCTCAGCGAGCGCTTGACCCGGAGCGAGCGGTCGCAGGGTCTCGTAAAAGCGGAAACCATAGTTCAACAGACTGCGCGTTTCGGCTTTGCGACTCGCCGTAGAACTGCTTCCCATTACCACGGAAACCAATCGCATGCCCTCGCGCCGTGCCGATGCCACCAGCCCGTATCCTGCCTCGCGGGTGTATCCGGTCTTCAGGCCGTCTACAGTCTCATCTTCGCGCAACAGGTGGTTTCGGTTGTACTGCGTAATATCGTTGTAGGTGTAGCTTCTCTCTTTGTAGACCGCGTAGCGGTCGGGGTGATCGCGAATCGCCGCGATCGCCAGCATCGCGAGATCTCTCGCCGTAGACAAGTGATCTGGATGCGGGAGCCCATGGCTATTCTCAAAGTGCGTGCTGGTGAGGTTCATCTCTGCGGCATACTGATTCATCAGATCGACGAAAGCCTGCTCGCTACCAGCGATGTGTTCAGCGATAGCCACCGTGGCGTCATTACCCGAGGAGATGACGATGCCGCGCTCTAGTTCCGCCACCGTGACCGGTTTGCCGGGTTCAATCCACATCAGTGAAGAACCCTTAAACACCGGATTCTGAGACCAAGCGTTTCTACTTACAGGGACCACATCATCCAGACCGAGGCGGCCCAACTCAACCTCTTGCGCAAGGATATAGGCGGTCATCAGTTTGGTGAGACTGGCAGGGGGCAACGTCTGATCGGGATTGTGCTCTACCAGCACTTCTCCCGTATCAAAATCCACCAAAATATAGGAATCTGCGTTAATCGCGGGTGGCGCGGGAACCAAGCCAGCATTGGCACTTACGTTGGTCGCAAATAACAGGGTCACCGCAGTAGCCCCGAATAACCAACCTCTCAATTTATGCACAACTAACCCCTCACACTCACGACTTCTATTTGGCGGTCGCTCGCCAGTGTAACAAGGCGTGGCGAATCCGGAGAACGACAGGATTCAAGGCAGGCGTATGGGTTCAGGGAAGCCCTGCTCCAGTAACTGTCCACGCACCCACTCCAAGGTGCTCCGCCCTTCAAAAGGCCCCAACCTCACACGGTGCAGCCTTTTACCGTCGACTTCGACCGGTGAGACGTACCCGTTCTGACCCCACTGCCGCTGTAAAGTTCGGGCCAAATCGAGGGCCGATTGCCACGAGGAAAAAGCGCCGACCTGTAAATAGCGCGGCGCGATGGGCGGCTGGTTGCGACGATCTTCTATCCCTATTTGCGGAAGCGCCTCGACTTCCACCTCCACCGTGCCTTGCTCTGAGAAACCGAGCGCCACTGCGGCCTGATACGAAACATCAATGATGCGATCGCCGGCAAAGGGACCCCGGTCATTGACGCGCAATACGACGGTGCGATCATTCCGCAAGTTCTTGACGCGCACATAACTTGGAATGGGTAGTGAGCGATGGGCGGCAGTGGCACCGAAGACATCGTAGATTTCTCCATTTGAGGTCGGACGTCCCTGAAATTTCATGCCGTACCAAGAGGCAAGACCCCTCTCTCTATAGCCCTCACTCGTACCCAGGACTTCGTAGCGGGCGCCATTGACCTCGTAGGGACTCCTATTGCCGAAGCGCAGCAGGGGCTCCGCGCGTGGCTCTGCGTCAACCCAGGGGGCTGAAGCCGGCGCAGGTGGCGCGTAGTCCATTTCTTCAACGGGTGCGGCCTGAGCCATCGCTGCCAGTACCGTAAGCATTGTCAGCAAACACCTCGTCACCGCGCCGTCTCCCGACGGGCGGCCGCGATTGCCTGACTCAAGTCCCAAACAGCCATGGCATACATAGCGCTGTGGTTATAGCGAGTGATGACATAAAAATTTTGTAGCCCCAACCAATAAGCCCTGCCATCTTGTGCCTCTAGGTCGATAGGCGCTGCAATGGCGTCCTCATCGACTTGTTCAGAGGGAAGCATTCCGAGGGTGATCCAATGAGCCACACTCTGGCTGGGCTTTAAGCCACCCTCGAGCAGCTGAGGGGAGGGGTCAGTCACTGTCGCCGGCACAACAACTGCCTCACCGGAGCGCCAGCCGTGCGCCCGCAGATAGTTGCCGACGCTGCTGATCGCATCGTTGGGATTATCCCAAATATCGGGCGCACCCTCCCCGTCATAGCTTGTCGCGTAGGCACGATAACTCGAGGGCATGAACTGACCGTACCCCATGGCGCCGGCATAGGAACCTTTGAGCGCGAGCGGATCTTTATCCGCCTCCCAAGCCAGCAATAAAAATGCTTCGAGTTCACCGGTAAAAAACGTCGACCGCTTGGGATAGTCGAATGCCAAGGTCGCCAGCGCATCAATAACCCGATAGCTGCCCGTTATCCTGCCGTAAAAGGTCTCAACCCCAATAATCGCTACGATCACTTCCGGTGGGACACCCGTGGTAAGCGACACACTGTCCAACACAGTCGCGTGCTGATCCCAGAAGGCGACGCCCTCGTCGATCCGTCTTTGAGTAAGAAAGATCTGTCGATACTGATGCCACGGCTTGGTCTTTTCCGCGGGTCGCGCAATGGCATCGAGTATTGACTGCTGGCGCTCCGCGGCACTCAATAAATCCGCCGCCCATACGGCATCGACGCCTGCAAGCTCGGCAGACTTAATGACCTCGATGGCGGCCGGTCTGTCGCTATAAAAGCCAGCAGCCGCATCAGGCGCGATCAACCCCACCGAAAGCACCCAAAGCAAGATGGGCGCAAGGCGGATCTTCCCGCGTTGCGCCCGCGGGGTGCTAAACAGTGGCGTCATTGAGAAATAATCCTTTTTTCCGTGCTGATTGCGGTGAGGATACCGAAACCCAACATCAGTGTAACGATAGCGGTGCCGCCAAAGCTGACAAATGGCAACGGGACACCAACAACGGGCAGTAGCCCAGCTACCATGCCCATATTAACGACGATATAAACGCAGAAAGTCAGGGTGATTGCGCTGGCCAACAGCCGGCCATAGGTGCTCTGGGCCGTCAGGCTGATCCAAAAGCCTCGGGCGACAACAAGGCCATAGAGCACCAACAAACACAGCACCCCGCGAAAGCCCCACTCCTCGGCCAGCACCGCGATGATAAAGTCCGTCTGGCTCTCGGGTAAAAAATCGAGGTGAGACTGCGTACCCTGCATCCAACCTTTACCAGACCAACCGCCCGACCCAATCGCCGTCTTCGACTGAATGATATTCCACCCTGCACCCAACTTGTCGGCTTCGGGATCAAACAGAGTCAAGATCCGCTGCTTCTGGTAGTCCCTCAAAACGAACAGCCAGGCCGGCCAAATAGCTGCTAGCGCGGCAAGAATGCCCGCCACAATTTGCCACCAGCTGATGCCCGCCATGAAGATGACGAATGCGCCGCTGGCCGCCACCAACAGTGCCGTACCGAGATCGGGCTGCAGCGCAATCACTGCTGCCGGCCCTGCGATAATCAGCAGTGCCATCACCGTGACACTCAACCGCGGTGGCAACCCAGAGCGCACCACCCAGAACGCTACCGCCAGCGGCATTGCTATTTTCATGAGCTCCGAAGGCTGAAAACGGATGACGCCCAGACTCAGCCAACGCTGAGCACCTTTGGCGCCCACCCCGAACCCGAGCACCATCAACAACAACCCCACAGCAAACAGATACAACACGGGGCTCCAACGCTGAATCGTATCAATCCGTATCTGTGCGACGACCAGTAGCGCGCCCCAACCCACAATCAAGTTGCGGAGTTGCCGACTCACCGTATCCCAATCGCCGTCCGAGGCGCTATATAGCACCAGCAGCCCGAGACCCATGATCAGACATAGCGGTAGTAGCAACATCAGATCGAGATGCAGCCACTGCGCCACCGTTCTCGGTCGCGCGAAAGACTGCTGGGAATCATCAAGGTAGCGTGCGTACTCAGACATCGCTGAGCTCATTTAACCAGGTGTCGATCACTTGGCGAGCAATCGGCGTGGCAGCGCTGCTGCCACCCCCGTTCTCAGCAATCACCGCGACCACAATGCGAGGGTTTTCTGCCGGCGCAAAGGCGATGAAGAGACCGTGATTACGGTTGCGCTCGCTCACTTTGTCCTCTTCATAGATGGCATCTTGCGCTATGCCGATCACCTGGGATGTTCCGGTCTTGGATGCCATTGTGTAGCTCATCCCCCGAGAAATGCTGGCCGCCGTGCCCCGCTGGGAGTGCACCACATCGACCATGCCCGCGATCACCGCCTGCCAGTCCTCTTGATCCAATTTAAGCGGTTCCCTAGGAACCCCACCCACCGTCAACTCTCCCACCCGGTGCACAAGCGCGGGCACGAAGCTGGTCCCCCGATTGGCCAACACCATTGTTGCCTGCGCGAGCTGTAACGGAGTCGCTAACATATAGCCCTGCCCAATGCCCGCGCTCAGCGTCTCTCCAGGAAACCAGGCTTCTCCCATGGCCTCTCGCTTCCATCGGGTGCTCGGCAGGATTCCACTCTGTTCACCGGTGGTGTCGACACCGGTGGCTCGGCCCAAACCATAGGGCTCGAGGACAGCGGCCATGGTATCGATGCCCATGCGGAAAGCCAGATCGTAATAGTAAGTGTCGCAGGACTCGGCGATGGCCATTCTCATATCGACCTGTTCCGCGTGCCCTCCACCTCTGACCCGCAACGTCCAGTCACGATAGCGACGATCATCCCCCGGAATCCGATACCAACCCGGGTCCCTCACTGTGGTCGCAGGAGTGATGAAGCCCTGCGACAACCCGCCCAGTGCCAATAGCGGTTTGACCGTGGACCCCGGGGGGTACTGTCCCTGCACGGCACGGTTCAATAACGGCGTGTCTACAGAATTTCTGAGCACGGCGTAAGCGCCATAGCTGATACCCTCAACAAATAAATTTGCGTCATAACTGGGATTAGACACCATTGCCAGAACCCCGCCATTGAGGGGATCAAGGGCTACCACCGCTCCACGTTGCTCGCCAAGGGCCTCGGCCGCGACACGCTGTAAATCAAGATCGAGATACAGGCGCAAATCCTGCCCTGACTGAGGCGGCTGCTTTTCCAGCACCCGGAGCAGTCGCCCGTGGGCGTTAGTCTCTACATGCTGAAAACCGGGTTGCCCATGCAGCAAGGGTTCGTAGCGTTTTTCCAGCCCCACTTTTCCCGTGTGAAGGGTTCCCCGATAACGGTCGCCATCCAAGGCTTCGAGATCATCCGGGCTAATCCTGCCGACATACCCAAGTACGTGGCTCAACAGATTGGCGAAGGGATAGTGACGGGTCAGCTGCGCCTCAACAACAACGCCGGGCAGTTGATGTAAATCAACGGCTACCCTGGCCAATGCACTGTCATCCAGACCGACTTTGATTGGCACCGTCTCAAAAGGCCTTCGCTGCGCGAGCCGCTCTCTGAAGGCCTCAAGCTCGTCTTCGGTCAGCGTCAATCGGTCTTGCAGCTCCTCGGTAAGCGCGGATAAGTCGGCGGCGCGCTCGGCAATCACGCCGACCACATAGGTCGGCTGGTTGGTTGCCAACAATCGACCTTTGCGATCAACAATTTGACCTCGGGTCGGTGGAATGACCTCGACGCGAATTCGATTCCGGTCTGACTGGGTCAGAAAGGCGTCATGCTGAACAATTTGCAGGGAGTAGTATCGGTAAACCAATACCGCCATCAGCAAAAAGATGCCGACGAGGGAGGCAATCAATCGGGCGCGGTTGATCGACCACTCTCGGCGCGTGTCGCGCATGGCGTCCAAGGGCCCCGCCATCAGTTAGCCCGGTGATAGGGATGGCCACTTTGGAGCGACCACGCCCGATAGAGTTGTTCGGCCAAAATAATGCGCACCAGCGGGTGCGGTAGGGTAATGCACCCAAAAGACCAAAGCTCACGTGCAAGCTTGAGTAGACTCTGATGCAGACCGTCAGGCCCACCAATCACGAGGCAAATCCGACGCCCCTGCATTTGCCAGTCAGCAAATCGATCCGCAATCTGCTCGGTGCTAACGGCAACACCCTGCACATCCAGCGCGATCAGGTCTTCACCCTCGTTCAATTTAGACTGAATGAACTCGGCTTCCTGTCGCCGATAGCTGTCGGCCGATCCATTGCCACGCTTCGCCAGTGGCACTTCCAGCCACTCCACGCTGACCTCTCTTGGCATGCGCCGGGCGTACTCAGTCACACCCTGCTCCACCCATGCCGGCATTTTATTGCCCACCGCCAGCACGCGGAGTCGCATTAGATTTCCTGCGGTTGAGGCGCCTGCACTGACCACAGGCGCTCCAAGTCGTAAAAGCTCCTGATGGCGGGCTGCATGACATGGACCACCACATCACCAAAATCAACGAGCACCCATTCGCCGACGCGCTCTCCCTCCACGCCCAACGGTCGAATGCCTTGCTCCTTGGCTTTCATCAGTACGTTATCGGCCAGGGATTTCACATGACGACTCGAGGTTCCGCTGGCCACCACCATCCAGTCCATGACAGAACTCAACGCCCTGACATCGAGCACGACCGGTTCCAGTGCTTTTAAATCGTCCAATGCATCGCGGGTCGTGTCCAGTAAACGGTTAACCGCAACCTCGGCATCTGTTTCAGTAGTCATAGAGTGGGGGCAAACAAATCATGAGTGGCAATATACTCCATTACGGCGGAGGGGATCAGAAAACGAGGGTCTCGACCCGCCGCAAACAAACGGCGAATCTGGGAGGAGGAAATATCCAACAGGGGCTGACTCAATTTCACAACGCCCCCGGCCGGATGACTGAGTGCCCAGTCGGGCGCCACAAGGTGCTGCGCCATCCACTCAGTCACCCTCTCGGGTGGGGCCATAGCGCCCGGCCGTTCCAACACCACGATGTGTGCCAGATCAAGCAGCTGATCCCACCGGGACCACTGCGGCAAGCTGGGTAGTATGTCGGTGCCCATAATCCATAGCAGCGAACAATCCGCACCGGCTTCTTGCCTCACAGCCATAAGCGTATCAACAGAGAACGAGGGGCCTGATCGATTGAGCTCGCGGTCGTCGATGCCGAGTCCAGGCACATCCCTAATTGCCAAACGTAACATCTCGAGCCGATGGGTCGCGCTGACGGTGCTCTGATCCTTCAGGGGGGACTGTGCCGCTGGTATAAAATCGACGCGCTCCAATCCCAGCGCGTCGCGCACCGATAATGCGCCGCGCAGATGCCCGATGTGAACAGGATCAAAAGCGCCCCCCAATAAGCCTCGCGCACGCTGACGGTCAGTCACCCCGACGCCTCATTGCCGAATATGACCGTCACCCTTGACGATATATTTTCGTGAGGTAAGGCCTTCTAGGCCAACCGGCCCCCGGGCGTGTAGCTTGTCGGTAGAGATGCCTATCTCTGCACCCAGCCCATACTCAAACCCATCAGCAAACCGAGTCGATGCGTTGTGCATAACAGAGCTGGAATCCACTTCGCGTAAAAATCTCGCGGCGGTCTCACTATTTTCAGTGACGATACTCTCGGTATGATCTGAGCCGTAGCGCGCAATATGTGCCATCGCCTCATCCACACTGTCGACCACACGCACAGATAAAATCGGCGCCAGGTACTCCGTGCCCCAGTCGGCCTCTTCAGCGCTGATAACGATATCAGGCGCCGCACTGCGGGATGCCGGACATCCTCTCACCTCTACGCCACGCTCCTGCAGGGCCGTTACCAGACGAGGCAGAAGCGACGCCTGCTCGCGGGCTACCAGCAATGTCTCCATCGTGTTGCAGGTCCCGTAGCGTTGGGTTTTAGCGTTAATCGCAATCGCCATGGCTTTGTCGGGGTCAGCGTCGCGATCAATGAACACGTGGCAAATACCGTCGAGGTGCTTGAGCACCGGGACACGGCTTTCTGCTGACACCCGCGCTATCAAACCCTTACCGCCGCGTGGCACGACCAGATCGACGTATTGAGGCAGGGCCAGCAACGCACCCACCGCTTCCCGATCAACAACAGGGACCACCTGCGCCGCGGCGGCAGGCAATCCTGCCTTGGCGAGGCCACGGCCAATCAACTCCCCGAGCTGCGTGTTGGAGTGAATCGCTTCAGAACCACCCCGTAGCAGTACCGCGTTACCCGCTTTCAGGCACAAGGCGGCGGCCTCAACAGTCACATTCGGCCGCGACTCGAAAATGATCGCAATAACACCCAATGGCACGCGCATCGTACCCACTTCGATTCCCGACGGCATTTTGCGAAGATCCTCGATGGCGCCGATGGGATCGGGCAGTGATGCCACCTGTTGCAACCCCTCTTCTAGAGCATCGAGACGCGAGGGATTCAGCGCCAGACGATCAATCAGCGCGTCGTCCAACTGGAGATGCCGCGCCGCTGACAGATCCGCTTCATTGGCCGCCAATAGAATGGCGCGACTGTTCATGATCTCCTGTCTAATGGCCAGCAGAGCATCATTGCGCTGCGCTACGGGTGCGCTCGCGACACTGCGCGACGCCTCTTGGGCAGCACGGGCCATATCGGTGACGAGTTCAGTGACCTGCATGGATGCGGGCTCAGGAATCAAGTCCGCTGCCTCAAGCGCCGGCGTCTTCCGCACCGCCGCTGACCAGCGCCTTTAACTCGCCCGAGGCTTCCATATCGCAAACAATGTCACAGCCACCGATCAACTCACCTTCTACCCACAGTTGGGGAAACGTGGGCCAGTTGGCATAGGCGGGAAGGTTGGCGCGTATCTCGGGGTTGCTCAATACATCCACATAAGCGAAACGCTCGCCACAGGCCATCAGTGCCTGCACAGTCCGAGCGGAAAACCCGCACTGCGGCTGATTGGGCGAACCCTTCATGTAAAGGATGATGCGATTGCCTTCAATCTGATCGCGAATCGTGTCCATGATATCCATAGCGTGCTCCATAAAGTGGGTGCGTTTAGCTGTCTTAGGTGACTTGGGACTGACGACATTGTAATACGACGAGAGGATCAGGCGGAGAGCCTTTATTAAACACATTTGACTCGTGACAGCGCTCCGCTACTCTTGGCACCCGTCACACCGATAGATCACTCGTTCCAATGCCTCAGCCTAGCAACGCCATTATGCCGACCTACGGTCGATTGCCCGTGACCTTCTCGCATGGAGAAGGCGCTCTGCTCTACGACACCGACGGGCGGGCTTATCTGGACGGCGTTTCTGGCATCGCGGTGACTAACCTGGGACACAACCACCCGGGGGTGACGGCCGCCGTTGCCGAACAGGTCTCGCGCCTAGTGCACACATCGAACCTGTTCCATATCCGCCTGCAGGAGCAGGTGGCCGAGATGCTCAGCGACGCAACCGGCATGGAGAATATGTTCTTCTGCAATTCTGGCGCAGAAGCCAACGAGGCGGCGATCAAACTGGCGAGACGATATGGCGATCGAAAAGGGATCGCTACGCCACAGATTATCGTGCTTGAGGGTGCGTTCCATGGCAGAACCATCGGCGCATTATCGGCTACCGGCAACGCCAAAATCCGCCAGGGTTTTGGCCCGCTGCTCGACGGCTTCATCCGGGTGCCCGCCAACGATCTTGCCGCGATAGAGCTTCTCGGCCCGGCGCTGGCAGAGGTGGTAGCGGTCATGGTTGAACCCATTCAGGGGGAAGGTGGGATCAGGCCACTGGCGCCCGATTATCTCGCAGGACTCCGCACCCTGTGCTCCACTCATGATTGGCTTCTGATCTTTGACGAGGTGCAAACAGGCAACGGTCGCTGCGGCAGCACCTACTTGTTTGAACAACTGGGGGTCGAACCGGACGTTCTATTGACAGCGAAGGGCCTGGGAAACGGGCTCCCCATCGGTGTGTGCATGGCCAGAGGCGAGGCAGCGCGACAACTGGGCCCGGGTGATCACGGTTCGACTTATGGCGGCAATCCGCTGTGTTGCGCAGCTGCGCGAGCGGTACTCACCGCCCTCAAGGAAGACGCGTTATTGCCGCAGGCGGAGGTGTTGCGACATCACCTGTTAGCCGGCCTTAAGCAGCGAATTGCCGATCCTGCCCTGATCGCCGATATCCGCGGACGCGGACTGATGATTGGTATTCAGCCGACGACACCCACCGACACTATTGTAAAACGCGGCCTGGACCGAGGCCTGCTCCTCAATATCGCCGGCGGGGATACCATCAGGGTGCTGCCGCCGCTGGTAATGAGCCACGAACAGGCCGGAGAGCTGGGCGCCGGCATCGCTGACGTCCTCAATGAAATCGCCGAACAGGAAGCACCGTAATGGCACCAACCCGACACTTCCTGACGCTGATGGACCTCACCCCCGACGAAATTCGGCGCCTGATTCAGCGAGCGATTGAGCTCAAAGCACTGCGACAAGCCGGTGCCGAACCCTTGAGCCTGAGCGGAAAGTCGCTGGCAATGATTTTTACCAAAGCATCGACGCGAACACGGGTCTCGTTTGAGGCGGGCATGGCCCAGTTGGGTGGCTCTGCGTTGTTTCTGTCAGGACAGGACACCCAGTTGGGGCGGGGAGAACCCATTGAAGATACCGCCCGCGTCATCTCGTCCATGGTAGACGCCGTTATGATTCGAACCTACGCCCACAGTGACGTTGAGCGTTTCGCAGCGCACTCCCGGGTGCCCGTCATCAATGGCCTCACCGACGAATTTCATCCGTGTCAAATTCTTGCCGATTTGCAAACGTTTGTTGAGCACCGCGGCGACATTGCCGGGCGCAAGGTTTGCTGGTTGGGAGACGGTAATAATGTGTGCCATTCCTGGATGAATGCGGCGCGATTGCTGGATTTCGAGTTGGTGGTTTCCTGCCCCGAAGGCTACGAGCCCGATCCCAAACTGCTCGAGGCCTGCGAGCGATTCGTCAGGATCGAAAGAGCGCCAGACAACGCTGTGCAGGGGGCTGATCTGCTCGTGACTGACGTGTGGGCATCCATGGGACAAGAAGCGGAGCAACAAGCGCGCGCCGAATTACTCGCGCCCTACCAACTGAATCGGCAGCTACTCGAAAAAGCGGCAAGCGGCGCGCTGTACATGCACTGTTTGCCTGCTCACCGGGGTGAGGAGATCACCGCAGACCTGATGGACGCGCCTGATCATGTGATTTGGCAGGAAGCGGAGAACCGACTCCACGCCCAAAAGGCGCTGCTCGAGTTTCTCATCAACCCTGCAGCCTGGACGAGCGAGTCGTGACCCCCGTCAAACCCCGCAACCTGTAAATTTTTCAGTTAATCGATTGCCGAATGCCATATTGGTTATGGCTTCGATGGTTCACAGGCATACATCCGTTTTTATCCGCTAACTCAACAAGTTAGGGTTAGGGGGCTAAAGCGCGGATTCACTTACTCACAGATTACCCACAAAAAAAACCCAGCATGCTCTGCTTGCATTATGGCCCATACCCGCCTATCTTGGGGTTTCCGCGAGCAAGAACCCCTATATATAGGTGTTGAGCCAAAAAAACCCGAAAAGCTCAACTGACAGGTATTGCCCGGAAAACAGCGCGATATTACCCGACACGAAGGCGTTTCAGAGGCGGCCCGACTTATGCAAACAGGCAGTGAATCAGTAGAACAACAAAGCGTTGCAGCCACGCCGGCAGCGACCAGAGAAAATCCTAACCCCACTCGCCTGACCGCGACCGCACCCGGACAACTCCGTGTCATCAAGCGCAACGGCACGGTAGTCCCGTTTGAAGACAGCAAAATCACGGTCGCCATCACCAAGGCATTTTTGGCGGTGGAAGGCGGCACTGCCGCGGCGAGCAGCCGCATCCATCAAACCGTTGCGAACCTGACCGCTCAGGTCGTTGCCACCTTCAAGCGGCGCATGCCGTCAGGCGGAACGCTGCACATCGAAGATATTCAGGACCAGGTTGAGCTGGAGCTGATGCGCGGCGGGGAGCACAAGATCGCTCGGGACTACGTCATCTATCGCGAAGCAAGACGTCAAGAGCGCGATGCCCGCGTGGCGCTGTCCCCGGAATCTCAGGCGGCAGCCAAGGGTATCAATATCGTGCAGCCTGATGGCAGTCGGCAGCCGCTGGATATTGAACGCATCGGCACCATCGTGGCCGAGGCCTGTGCTGGCCTGCAGGACGTCAGTGAGTCGGCCATTATCGACGAGGCTTTGCGCAACCTCTATGACGGCGTGTCGGCGAGAGAGTGCAGCACCTCGCTGGTGATCACCGCGCGCACAATGATCGAGCAGGAACCCAACTACAGTTACGCCGCAGCGCGGTTGCTGCTCGATGACCTGCGCGCAGAGGGTTTGACCTTCCTCGGCGTGGCGGAGAGTGCCACGCAGGCAGAGATGGAAGCCTACTACCCGCAAGCGCTCAAAGCGTTTATTGCGCGCGGTATCGAACTCGAGTTACTGGCACCGAATTTGGCGGAGTTTGATCTCGATTTACTCGGGGAAGCGTTGCAGGCAGAGCGCGACCTCAAGTTTACCTATCTGGGTCTGCAAACACTCTACGATCGATACTTTATCCACAGTGACGAGGTTCGGTTTGAGCTACCCCAGATTTTCTTTATGCGGGTAGCCATGGGATTGGCCACTCGGGAAGACGATCGCAACGCTCGCGCTATCGAGTTCTACCGGCTCCTTTCGTCCTTCGATTACATGAGCTCTACGCCGACGCTGTTCAATTCAGGCACGTTACGGCCACAGCTCAGTTCCTGCTACCTGACCACCGTGCCGGATGATCTGTTTGGCATTTACGGCGCCATTCAGGACAACGCCATGCTGTCCAAATTTGCTGGCGGCCTGGGGAATGACTGGACCCCGGTCAGAGCCTTGGGCGCTTACATCAAAGGCACCAATGGCAAGAGTCAGGGCATTGTTCCCTTTTTGAAGGTCGTGAACGACACGGCTGTCGCCGTTAACCAGGGCGGCAAGCGCAAGGGGGCCGTGTGCGCCTACTTGGAGACTTGGCACTTGGACATCGAGGAATTCCTCGATCTACGCAAGAACACCGGTGATGACCGTCGCCGCACCCACGACATGAATACCGCAAACTGGATTCCAGACCTGTTCATGAAGCGCGTGTTCGAGGATGGCGAATGGACGCTGTTTTCCCCCAATGACGTCCCCGATTTGCACGACTTGTATGGCACTGCGTTTGAAGAACGCTACGAGCACTACGAGCAAATGGCCCGTAATGGCGAACTCAAACTGCACAAAACCCTGAAGGCACAAAACCTGTGGCGAAAGATGCTGGGGATGATCTTTGAGACGGGCCACCCCTGGATGACCTTCAAAGACCCGTGCAACCTGCGCTCACCTCAGCAGCATTGCGGGGTCGTGCACTCGTCGAACCTGTGTACCGAAATCACACTCAATACCAACTCAGAAGAAATCGCCGTCTGTAACCTAGGCTCGGTCAACCTGCCGCAACACATCGAGAACGGCGAACTTAATCTGGACAAACTGCGCAGCACCGTGCGCACCGCGATCCGCATGTTGGACAACGTGATCGACATCAACTACTACTCCGTGCCGCAAGCGGAAACCTCCAATTTCCGCCATCGCCCGATTGGTTTAGGCCTGATGGGCTTCCAGGACGCGCTCTACCGCATTGATGCGCCCTACGGATCTGATGAGGCCGTGACCTTCGCCGACAGATCCATGGAAGCCATCAGCTACTATGCCATTGAGGCCTCGAGCGAGCTGGCGAGTGAGCGTGGCACTTACTCGTCCTACGACGGCTCCCTCTGGAGCAGAGGCATTTTCCCGCTGGATTCGCTCGACATCCTGATCGAGCAACGCGGCGAGAAGTACATCGATGTCAATCGGGACAGGACCCTCGACTGGGACGCCCTCAAGGCAAAGGTTGCTGCGGCGGGTATGCGCAACTCAAACGTCATGGCGATTGCGCCCACCGCGACCATTGCCAATATCACCGGCGTATCGCAGTCCATCGAGCCCACGTATCAAAATCTGTACGTGAAATCGAATCTTTCTGGTGAGTTCACAGTTGTGAACCCCTATCTGGTCAATGACCTCAAAAGCCGTGATCTGTGGGACAAAGTGATGGTCAATGACCTGAAGTACTTTGACGGGAGCGTGCAAAAAATTGATCGTATCCCCGCGGACCTCAAAGCCAAATATGCAACTGCATTTGAAGTAGAACCACGGTGGCTTGTCGATAGCGCCAGCCGCCGACAAAAGTGGATCGATCAAGCCCAGTCACTCAACCTCTATATCAACAACGCTAGCGGTAAAAAACTCGACGTGACCTACCGTATGGCCTGGTACAGCGGTTTGAAAACGACTTACTACCTGCGGTCACTCGCTGCAACGGGCACCGAGAAGTCCACCGTGAGTACCGGGAACCTCAACGCCGTATCCAATGCGACAGAAGCACCACAGCCTGCGCCTGTGCCAAAAGCCTGTTCGCTGGATGATCCAGATTGTGAAGCCTGTCAATAAGGGCGAGCTGTAATAGGAGACAAAACACATGCTGACTTGGGAAGATTACAACCAGGACGAAACGACGGCATTGGCGCCTGAACCGGCGGTCGTTGCCGCCGCTGCAGCAGCGCAAAGCGTCATGGATGAAGTGGCGGAGCCTGCAGAGGAAACGCACTCAGCGGAGCCCACACCAGAAGCCATGCAAGCAGCAGAAGCCGCTATCGCCAACATGGACACCTCAGCAGCGGTTGAAGAGTTGGAGATGGGCGCGTCGCGTGTGTCGGTAGATGAAAAGGCAATGATTAACTGTCGCGCTGATCTCAATCAGCTGGTGCCGTTCAAGTACGACTGGGCGTGGCAGAAGTACCTTGACGGCTGCGCCAACCACTGGATGCCTCAAGAAATTAATATGACGGCAGACGTCGCGACTTGGAGGAGTAAAGAGGGCTTGAGTGAGGACGAGCGTCGTATCGTCATGCGTTCGCTGGGCTACTTTTCAACCGCTGACTCGCTGGTTGCCAACAATTTGGTGCTGGGAATCTATCGACTGGTAACTAATCCCGAATGTCGCCAGTATTTGCTTCGTCAAGCCTTCGAAGAAGCCATTCACACGCACGCCTACCAGTACTGCATCGAGTCACTGGGAATGGATGAAGGCGCAGTGTTCAATATGTATCGCGAGGTTCCCTCAGTCGCCAAGAAAGCGGCATGGTCTATCAGCCATACGCATATTCTTTCAGATCCGAACTTCAATACCGGCACGCTGGAAGCAGACCAGCAGTTACTGCGCAACCTGATCGGGTTCTACGCCGTGACCGAGGGTATTTTCTTCTACTGCGGATTTACCCAGATTCTATCGATGGGCCGACGCAACAAAATGACCGGGGTTGCGGAACAGTTCCAGTACATCTTGCGCGATGAGTCCATGCATCTGAATTTTGGCATCGATGTGATTAACCAGATCAAGCTCGAAAACCCCAGATTGTGGACGCCAGAATTCAAGGAAGAGGTAACGCAAATGATACTCGAGGGCACAGCTATCGAGATCGAATACGCGCGCGACACGATGCCCCGGGGCGTGCTCGGTATGAATGCGGCTATGATGGAAGAGTACCTGCACTTTATCGCCAACCGTAGACTCACCCAGTTAGGTCTGGCTGAGCAGTTCCCGGGGGCGCAGAACCCCTTCCCCTGGATGTCAGAAATCATGGATCTGCGTAAAGAGAAGAACTTCTTCGAAACGCGCGTCATTGAATACCAAACTGGCGGGGCCCTTAACTGGGACTAGTCACTTACCCTTATCTCAGGGCGCTTCGGCGCCCTTTTTTGTGTCTGACTCCCCACTTTTTTATCCCCCGAGAATTCGTTCTTCCGGCATGGGAGCGCTACACTCGTCTCTCACAAAAAAAGGAGCACGGCCATGTCACTTTGGGATCGCATTGACGCTGAGAGCAGACCCCCGCTAGAGGCATTATGGGAAGCGCTTCCCGGAGGCCTAAACGGCATCCCCGATATCGTCGCTCGCAGAGCCGCCATGTCGGCGTCGAGAGCCGCCGCACCAAAAGGTACCTTCCCTCAACTACAGATTACTGAGCATCAATACCCGGGGCCGGACGGGAGCTTGACCTTACGGCTTTACCGGCCCGAGACGGCGGCGGCGTTATCACCCGGGCTGATATATATCCATGGCGGCGGCATGATCATGGGAGACCTCGAGAGTCAGGACGAGAACATGCGAGAGGCAGCCACCGAGCTAAACATGCCGATTGCTTCTATCGACTACCGCAAGGCGCCCGAGCACCCATATCCTGCAGCCCCCGAGGATTGCTACGCCGGTGTCAGTTGGGTGTTTGCCAATACCGAAACGCTGGGCATGGACCCGACCAATATAGGTCTGATGGGCGCCTCTGCGGGTGGCGGTCTCGCACTCGCGACGGCGTTGATGCTGCGAGATCGTGGGGGCCCCGAGCTAGCCTACCTGTTACCCATTTATCCAATGATCGACGATAGACATGCCACGCCCTCCTCTCACGAGGTGGTTGATATCGGCATCTGGGATCGCGCAGGCTCGATAGAGGCTTGGGGCTGGTACTTGAGCGGTGCCGAGGCCGACGCCTACGCTGCACCCGCCCGTGCCGAGGATCTATCGAGGCTACCACCGAGTTATATTGATGTCGGAGATCTCGACTTGTTTCGCGATGAAGATATTACCCTTGCACAGCGGCTCTCTGCAGCCGGCGTCCCGGTGGAGTTTCATCTCTGGACAGGTGCATACCACGCTTCAGAGCTCTTCGCCCCGAAGGCGCGCCTCAGTCAGCAGATCTGGAACACCCGTTACCAAGCCATTAGACGTATGGCCGGGTTAGCCGAGTAAGCGCTCAGGTCCGGTTGAGGAGCGCAATAGGCCACGACCATCTGCTCCACTGCTAAAAAGACTGATAAAGTCAGACCAATAGAAAAGCTACGAGAGGAGACAAATAATGCAAAAAGGCCACTGCTTATGCGGCGATGTCCAATACGAGTTTGACGAAACCCAAGTCGGCTTCGGGTTGCACTGTCATTGCAAAGACTGCCAGAGAGTCACTGGCTCAGGCAAAGCAACTGTTATCTTGTTTCCTTTGGACGCGGTCTCAATTTCGGGTGAGTACAAGACCTTTGCTTCCTTGGGTTTTGAGGGCTCACATGTCAACCGCGGATTTTGTCCCAAGTGCGGTAGCCAGATGTTCACTTTTGTTGACGAACTACCGGGGCAGATCTTTATCAAGGCGGGTGGTATGGAGGACACCAGTTGGTTATCTGTAGAAACCACCTGCTGGACGAGCACGGCCCGGGACTGGCTCCCGGCAGATTGCGAGACTGCTTGTTTTGAGATGAATCCGGGGCTCTAACCAACCCAAGCCAAGGCCCCTGTCGCCCCACTTTGTAAATTTTAAGCCAGCGAAAACGCTCTAGCTACATAAAGGGCCTGGCAGACCTCCCTTCAACACGAAAAAAACAATCTGAATTGTTTGCATCTGCACTCCCAATATGCCAGCCTTGGGCGCAAAAACGTAGAAGCGGAAGTTACAGCAACCTAGCGTTAATCATAATTACTGAAATGTGGAGGTCCCATGAGAGTCATCTTGTCACGTAAATCCCCCATTGCCTTGGCAATCACCATCGCTACGACCGGAACTGTCGGTTCACTGAGCACCGCCCCCGGTGCACAAGCGCAGGAAAGTCTGATTGAGGAGGTCGTGGTAACCGCAAGAAAGCGGGAAGAATCACTGCAAAATGTTCCTGTTGCGGTTACCGCCTTGTCGCCCTCGCAGATCGAGCAAAGCGGCGTGCAAACCGTGATTGACGTTGCCAAACTCGTACCGAATGTCGAACTACATGCGGTAACTCAATCAGGGGCTTCATTGGGGGCTTCGATCCGAGGCATGGCATTTGATGACTTAGAAAAAAGCTACGAACCCACGGTAGGCGTGTCCATTGATGGCGTATTCATGGCCTCAAATTCTGGGGCTGTAGTCGATTTTTTTGATGTTGAAGCCATCGAAGTGCTCAGAGGGCCACAGGGTACTTTATATGGAAGAAATACAATCGCCGGTGTCATCAATATAAAACGCACAAAACCTACAGGAGAGCTTGGCGTTAAACTGGAGGGGACATTCGCTAAACATGACCGGCAAGACCTGAAGGGCATTGTCAATTTACCTTTGGGGGAAAAGGGTGGGGTCAAGCTTCACTGGCGTGATCTAGAAATGGATTCACATCTCTATAACGAGACAACAAATCAACGCCCCTACAACAGAGATTCACAGGTTTGGGGGGCAGCAATCCGCTACGACTTTACTGATAACTTTACCGCTACCTTGTCTTACGACGACTACGAACATTGGACACAGCCGCCGGATGTCGTGGCCACAGGCACTGGAGACGCTGTTTTCTGCGCGTTTTTCTCACTCGGTTGCAATGCGGATTCAGGCGCCCTGTCAGAGGCAGGCGGATACAGAACCTCTTACGCCTCTGAGCAGATATACAGCTATTTATGGGGCGAAAACCTCACGCTGAACGCTGAATACTCCGGAAGCAACTACGCCATAAAATATATATACGGCGAGATGGACTTTGAGGAGGAGGCATTTTTCAATTCATGGGGAGCGCCAACCCCCTTGTTCGAAGTACTCAGAGAACAAGAATACGAACAGAGCTCACACGAAATTCAGTATTTATCGGATTGGGATGGAGCCGTAAACATTGTAGCCGGACTCTACTACCTTGAGACCGAGTCCTACATTACGTCTGGCCCAAAAACCCAGTCACCCGCCGCTATGTTCACCACGACTCAGGATGCTGAAGCAACCGCCGTATTTGGCGAGGTCATCTGGGATCTTAATGACAACTGGACGCTGACTGCGGGTGCTCGGTGGACTAAAGAGGAGAAGGCGCTGGATAACAGAACCTTCGGATCCAATGAAGCACGCCGTGCAGACGCACCAATCGCCAACCGCTTAACACCTGACTACGACGACACAAACGTGACATACAGGTTCGTTATTCAACGTGACCTGAGTTTCGGCATGGTTTACGGGTCTTACGCTACCGGCTACCGCGCAGGCGGATTCAATGCTCGCGGAACCAACGATCCGACTGTAGGGCCTTATGAGTCAGAAGAAGTGGGAAGCTGGGAGTTGGGACTCCGAACACAGCCCACTGACCGTTCACAGTTCAACGTGACTGCATTTGTCGCAGAATATACGGATAAACAGCAATTTATTGTGACAGACGGTACTCAATGTGGTCTCGGAGCGACGTCCACATGTACATTCATAAGAAACGCAGCCGAAACCACAAATCAAGGAATTGAAATCGAGGCAGTATGGATGCCCACGGAACGTCTCACGATTCGCGGCACCTACGGTTATTTGGATGCAGAGTTCGACTCCTACGATTTTGACGGCACAGATATTTCCGATCGTGCTCAGGTCATCTATGCACCAGAAAACACTTTCAGCTTAATGGCGGACCACACGTCCACCGCTTTTGGAGGCTCATTAGTTCTTAGCGGCACATGGAGTTACAGAAGTGATATCTGGGGGGCCGCAGCTTATGAAAGCTATAACTATGACACTGGGCCCGACATCAATATAGAGTCCCACAATCAACTTGATCTCAGTGCAACATGGTTACGTGACTTGGGGGCTGGTCAACTAAAATTGCTCGTTTACGGAACAGATGTTTTAGACGGAGACGGTAGAGTGGCAAGGGCCTATGACGCGGGCGCATTCTCTTGGTCTGAACTGGTGCCCGGACGCCAGATTGGTCTAACCATTGGTTACGAGTTTTAGATCACTGACCTCTCAAAAAAGCCACCCTCGGGTGGCTTTTTTTTGCCTCTTGATCCACTCTGATCGCCAATAAGAACTCAGAAGCAGGGGAAATTTTATGATGCAATCTGTCGTGTTGGCGAGGCGGCCAGTAGGTAACCCTGTTGAGACGGATTTTGCGCTTCTTGACGCGCCACTGCCAGTGGTCGGTGAAGGGGGTTTCCTCACTCGCAACGATTTTATTTCCCTAGATGCCGGTTTTCGCAACTGGATGAACGAGGACTCGGGTGATGACGTGCTAGCCGCCATGGCGTTGAACGAACCGGTGATGGGTCTGGTGCTCGCCGAGGTGATTGACTCGAAACATCCAGATTACGCAGTTGGCGACAAGCTCATGGCGCGTTTCGCCTGGCAAACGCACAGCCTGAGTGATGGTAGCGATTTTATTGCGCGACTACCCTATGAACTGGAATTCAACCCCAGCGCCTACATGGGTGTACTCGGTGACACCGGGATGTCCGCCTACTTTGGCATCACCGATATCGCCAAACCTACCGCAGATGACTGCGTTTTAATCAGCGGAGCAGGCGGTGCAGTGGGCACCATTGCGGGCCAGATCGCCAAGCTTTTGGGTGCTCGCGTTGTAGGCATTGTCGGATCACAGAAAAAAGCCGACTGGATCTGCCAAACTTTGGGTTATGACGCTGCCGTATTACGATCTGGCGAAACACCGCTTGCGGAAGCCATCCAAGCGGTCTGCCCCGACGGTGTAGATGTATTTTTTGATAACGTCGGCGGGCAAACGCTGGAAGCCGCTATCACCAACATGAACCATCGGGGCCGCCTGGTGCTATGCGGTGCAATCTCGGGCTACGGCGTCACCCCTTATGGCCCTAGTAACCTCTTTGAGCTGATTACCAAAGAGCTGTCGGTCGAGGGTTTTATGACGCATTTTCGGCACGACCGCTATGATGAAGCGCGAGCGCAACTCTCTGCCTGGCTTCGCGAGGGTGTGATTCAATCTCCGGAGCATCGCCTCGTGGGCATCGAAAACGTCGGCAAAGCTTTTGCGGATCTATTTGCCGGGGAGAACTTCGGCAAAACCATCGTTGAATTATGAGGAGACTACTACCCGTCGCGTCCTGGTTGTCAGGCGCACCCGCCAAAACCCAATTGGTAAATTGTTCCTGAACTGACTTGGGCAAGGCTGGCTGGTGTAGCGGCATCCGGGATCCGCTGCCGCCAACCTCGCGATGGCTCCCCAGACCTTGTACATGAGGTAGCTGGACTGGGGCTCACCGGGATTCACTCGCTTCATCGATGGCAATCACATCGCATCACGCCCCACCAAGTCAGACCAAGCGGTATTCGGGGGTAAACGCCATACCCCCGGGCTCACCGCCTGTCATATGGCACACCGCACAACGTGCTACGAGCGTCGCATCAAATCCGGTACCGGCTGTAGCTGGTCGTCGAATATGCGCGCACTGGCATCGGTCATCGGGCCGCCACTAGTGTCCAGCACGCCAGGGGCCAGAATAATGGCGTAATAGGGGTCGCATAGTCCCACCGGTTCTGCCCAGCGTCGCCGTGTGCTGTAGTGATCTTACCCAGTGACAACGCAGCCCCCCCAGGCGCTCCACCCAACGCCCGGCAACGGGGAATCTTTTTAGGTCGATCCATATTTTCACCCAGTTTTCTGCACCGCAGAAATACCCGTCACATTCACAGGCCTGCTAGCTCACTCGGATCGGGATCGTATCGAGTCCCATGGTGGTGCCACCGTGGCCGACGACCGCAGCCTCGGAGACCAAAGACAGAGCGTTGACCCGCGCAAACAGCGCTTCCAGCACCACCCGCACCTCCATCTTGGCCACGTGCAACCCGATGCATTTGTGCGCGCCAGCGCCAAAGGCATGATGCTGATTACGCTCGCGCTTGCTGCGATCGGAATTAAATGTATCCGGGTCGGCAAAAACGCGATCGTCGCGATCGGTCACAAAGCTCGGCACGACGATATTGTCGCCGGCGCGAAACTGAACACCGTGAAATTCAGTATCGCGCTCGCAGATCCGATTGAGATTGATAAACGCGTGCATGCGGAGAAATTCGTCCACCGAGTCGGCAATTTTACTTGGGTCAGCTTTGAGCGAAGCAAATAACGCCTGGTCACGGGCGAGGTGGCGAACGATAAAGCTCAGCATCGTAGCGACCGTATCGATGCTCGCGAGAAACAGGAGATAGCAAATGGCGTGAACCTCCTCGAGAGAGAGTTTTTCGCCCTCTACCTCAACGTCGAGCAACATACTGACGATGTCATCTTTGGGCGACGCGACGTGTTGCTTGACGACTTCAAACAGGTAGCTACCGATGTTTTCGCCGCACTGGACACGCTCTTCCATGGTGGGCGCCCGGTAAAATCCGGTCTCCCAGGCGTAAAAATCGTCCAGTCGCTCGGGCTCCAACCCCAGTTGGTTAACAAAAAGCCCCATTGAGATCGGCTTGGCGACTTTCCACAAAAAATCAAATTCTCCCGTGGGGAGAACGTCATCCAGCACTTGGGCCGCCAATTTCTCAGCGCCGGTTTGCAGCCGCCCCACGGCTTCCGGCTCAAAAATAGGCAGTAGCAATCGGCGATACCGCCGATGCTCGGCCGCGGCACTCTCAAGCGGAATCAGCCGAGGGCGTTGCTCCATGTTGGCTGGGATCCCGATCGGAAAGGAGCCAAAGCGCTCCGCATTGCTGAGTATCTCTCGGCCCAGTTCATGAGAGGTGACCAACCAATGGCCGCCATTGTGGGGGGTATACACAATGTCGCGCGGATCTCGAACCAGTGCCTCCAGCAATCGCTGTTGTGGATCTTCCGCCAGACCGGTATCCGCTACGATATCAAAATCGCTCAGCAGCGCATCCGGCACATCTTTTAATTGCGTCGGCATCTCTTAATCCAACACCACCAGGCATTTTCCTCGCGAAACCCCATGCATCATGTCGCAAAATGCGCGGGGCGTTTGCTCAATACCTTCATAGAGTGCATCAAAACTTTTCAACTGCCCGTCCTCTAGCCGATGATAGAGATCAGCTCCGATTTCCGGAAAGGACTCGAAGTAATCAGAAAACATAAAGCCCTCCATGCGCGCGCGCTTGGTGATGAGCTCCCAGCTGTTGGTCAACGGCTGAATGGCGCCTTCATACTGAGAAATCGCGCCGCAAAGCACCAGGCGGGCCTTTTCGCGCAGCTGACCCATAGCGATATCCAAAGCCTCACCGCCGACATTGTCAAAGAAAATATCAATGCCCTCGGGGGCGGCTGTCCGCAGCGCGGCAGCCAAATCCGGCTGGGTCTCTCGGTCTATCACTGTGTCGTAGCCCACAGATTGCTCAAGCCAATCAGCTTTGGAACGACTGCTGGTCAGCCCAATGACGCGGCATCCCTCTGCCTTGGCGAGCTGCCCGACAACGGTCCCCACTGCGCCACCCGCCGCGCTGACCACGACCGTTTCTCCGGCCAACGGCTGGCCGATGTTGAAAAACCCGACCCACGCCGTCATTCCCGTGGGGCCGAGAACCCCCATGTATTGATAAAGGGGGATCTCCGGGGAAACCGTTAGCGGCGAGCATAGATCGCTGCCATCGAGAAGACTGCTCTCCTCCCAGGCGGTTCTGGCACTCACCAGCGTGCCCACCGGATAGTCCTCGTGCCGGGACTCCGTCACCTCTCCGAGAACGATGCTTTGGACCGGATCTCCAATCTGCATCCCGGTCAGATAATTATCCCCCGCACCAGCCGTCATCCACTGGCGAAAGCCCGCGTCGAGCGATATCACACGATTACGCGTTCTAAAATACCCCGCAGGGCACGGCGCATCGGGCACTTCGACTACCCCGAAATCCGCCTCCGTCACCGCGCCTTCAGGGTGTCTAACGAGCACAACAGCACGAGACATCAGACTGCCACCTCTATTATCCCGTCGACCAGACGGACTTCGAACGTGGGTAAGGGAACTCGCGTCAACTGGCCCATGGGGTTACCGTCGCGGAGATCAAATCGCACGCCGTGCAACGGACAAGAAATGAAGCAACCGCGGATGCGTCCCCCTTCGAGCTCGGCCTCCTGGTGGGTGCACCGATTTTCGACGGCATATAACTCGCCGGCGGCCCGGCAAACTAAAACACTGCGCCCATTCAGGGTCAAGGCGCGACTCTCGTTGTCTCCCAAATCGGCATCGGGAAAAGCAGGCTGGAACGCAGTCACAAACGGTGTCCTTTTGGCATGAAACGGACCGGCCAGAAACAACCGGAAGTCGGGATGGTAGCATCGGGGCCCGCCAGAAAAAAACCGTCTTGCTTGCTTATTTTAGGCACCATCGCTAGGCTTCCCCTTCATTCTTTCTCACTGCTGAGGTCAACATGAGCCACGGAAATAAACAGCAATGGATTCTGGCCAAGCGCCCGGAAGGCATACCAGATACCTCTGAGGTCGTCTTTCAAGAGGCGCCCATTCCCGAGACCGGACCGGGGATGCTGCTGGTGAAAAACCACTATATTTCTCTGGACCCCGCTATCCGCGGCTGGATGTCAGACATCCCAAATTACTTACCCCCCATCCCCATCGGTGACCCGGTTCGGGCGACCGTAGTGGGAGAAGTCCTGGAGAGTGGCGCCGATCACATCAAACCGGGCGACTATGTGTTTGGCCTTGGCGGCTGGGAAACGCATAGCACCATTCCAGTGGATTTCTGCACCCCCGTGCCCGCAGACAATACCTTTCCGCTGCACTACTACGTGAATATTCTCGGCGCGGTAGGGCTCACCCCCTACTTCGCTATTGCTGATGTAGGTGGCGCTCAGGCCGGACAAACCATGCTGATGAGTGCCGCCGCCGGGGCCGTTGGGTCTGTCGGTGGCCAAATTGCCAAGCTGATGGGACTCAAGGTGGTTGGCATTGCCGGGACCGATGAAAAATGTCGCTGGGTGGTCGACGAACTCGGTTTTGACGACTGCATCAACTACCGCACAGCAGGAGATATGGAGGCGGCAATCCGCGCCGCCTGCCCCGAAGGGGTCGACTTCTATTTTGATAACGTGGGGGGGGAGATTCTCGATGCCGCACTCATGAACATGAACAAGGACTCGACGCTACTGTTTTGCGGCACGATCAGCACCTACAACGCCACGGGGCCGGTGCCCGGGCCTTACAACTACTGGCAGATTCTCGCGCGCACCATCACGGTGAAGGGTTATCTCGTCAGCGACCATTACCACCGCATTGCAGAAGGTCAGGCAGCACTGAGTCAGTGGGTCAAGGCTGACCAACTCAAGTTCCGTGAGCATATCAACGAGGGCATCGAGAACTGCCTCGACACCTATAACCTGCTGTTCTCGGGAGGCAACGAGGGCAAGTTGATGCTGAAGCTCTAACCCTTACCGCGCGGCATTAGGCGTTATGCGACATACGGACCATAATGAGCCGGCGGGACTTTGATACAAAGGTAAAAAAAGGGCATCGACGATGCCCTTTTTTCTTTTGCACTCTTTTCAGCGCTCAAAGTTCCGGCTTGGGTGTTTCCTCGCCTCGGTTGGTATACCACTTCACGCAGCGATGGAAATACTGGTTGCCGCGTTCGTTACGACCGAACAGCACGCTTTTCATCAATCCGGTTTGGAGTCCTTTCTGCAGCTGCAAGCCGATGTTGTAGTCCTCGTCCTGTACTACATCGCGCAACCAATCAGCCATTTCCACTCGCGCCGTCACATCCTCGTCGTTCTCGGGAGGCGACGGGTGCAAAAAGTGCAATATGGTGGTGTTTTCCATCGGGCCCGGGCCGGGAATCATTTGTGCGATCTGGGTAATTTCCGGCGCGATAAAAATAGACACGTTGGGGAAAAAGAGCCGAATAAAATCGAAGCCTTTTGATTCGTGCTGCCATAAATCATCTCGATCCACCTCTTCCAGGCTGGTCACATTCTTGGCGGCGAACCCGACCAGTTGATGTGGACCATGGGCGTCGTACTCCATCACATTAGTGAAGGTTCTCGGTTCAATGGTCTCCGGATGAGCCGCCTTGAAGTGATAGCCTTCGAGGTAGCCGTCATAGGCGACTTTCCAGTTGGGTCCATAAATCGTCCGATTACCCACATAGGTCCACTGATCCATCCCCTTTTTGGCGACGTCATCCATCATGCCGCCGAGATACTCTCGGATATCGACGTCGCTGTCTGCATTGAGCACTGCAAAAATTAACCCGCCCTCTTCATGCGCGGGGAATTGCACCAGATCACGCGCTCCTTCACAGACCTCACCAAACTTCGGCGCGTCGGCAATCGCTCGCAGGGAGCCGTCAGACTTAAATGTCCAGCCATGATAAGGACAGCTGAACAGCTTCTGGTTGCCACAGGGAGCAGAAGCCAGCGTCATACCCCTGTGGGTACAGACGTTCATCAGCACCTTGGCGGTACCGTCTTTCTGCCGCGTGATCAACAGGGGGATACCCAGAATCTCAAGCGTCTTGAAATCACCGGGCTCGGGGATTTCCTGCGACACTCCGACCAGAATAGGGAGCGTTTTAAAAATGGTGTCCATTTCCTGCTGCCAAATCGCAGGATCGGTGTATTCCGTCGAGGGCACTTCCATCGTGTCGACCGCCCAGTCAGTCGTACCGTTTTGCACATGGTCCAATAACCGCGCACCCATGCGGCTGTATTGAATTTTTGTATCCACTGTCATCTTTGTGCTCTCCTGACTTGCTTGCTACTCGGGCATCACCAGATCACCCACGGAACTGACCTCATACCGGCGCACTTCCATATCCAAAATTTCGAGTGCCGCACACGCCTGCAAAAACGCGCCGACATGGGGCGTCTTCAGGTGGGCATCGAGATCGGTCTGCGACGCCCACTGCTCGCTCACCCACACCACACAAGGATCGGTAACATCCGTTGCTATACCATACCACTGACAACCCGCCTCTTGGCGCGTACTTGCGACCACAGCTTTCGCGGCCTCGGCATATTTTGGCGCGCTCTCCTCGCTCAACTGGATGCGAACAATAACGCTGACTGTGCTCATACGGCCCCCGCTCAGATTTCTCTTTTCTCTTACGTTGTTCTCTAAAGCAGAGTGCTAGCGCGCTTATCTCAGATTCGCAGCGCCCCACCACCGCCAAGCCAACCTAGGTTTCGGGACAGAAAAAGTCAAGCGTGCTTGCTTTTTTCTATGGGCGTACCTAACCTTGGGAGACCTCAATTTACCCAATGCATTTTCGCTGAGGCGATGCGCGCAGGAGACAGCAGTGGCCAATAGACTTCAGAACAAAGTCGCCCTCATCACCGGTGGCACCAATGGCATTGGGCGAGCTGCGGTTTATGGCTTCAGCGCAGAGGGTGCGAAGGTAGTCTTTACCGGTAATAACGCGACGGCGGGCGCCGAAATAGCGGAGCAAGCTGGCG
>VMDB01000044.1 GCA_008081075.1 Halieaceae bacterium
TATGAATACGACGAACGATATTTTGTAGACGCGGTAAGAGTGGGCATCTCGACCACCTACTTTCCAGGCGAATCCACCGCCAAATTCGAGGTGAGTAAAGATTTCCCCTCTCTCCATGCCGACAGTCAGCAAGCACGAGACATCTCGCGCTTTCGTTGGTTTTCTGATGATTGGCTTGCCCTCGACCCGCAGGACAACTCAGTCATCGTTGACATGCGCTATTCGCAGCTACCCAATGCCATTAAGGGTTTGTGGGGTATACGCATCAGGACGGATCAATCACCTGAGACCCATATCGAATGGGTCACCCAACGCGAGACCAACGCAGCTGAAGTCAACGCCTTGTGGCAACAGATCAAGGGTGTGGGGGCAAAACCACTGCCCGTCGCGGAATGACGGTGGGCGTTGCGCGCGGTACACACAGACCGCTAGATCATGCTCCCCTCTGACCCCCCAGGACTCTGATACAGTTGAGGGCTCTCAGACGATATTGGAATGAAAGGACTCTCCTATGCGCGGAAAATTCAACAACATCGTAGAAACAGTGGGCGATACGCCCATCGTCAGAATCAACCAACTCGCGCCCGGCCACGTGACGATGTGGGCCAAAATCGAAGCATTTAATCCGCTGGGTTCGGTCAAGGACCGACTCGCCATGGGCATCATCGAGGCAGCCGAGCAATCAGGGGAGCTCAAACCCGGCCAGACGGTGATTGAAGCCACGTCGGGTAACACCGGCATTGGCCTGGCTATGGTCTGTGCGGCCAAGGGCTACCCCTTTGTATCGGTAATGGTAGAAACCTTTTCGGTTGAGCGACGCAAGCTCATGCGCTTTCTGGGCGCCAAGGTGATACTCACACCAAAAGAAGCCAAAGGCATGGGCATGGTCGCCAAAGCGCGCGAGTTGGCAGAGGCGAATGGCTGGTTTATGGCACGCCAATTCGAAAACCCTGCCAATGCCGACGTGCACGAGCGCACCACCGCGCGAGAGATCATGGATGCCTTTGAGGGCGAGCGGTTAGATTACTTTGTCTCGGGCTACGGAACGGGTGGCACCATCACCGGCGTTGCGCGGGTGCTCCGGGCCGAACGCCCTGATACCAAGATCGTGACCACTGAACCCGACGGCGCAGCACTCCTCTCAGATGGACGCGCGCAGGAGCGCAATGCGGATGGTTCTGCGAGCGGCAGTCACCCCGCCTGGGCGCCCCATATGATTCAGGGCTGGACCCCCGACTTCATTCCGCTGGTCGCGCAGGAGTCGATCGACAAAGGCTATATCGACGAGGTCATTCCCGTGTCTGCCGACGTCTCTTTCGCTACGGCTCAGGCGCTGGCACAAAAAGAGGGCATCTTCTGCGGCATTTCCTGTGGCGCCACTTTTGCAGCCGCGCTCAACGTCGCGGAGCGGGCACCCGAGGGATCAGTCATTCTGTGCACCCTGCCCGACACCGGAGAGCGCTACCTCTCGACGCCACTCTTTGCAGACATTGAAGCCGAGATGACCGAAGAGGAGTGGGCCATGGCAGCATCAACACCTACAGCCGTACTGGCGCGACCGTCATGAACCCCGAACCTATCCTGCTCGACCCGGATCCGCTGGCGCCCTATCGGATCTCGCCAGGCTTTAAAGTCAATGGCATGTTGTATCTTTCTGGCCATGCCGCCATCAGTGAGTCCGGCGAACTGGTGGGTGTCGGCGACTTCGACGCTCAGGCAAAAGCCACGTTTGAATCCCTGCAGCGGACGTTGCAAGCGGGAGATTCAGACCTTTCAAAGGTCATCAAAGTCACCATTTACCTTACTGACATGTCGCACTTTGAAAAGATTGTGGCGCTGAGAGGGGAGTGGTTTTCGGAGCCCTACCCGGCCGACACCATTGTCGAGGTCAAGGCGCTGGCACTGCCCGAACTGATGATCGAGATCGAAGCCATTGCTGTAGAAAGTTGATCCGGTATTCGTCATTGGCGTATTCAAAAGCTCTACGGCAAAGGGATTACGCACCATGCAACGAACGCGAAAACTTACAATCATTGGCGCTCAGCTTTGGGTGTTTTTATCGACCTTGGTTGCGGGCATGAGCGCGAACGCCATAGAAGAACCCGCTTTCGAGGTCCGCCAGCGCTGGGACGAGGAGCAAATTGAAATCCGGGAATACGCGCCACGCGTCATGGCTGTGACCGAGATGGCCGAACGCGAGAACGACGGTTTCAGGGTGCTTGCTGGCTATATATTCGGTGGCAACGCGCGGGAGCAGGAAATCGCAATGACTGCCCCAGTGCAGCAAACCATGAGCGGCCCCGCTGAAATGGCGTTCATGATGCCCGCCGAGTACGCTTTTGATGAGTTGCCCGAACCCAACGACGCGCGCGTCGCCTTCAGACAGGCGCCCGCCTATACCGCTGCTGTTATTCGCTTTAGCGGTTGGGCTAACACCGAGAAAGCTGACGCAAATTGGCAAAAGCTGAGGAGCTTTCTCATTAGAGAGGGTATCGAGATCGTAGGGGAACCCACATTGAACCAATACAATCCGCCGTGGACATTGGGTTTTCTCCGCCGCAATGAAATTATTGTTCCGGTGAAGCGCGATCGATCGGAAGAGGAGAGCTCGGCAGCCGAGCTCTCCTAGACCACGGCATCAGTCCGCCGCGAACACCTGCTTACAATCCTCAAAGGTATCCAGCTCGACTGACTCTATAAACGATTGCATTTCCCCCATCACTGCGCGGTCGTGCTGACCGCTCAAGACATATTGCGCCAGCGCGCCACCAATCTCTGGCTCTACGGCAAAGATGCGAATATCAATGAGGCCCGCTTTGGTTTTTCCTGCACCCATGGGCATGAAAATGCCAATTTCCACAGGATGCCCGGCATCTTGCATGGACTTCTCTAGCGCGGTAGCCGCCTTAATAAAGCCGGGCACGTCATTGATCACCATTTGAAAACGCCGCTCCCAGCCCGAGGGCTTGGTGAAAGGCTTTAAGATCGCATAGAACTCCGAGGAGACATTCTCCCGCAAAGCATCCAACTCAGGATTAGCTGGAGCTTGCGAGTACATTCGAGCCGCTTTGAACGCCGCAGCCGCGTTGGGGAAAATAGTCCAGGCGAAAGCCTGATTCGGGTAGCGGTGTCCGCTGACGGTGAGGCAGGTCCCTCCCATCTGTGCCCCCAGTGAGGACATAATTTGAGGGTTATCCGCCAGATACTGGGTGTAACCCTGTGGATCCATTGTTTTGACATTGATCACTGAAACGACGGGCACATCCTGCGATAAGGCAGTCGCTGCGCTAACCGCCGCTATCATGCCCACAGTGGCTTTAAAAATAGCTTTCATTCTCATTTTTCCCCTTTTTTAACGACTGATTTTTTTCAAAACATCTACGGCGCGGCATTGGCCTCTGACCAAACAGCAACGCTCACCTACACACTCGCAGATTTAGTGTCCATTTTCTATTTATACTGGTGCTCATTCCGCTGCTCATTAAAGAAAACCACCATGACTGAAGACCCCGCACCAGAAATCGATTTATTGGACACCGCCCACATAGAGTGCCCGTACAAAATTTACGAGCACCTTCACAAGCAGGGCGGGATTGGTGTCGACCCGAACATCGGCACAGTGGTGGCGGGATACGACGTGCTGGCAGCGGTTGCAAAAAATACCCAGGTCTACTCATCGAGCATCACCGAAGATGGGCGCGGGCCACGGCACATGGGCATCAATCCAGAGCCGGTGCAAGACGACGTCGAGGAGATCCTTTCCACGGCTCACCCTATCGTCAATGCGCTTTTTACCGCCGACCCCCCAGAGCACACGCGTCATCGCAAATTGATCAGTAAAGCACTGAGTCCGCGCAGCGTCCGCGCGCTGGAGCCACAAATTCGCGAGATTACAACGACGCTCATCGACGCATTCATTGGCCGAGGTAGTGTCGATTTCATTCCGGAATTTGCGGTGCCGCTGCCGGTTACTGTTATCGCCGACATTCTCGGTGTTGACCGGAAAGACATCTGGACGTTTAAAGAATGGGGCGACCTGATGATATCGGGCAACATCGACATGCTCAGTCACGAGCGGCGCCGCGAAGTAGCCCACGCCGTGGTGGAACTCCATGAGTATTTTGTTCCGAGAATTGAGGAACGTCGGCGCAAGCCCACCGACGACCTGCTCAGCATCATGGTGAATACGGAAGTCGACGGAGAACCCCCTCTTACAACCGAGGAACTCCTACCAATCATCGATCAAATTTTACTGGCGGGTCATGAAACGACGACCAACCTGATTGGCAATGCGATGTTAGTGCTTCTGAATGACCACGCGCTGATGGCGCGATTACGCGCCAATCCTGCTGATATTCCCGCGATGGTCGAAGAGGCGCTTCGCTGGGATCCGCCGATTCAGTGTACCTACCGACGTACGACGCGGGACGACGACCTCGAGGGTGTGCCCGTAGAGCGGGGCAGTATGGTGATCCCCATGTGGGCAGGCGCCAACTGGGATCCAGCGGTATTCCCCAACCCAGAGCGATTCGACATCGATCGTCCCATGACCAAACCCCATATGGGATTTGGCTTTGGCCCGCATTTTTGTGCGGGGGCCGAGCTGGCACGCATCGAGGCGCGGGTGGCCTTTGAGGAACTATTCACTCGTCTTGGCAATATCACACTCGACGAGGCATCCAGTGATCTCACCCACCTACCCAGCTTCGCCTCTCACGGGTACCGAAAAATTGGGCTTCGATTTGAAGCCCTGTGACCCAGCCATTAGCTGGCCGCGATGATCTGCGCCCGGTGTGACACTTTCTCAGCGTGATCTGCAATCTCACCAATATTCGACAGTAGCTCGTACAGGAAAATGGCATCGATCGGGGAAATCTCCTCCTCGTGTTTGCGCAATTTCGCCCTCAGCTTGGACTGCAGCTCGTCGGAGCGACGCTCAATCTTCTCAACCAGCATGCACTTGGTCACAATCGCTTTGGCCTGACGCGCCCCAAAAGCGGTTCTGGACAACTCGCGCGTCGCAGAAACGACCTCTACCGCCTTTTCGGCCGCCTCAGTGACGGTCGCAATAAACTTAAAGAGTGATTTCTCTAATTTCTCTGGAAAGGCCAGCTCCCGACCCAAAGACAAACCCGCAATATCCTTGGTCTCATTGGCCATTTTATCTTGCATGCGAACGAGCTCGAGAAGATCGGGCCGCGATACCGACATCCACAGCCCTCTGGGTAGATTGCGGCGCACGTCCATTTTAATTTCATCTGCAATACCCTCGAGACGGGCTATCTCGAGCTGCAGCTTCTCTGCTTTTCCCCAATGACCCCCTTGAGCCGCCTCGAAGTACGGGCCAAGTCGCATGACGCAATCCAGACAAGCGGCGGCGTGCCGCTCCATGATCGCTAGCGGCGAACTACTGAGCACCTCAGATAAAGCGGGTTTAACTGCCATTGCTTATTTCCTTTCAGCTGTTAGTTGAAAACCGGATGTCGATCGATTAGCGATCACCCCATTATCCGGCATGACTCACCCGCTGTTAGCCAAATATGGCCGACAGCACATAGAAAAATATCACCGCTAACCCTGCGCCGGCGGGGAGTGTCACAACCCATGAGGTAATGATCGCACCCACCGTTGGCAAATGCAGGGCTTCAACACCGCGAGCCAGACCGACTCCCAGCACGGCGCCCACCAGCGTATGGGTTGTCGATATCGGCAATCCAGTTGCCGATGCCAACACGACGGTAGAAGCCGCCGCCAGTTCTGCAGCAAATCCGCGACTTGGCGTCAGCTCAGTGATTTTTCTACCAATAGTTTGAATCACCCGCCACCCGTAGGTCGCCAACCCGACAACAATACCGGCAGCACCAATGCCCAACACCCACCAGGGCATGACCGACTTCGCACCAATCACCCCGCCCGACTGCACCGTGCTGACCACGGCTGCCAGGGGGCCCACAGCATTGGCCACGTCGTTTGACCCGTGGGCAAAGGCCATGCCACAGGCTGTAAAAATCATCAGAATGCCGAAAACTTTCTCAACGTTGTCGACACTGTTGATATCGCCATCAACTTTAATACGCCGCAATGCGATGGAGCCGATAAACGCGACGACCAGGCCAACGGCCGCCGACAACACCATCGCGTTGGTGAACTTGGAACCCATGCCGAGATCGAAATCCACACCGATGTGCTTGAGACCTTTCAGCAGCGTGACCATGCTGATCATGAAGCCCACCATCCACATGTAGAGGGGAACATACTGCCGGGCGCGATCAAATGTATTTTCGTGGTCAAGAATGAGGCGCTTCACAGAGATAAAGAGCGCAAAAGACATCGACCCCGCCAGCAACGGCGATACGACCCAACTCGCAGCGATAGTGCCAACCTTTCCCCAAGCAACCGCTTCGACAGAAATACCCACTGCCGCGAACCCGACAATGGCACCGACAATGGAGTGGGTCGTCGATACCGGCCATCCCCGCATACTCGCAATCAGAAGCCAGGTGGCGGCCGCGAGCAACGCAGACAGCATGCCGAACACCAATAGCTCGGGAGAGTTCGCCAACACCGCGGGATCGATAATGCCCTTGCGGATAGTCGAAGTCACCTCGCCACCCGCCAGATAAGCGCCTGCGAATTCAAATATCGCCGCGACCAGAATCGCTTGTTTCAGAGTCAGGGCTCTGGAACCCACCGAGGTTCCCATCGCGTTAGCGACATCGTTTGCGCCAATGCCCCAAGCCATAAAGAGACCAAAAACACAGGCAAGGGCGAGCAAAATAAAGCCGTGTGACGCTAGAATTTCCATGGGAGAAGCCCTCTGTTACCGTTTTTCCAACTTACCGGATAATTGTGACAATCATATGAATAGCGCGCAGTCGACGGATTCACAGGACAAACTGACAGCCCCGCTCTCGGGTCCAGCGTCAAAATGACACGTCCCACTGAATTCTGAAGCGATTGTCAGAGTAGTTCGATCCCAACAACGCGTCGTCCAACGTCAGGTGCGAAAAATCCACCGTGATCTTGTTGCTGTGCCCCGAAAAGAACCAGTTGGCGCCCAGCGTGAATTCCTCTCGCTCGTTGTAGAGTGAGCGCTCCGACTTGTTGGGTTCGCTGACGTAGGCGTAACGCGCTGCGAGCTCCAAGGGCGCCGGGAATCCTTTGATCAAGTTGTGGAAGAAATAACCTGACTGCACATAAAAACCGGTCAGATCACTCTCAGTGCCCATGACGCGATCTGTTACAAACTTGCGATGCCATTCCTGCTGTATCGAGAGGCCGCGGTACTTAAACGCAAACTCTTGTACCGCTTGTTCGATCTTGAACTGATCTTCAGCGGCAAAAATGGGCTTGGTAAAGCCGTCTAAGTTACCGCAACCTGAAGAGGACCATCTGGTACAGGGACCTGTGTTAGTAAAGCCCGCAATTGCAAACGAACCCGTGGGCTTGTCCGTGTACTCGACATCGGTTTGCTTCCATGCAAGGTCTCGACCCAGAAAATTCCATTGCAGGCGCCCCATGTAAAGGTGATCTGTGGAGTTGTTTTTCACGCCACGACCCTCGCCGTTAAAAATGCCCGCGTAGTAGCGCATGTCGGCCATGGTGCCCTCAAACAGCCTTCCCCTGAGCTGAACCCCCACCTGTCTGTCTACTGTAAAAATGCGGTTCACAATCGAACGTTCCACAAACTGCTGCCGGCCTGACGAGTCCACACGCTCGCGGTTCAAGTCCACCTTCCATTGCCCCATGCGAATGCCACCCCAGTCCCACTTGGCGAGATCAACTCGCCAATCGATCACTCTGGCACCAGATGAAACTGCATCGGCATCAACATCACGTGCCGGCTGAAGGTCCACCTCAAAGTAGTATTTGATCCAGGGTTGAAAGCCATGCCCGCCAATCTTCATCCGCAGCCGACGTTGCTCAAAGCTGGAACCACTGGAGTCCTCATAATTTGCCATTTGCCGGGGATCAGACCCGTAGGGATTGCTATAACGCATCTGCGCTCGCCACTGGAGGTTGGTCTGCCAGTTGCCATCTCTTGTTTCGAATCGAAACCCCTTCGAACCGTAACTGGCCACTATCGGCGACTCAGCGACGACGGCGCTAGCAACCGCTTCATCTATGGCGCGCTGAACGTTTTCATCGAGCGCGACCGAAGACGAGAGTTCCTCCTCCCGCACTGTCACGGTCGACGACGCGTCCGGGGTAGGCGCTAAGGTGACACTCGAGAGTACCTCCGCGGTGGTCACTTCTTCCTGCTGCACAAGCTGTTCATACTGCGCCTCAGTAATCAGTCCGTTCCCGTAGAGAATATCCAGTAGCGCCTTGTCGGTCGCCAAGGCGGTGGTGGCTACCGCACTACAGATCGCTCCTAGTGGTAGCGAGTAACGCAAACGTGAGACCAAGTGACGCATGGTGACAACTCCGATTGATTTCTGGACGACACATTTCAATGCGGTGATGATTATGTGGCGCGAAGGTGTCAGTTTCGTGACGCGGTCTTTGCATTTCTGTGACAGAAATATTGCAGTTTTATGACAGCTCCTTAGGGCGCTGTTCTGCACAACACAGGTATGACGGTGCGAAACTGGATTATGCTGATGGCCCGGCGATGGTGTGATCTGGAAATATGACGACAACCCCTACTACCCCAACACGGGCTCTGAGGCCCGGGATCTTGATCATTGGCGCCTTGATGCTTGTTCTTTTATCGCGCGCTGTCTCATTTATCGCTGATGCGGGCGCCATTGGCGCCGGGTATGCGGCAAAACAACTGTGCTCGGGGCTCTTTGTGGCACGACTGCCCGAGCGCTTTGTGATGGATAACGACGTGCTCCCGAGACTCGCTACCGTGGGCCCAATGGCGAGGCTATTGGATTACGCGGTGGACCCCATACAGCATCGCATTTCTGCGAGCCTGTTGGGTCAACGGGTAATCGCGCAGTTTGAGCCCGGCTTTGGCTGCACGTTGTTCGATGAAGAAAGCGAACAGCAACAACCTACGACGCACTCCCCCTTGGATTCACCCCCAGAGAAATCGCGCGTACTCCTGACGTCCATACCGCCGCGGCCCGCGGCAACGCAAGATCGAACTCCACCTTTGATACGGTCGAGCGATGTCACACCAAAAATCGATGCTGCGCTTGATGCGGCGTTTGCCGAACCTTTCGAGGGGGGGAGAAATACCCTGGCGGTGGTGGTGATGCATCAAGGGAAACTGGTCGCTGAGCGCTATCAAGCACCCGTCACAGATATGACGCCTATGCAGGGCTGGTCGATGAATAAAAGTCTGATGGCGACTTTTATCGGGCGCCAAATCGACAGTGGGCGGATGAGTCTGGATGACTCTGTGTCAGAGGCTCTGCGTCAGACCGGTTTTAGCGACAAAAATCTTGATCGCATTGACCACCAGTTATCTCTCAGGCATCTGCTTTCCATGTCGAGCGGTCTCGATTTTTCCGAGCGCTACTTTCCGGGTGACGATGTCACGGCAATGCTCTATCGACATGCCGCGATGGGGTATTCGGCACCCCTGAAAGGTCACCTCTACCAACCCGGCGAGCAATTTTCGTACTCGAGTGGCGACATCAATACCGCTTCTCTCATGTGGCACCAGTCACTTCAGGGGCAGCGCTATACCGACTGGTTGTCAGACACCTTTGTTGCCCCGTTGGGTTTCCAGGAGATTGTGTTGGAGCCGGATGCCAGTGGCGTCCAGGTGGGCTCCAGCTATGCGTACCTGACGGCGCGCGATTGGGCGCTGATGGGACAGCTCTGGCTCGATGCATGGCACGGCCGTAGCGGCCTCATCAGTCAGACCTGGCAAAAACTCGCGGTCACACCGGGCACCGCCAATCAAGGCGAAATTTATGGGCTCGGATTTTGGCTCAATACTCAGCAGCGGCGCTTTCCCGACGCACCCGAGAGCACTTTTCATGCCGGAGGCAACTCCGGTCAATTTGTGGTTGTGATTCCGGAGCGGGAACTGGTGATAGTGCGTCTTGGACTCACCTTGGATGAGTCGCAAGCAAAAATGAACGAGTTACTCGGCGCAATACTCTCAATTTTTTAGCGCGCCAAACCCCGCCAGCGCCTCAAACTCACCTGCGGCCTCGGTGCAATCGCAGCGGGGTTCCTTGAATAACCGCGTCAATTCGCTCATGCCCGTTGCGCGGCATGGGTTTAGTCAGGGCAATGCCAGAGATACCCGCGCTTTTCTGCATCAAAAGAGCAGTGACGTTCGCTGCGCGTGAATAGAATCATTTCATGTCGGAGCAAATCAAACAGCGCCGCTGTCACCTTGTGCACTTTTTGCCGCGAATGATGTGCCGTAACTTTAAAGTTCATTTTGCCAACCTCAGTCGAAACATCATGTGTGACAACCATCTCCCATCCAGTCAGTGGCTGTTAGTCAGATTAAAGATAGTCCTCGTCTTACTCGCCCTCACACCCTCCATCACCACGGCGCAAACTGGCTCGGGCTGGTCTAATCAGGGCTTGCTGTACCTTCTCGGACCCACGCTCGATGGCGCTACGGGCGTCGGCGACCTGGAAACCGAGGTCGATCTGGGGATGAGCGACGTCTTTGATGCTATCGACAAAGGGTTTCTGGGGATGTATCGCGGTGAAGGCGAGCGCTGGGGCATGCTGGTCGATGTGGTTTACATGGATCTAAAAATGGACGCTGAGGGGTCACGTGGGGTGTTATCCGGAGAACTGGAGCTGGAACAAACTCTGGCTATTGCCTCCGCCACCTGGCGCCTCAACGATTCTCTGCGATTGATGGGTGGCGCGATGTACGCTGATTTATCGACGGATATCGCGCTGACGGGTCCGCAGACTACCCGCATGGCCAGTATCGGCGAGGACTGGGTAGATCCCTTGGTTGGCGTATTGTTTGAGACGCCAGTGGGCGCAGGATGGGAGTTTGCGGGTTCGGCCCAAATCGGCGGCTTTGGCGTTGGCTCAGATCTGGTGGTGATACTGAGTGGCGCCATGTTTTATCGCTTCAATGACTGGTCGAGCCTGTCCTTGGGCTACCGTTATTTAGACTTCGATTATGAAGACGGCGACGGCGCCGATCGATTTACCTTCGATATGAAGCAACACGGCCCCCTTATTGGTTTTCGCTTTGACTTCTGATCCCGAACCGCTCTCTAAAGAAGATTCGGATAGCCCTAACCAAAAAGGCAATTCACCGATGCAACGACAACGGCTGCAAGAAAGACAAATGCCAATATAAACACGATGACCTGCCGCGGCATTACACCCCTCCTCGCCAGTTATCGGGGCGATGGGTCGCTAAGGCAGTAAGCGCGCACCACGCTGCGCCATTGGTCCGGATGATCACGGTATATCATGTGTAGAGTGATTCGACGCAGACACCCCCATCCTCAAGCGCCCACAGCACCAACCCCCAAACGCGCCTGCTATCGCCTGAGTCAGCAGGCCAAACCAGGATCTCGTTGCAGCGAAGACATCGACATCCAACACCGCGCCCAGCAGCGGGTGTAGCGCGAGGATACAAAGGCCGCCTACCAGCGCATAGTGGTAGGGTCCGCGCGCGCTATGCATACGGGCCATGATGACGTCGTAAAGCCCCCACACCACCACGAGCACAAGCGCCATCACCGGCAGCAAAGTGGCACTGAGACCCAACAAATCATCCAAGGTTGCGTCGACTCTGGCCGCCCAGCTCACTTCCAGCCCCATCGACTGTACCGATGCCAAAACGACCTGGGTGCCCAGCATCGAACCCAGCAAAAACGCGGCCACTATGCCCACCGCGTAGCCTATGATGATTCTGAGCATATGCTTCTCCAAGTTTTGTCGAGGGTTCATTCTGACATCACTGGCAGTGGTCAGGATCCACCCATGCTACGCTCGCGTAATCTCTTTGGCTCAAAGGAAAGTGGCGGCACCATGCGACATTCGATAATAGGGACCCTGCAAATGCTGGCGGTGTTGGCAGGGAGTATTCTCACCTTTGCGGTACATGGCTATGAGGTGAACCAGCTAGCGTCGGGACTGGATAAGCCCTGGTCTATCGCTGCCATAGACGGGGGCCGTTTTCTCGTCACCGAGAAAAGTGGGCAACTGATCCTGTTGGGGGCTGACGGCGATCTGACCCGAATCACGGGCACACCCGATGTGTATTTCGCCAATCAAGGTGGCTTGCTTGAAGTGCTCCCTGATCCACTCTTCAGCCAGAATCACACCCTTTATCTGAGCTTTGCCGGTGGTAGTAAGGAAGCCAACCGCACCAGCGTCATCCGCGGCATTCTGGAAGGTAGCCAACTGACTCAGGTAATGACACTGCTCGAGGTCTCGCCAGACAAGCAAGGGCCGGCGCATTACGGCGGCAAGATGGCTTTTTTGCCCGATGGGACTCTGCTGATCAGCGTCGGCGAAGGCTTTAACTATCGGGAGCAAGCTCAGAACATCGAATCAGAATTGGGCAAATTGCTGCGGATTAATGCCGATGGCTCCGCGCCCGTCGACAACCCCTTCCCGGACACGGCGCCGCGCGTTTTCAGTTATGGTCACCGTAACCCCCAGGGCTTGGTTTATGACCCTGCGACAAACCGCATCCTTATGCTCGAGCACGGCCCAAAAGGGGGGGACGAACTTAATCAAATCGAGGCAGGAAAAAATTACGGTTGGCCGGCGATCACCTATGGCGTGGACTATAGCGGCGCGGTGATATCACCCTTCACCAAAGCGGCGGGGATGGAGCAGCCCTTGATCTACTGGGTGCCGAGTATCGGCCCATCGGGCTTGGCCATTTACCGCGGAGATCAGTTCCCAGAGTGGGAAGGTGATCTTCTGCTCGGTTCCTTGATCGATACAGAGATGCGCCGACTTAAGCTCGAGGGCGATGCTATTACTCTCGACGAGGCAATTTTCCCTGAGATTTCGGGCCGGGTGAGAGACGTTCGTGTCCTCAGCGACGGCAGCATCGTTACTGTTACTGATGAGGGGGATGTTTTTCACATCACCAATACTCCCTAGAAACACTATGCTCAGTCACTGCGAGCGGCAAAGCACTGACCCCTCGAATCTCATTCGAGGCAACTAATTTCAACGCCGTGCTATCCAATCCCGTCGCTCGTGGTGCCGCTTGAACTCATCTGACGGCGGAGTGTCAGTGATCTACTGAGCAGTACCCCCGCCCTATTCCCATACGGACAATACCGACTCCTCAAAAATTCTGACGCAATCTGTCAATCGCTTGGCGGATCAGAACATCGGCCAAGCCCCTTCTTCTCGCGAAAATTATCTCAGCGGGCACTACCGGAGCGCCCATCACTGTCATGAACTGAGATCACGAGGAGATCCACCATGAATAAGAACATACGAGGCTTTAAATTACAGCCGCTCGCCATCGCCGCGGGCTTAGTAGCATCTGGCATCGCCGTCGAATCAGCCGCCCACGGCTATGTCTCGGAGCCCGCCGGGCGCCCACTGCTGTGCAAGCTGGGTGACAACACCGGGTGCGGTGCTGTGCAGTGGGAGCCACAGTCTGTTGAGGGTCCCGACGGGGCGCCACGATTCCCAGTAGGAGGTCCCACAGATGGCACCATTGCTGCAGCGGGCTCTCCCTCCTGGTCAGAATTAAACGCGCAATCGCCGTCACGATGGTTCAAGCACGAATTCGCGGCGGGTTATCAAACCTTCGAGTGGACCTTTACTGCAAATCATGTCTCCAAAGATTGGCGTTATTTCATCACCAAGGCCGACTGGAACCCTGCGGCGCCCCTGAGTCGAGATGCCTTTGAGCTCTCACCATTTTGTGAGTACGACGGCGGTATGGAACGGCCTCCCATGGTCATTCAACACAATTGCTATGTGCCGGAACGCGAGGGCTATCACGTGATCATGGCAGTGTGGGATGTTGGCGATACCGCAGCCTCTTTCTACAACGCCATTGACGTCAATTTTGCGGGCGACAATGTCATTACCACCCCCGAGCCCGAGGTTGACGCCTTCGCGGAAGTCGGACTCATCTCAGGTGCGATCGCACTGCAGGCTGGCGACACCATCTTGACACGGGTCTATGACAAAGACGGCGAGATACCCTCCCTGTCAGTCTCTTATGAAGCGGATGGATATACCTCTGGTGGCGCCGCAGCGCTGGCACTCGCACACGCTATCAATGATGCAGCTGTCGGATACTCCGCCGGTCAGCGCGATGGCGACATGTTCATCCCCGTTGCGGGTCAGAACAAAATTTACTCGGATACGGGCATCACGAACGTCGAGACACGTGTCGATTATGCACCGGAACCCGAGTTTGTGTATGCCGCAACGCTGGTTGCCGATGATCGAGTGGAAATCAATGACATGGGCATGACTGACGTGAACTTTACTGTCTCGGTCAATGCAAACTCGATGGTCACCGCCACACTGTATAACGATCTTGGCGACACCATCATCGGCGACGAGTGGTCTGTAGGTGGTGAAGCTAATCTCAAGCTGCATGTCCACGAGGCAGTCGCAGGTGAGCTCACTTTGGTCGTGATCGCGAATTCGATCGACACCAACGGCACCGAGCAGCTGACGACCGCCGTCATGGTCGAGGACAACCACGAGCCCATGGAACCCAACACGGACGGCCAAGACCATTCTGGTATGGGCCATGATCATATGGGATCAGCTACCTGCGATATGACAGATCCCATGGCGGGTATGCACCCCACATACTCTGACGCGACGACTTACACCGGCGGAGAGAAGGTGTCCTATCAGGGCCTTGTTTACCAGGCCAAGTGGTGGACTCGCGGCAACGCACCTGATCGTACTGACGCCTTTGAACTCATCTCAGACGTGGTGCTCGAGTACAACGACAGTACGGTCTATCAGGGTGGCGATCGCGCGCGCTATCAAGGCAAGCTCTACGAAGCCAAATGGTGGACCCGCGGCACCGCACCCAGCGACCGAGACCCCTGGACACTGGTTGGAGACGTTAACTGCTAGTGACACTGTGGTGCATTAATGAAAAGGGGCCAACGGCCCCTTTTTTTTGGCCCCGCCCGGTTAAGCACTTTTCTAATTCATCTCGCAAACACTCGTTTTGCACCGTGCCCCTTCCATGACAAACCCCCTTAGCTGTCGCCCACGGTGCATATGCGGTCTGGCGGCCCGTTTCCCGACGGGTTTTCCGTGGGCACCTGCTGGCATATGATCATGCCAAGCGAAATAACGCAGATGCTGGCTCACCGGCGCGACGCGTTACCGCCACCAAAGGAGCCACCATGGCATCGGAACACACGATCCTCGCCAGCGATCTAAGGGTGATTGAGCGCTTCGTTGCGAGCCAAGGTGACGACATCGGGTCGCTATTACAGGTCGCCCAAATTTCCCCCGACCTGCTTAAACAACCGCGGGAGCGCATCCCGTCGCTGCGCGTAGGTGCCCTCCTTGCCGAACTGGCGCGAAAGTATCCCGAGCGCGAGCTGGGATTGGACCTGGCCACCTGCCACAGAATTACCGACACCCACGTGCTCGGCATTACTGCGATTTCATCCGAAACCACACTGGCTGCGCTGCGGCGCCTGAGTCAGTACCAGGCGCTAGTCTCGACGCAACAGCCGCTACAACTGCTTGAGCAAAGCGATTCTGTCACCGTGACCAAATCGACGGTCCAAGCGGAACCGGCGGAGCACATCATTCAGAGTTTTTTGTTCGCCGTGCTGTTAACGGCGGTCAGAGAAATCTCCGGCTTCGCCGGGGATATCGTTAGCGTTTCCTTCACCGGAAAACCCATGGGAAGTGAGGCGAAGTATCGAAAAATTTTTGGTCCACGAGTGGCCTTTTCGGCCAAGAGTGCCGCGATGGTCCTCCCCCGGGCCGCACTGGAACAACCCATATCCACGAGCAACGTGGATATCCTGACGCGCAACGAGCCCATGCTGGCATCGCTGGTACGCTCGGTCCGGGAAAACAGCCTACCTGCAGCCGTGAAGATGGCGATTCTCGATCGATTACCCGATGAGACACTGACCGAGGAGGCTGCGGCAGCGGCACACAACATGAGCCTGCGTACTTTCCAGAGGAGACTGGAGAGCGAGGGGACGCGATTCCGCGTGCTGCTCGACCAAACCCGCACCCAGTTGGCAGAGAGTCTATTGGCAGACGCCACCAATACGCTCGCCGAGGTGGGGTTTTACTGCGGATTTAGCGAACAGGCCTCATTTTCGCGCGCCTTCAAGCGCTGGACCGGTAAAACGCCCTCAGCGTACCGGGCGATACTGCTGGACGACGCGGTCTGACCCACCGCGTGACAGTCGAATAGACGGGATCTTATTCCCTGAGCGGCCGAGCCATGGCCCTGACTTTAACGTCGCTGCGGGATTTCGGATTCAAGCCCCTGCAATAATCGCTATCGCCTGATCCACCGCCGCAGCCTCGGTATTAAAGCTCGTAACAAATCGGGTCATGTCAGGTCGAGCCGGCCAATCATAAAACTCCAGCCCCGCCTGCCTTAATCCATCCCGTAATTGCTCGGGGATTACCGGAAAGATCTCATTGGCATCCACAGCCCAGGGCAGATCAATACTGTCGTGGTCGCCAAAGGCCTCGGCAAGCCGTTGCGCCATCGCATTGGCGTGACGTGCGTTGTCCAGCCATAAATCGCCTTCCAACAGCGCCAGCCATTGAGCCGCCAGGAACCGGTGTTTGGACCAGAGGTGTCCCGCTCTCTTGCGGCGATAAGCAAACTCTTCTGCCAGCGCATGATCGAAAATGACTACCGCCTCCGCGGCGATACCGCCGTCTTTTGTTAATCCAAAGCTGAGGCAATCGACACCTGATTGCCAAGTCAGTGCTGCCGGAGTCGCGCCGCTGGAAACCACAGCGTTGGCAAACCGAGCGCCATCCATGTGAAGGCGCAAGCCGAAGGTATCAGCGAGATCGCGGTAAGGCGCGATTTCGTGGGCGCTATAGACAGTGCCGGATTCAGTAACGTTCGACAAACTGATGACCGCGGGTTTGGCATTATGTACACCATGCACCGTGGCAATCTCCATATGCGCTCGCATGGTATTCACATCGGGCTTGCCCGCGAGCCCCGACACGCCCACCAAACGCGCGCCACCGGTATAAAACTCTACCGCCGTGTTCTCGTCGTTACAGATGTGCGCGCCGTCATGACAATAAATAGCGCCCCAGGGGGGAGACAACGCGCTCAAGGCGAGCGCGTTGGCGGCAGTGCCCGTTGAAACAAAAAAAACCGCGCAGTCGGTCTCGAAAACCCGCTGCACCGCCGACTCCGCCTCGGCAGTCCACTGATCCTCGCCATAGCCCGCCGCGCTACCGCGCGAAAGCGATTGCAGTCGCTCCAGCACGCTTGGGTGCACGCCCGCCTGATTGTCTGAGATGAAACTCATATCACCCACTGTCAAAATCCTTTGCTCGCGATGTTTGTTTAGATTATGACACTCCTCGCGAACTCACTCGAAAAGCGTTTTGGGGAACGGCATGTCCCGATACACTACTGTTCCCCAGCAATACCAGATAACGAGCGCTTCGCGTTATCGGACTTCTATCATGCGGAGAGTAATGCCTGCCCTGCGATACTTTTTTGTGGCGTCACTGGTTTTGGTGCTCGCCCTGACGGCGGCGGTAGTCAGCCTCAATTTAGGCGCCTCGCGACCGCTTTACGAGTGGATTGCCCGCACCGCGTTAAATCGAGATGTCCAGATAGCGGGCCCGATCAGCCTTCGCATTGGCTCCGTCACGACGCTGTCGCTCAACAACATCACCGTTGCTGGGACCAGCGAGGGCACACCGGCATTTGCCACAATAGGCGCGCTAGTTGCACAGGTTTCCCTCTTTTCACTCTGGGACGACGCCCTCGTCGTTCCTTCAGCTTCGGTCGACGACCTAAGGGTATTTATCGACATCGATGAGACCGGTCAGGGGAATTGGCCCACATTCAGCGATGGAGATCTCACGGCCGAAGACCCCAGCGGGGCTAAACTGCCCTATGTGCTACGTGCAACCGACCTGCGCATCGAACGAGCGCTGCTGCGCGTGTGGGACGCCCGCAGCAATCAACAACGGACGCTGTTTATCGAGACGCTTCACGAGACACTCATCGAAGACACGCTGCAGCTGCGCAGCCGCGGCAGTCTCAATACCAGTCCCTTCAGCACTACATTGATGGTCGAGGGTGTGGCGTCTCTACTGGATATTCGCGACTGGCAGGTGCATTGGGAAGGGTCTCTCGGCGATGCCGAATTTGAGCTGTCTGCGGCTGTCGCGTCAATTGATGAACTCATCCGCTCCGATATCGATCTGTCGATACATACCGATAGCGCGCAGAACGTCTTGCAATCCCTGAACTTACCGGCCAGCACCGAAGGTCCAGCTGATCTCGCGCTACAGTCCCGAAGGCAAGGAGACCGACGGGTCGTCAATCTCAGTGGCCGCCTGGGCGAGTTGCGCGTGACGGGTTCCGCAGAACAACCAATGGCCTCAGGCTTGGAGAGCGGCCACATCGTGCTCAGCGCCAGCGGCCCCAGCCTGTCCCAAGTCGGGGCGCTGCTGGATACACAAGGATTCCCTACCGCGCCTTTTGCTATGGATGTCGAGGCATCACTCGAGGGCCAAGCTGTAACCGTTGAACAACTGCAGCTGACCAGTGAGGCAATCACCCTCTCGCTGTCGGGCACACTGCCGGGATATCAAGCGCTCAACGCAGGCGAGCTCCGCGGCGATATCGACATCCCCGACTTGAATTCGTTCTCAGGCCTGCTTGATCCCATCAAGCCGCTACAGGGCTCACTTAGCGGCACGGTGTCGCTCGCACGTGACGCCGATGGCACTGACGTAGTCGTCACCAGCACATCTCCACTGCTGACACTCACGCTCAACGGTCAGTTGACACCGGAGCCAGGCTTTTCAGGATCAGCGGTGCAATTCTCGGGGCGCAGCGCAGTACCTGACCAGTGGCTCGGTCTCTTGATGGAAACCCCACCTCCACTCGCCCCTATCGATTTCGCAGGGGAAGCGACCCTCTCTGCGCCCGAGACCCTTACAGTAGAGAGCCTGACCGTTCGTACGAGTAACGATGTGGTGTCTGTGCGAGGCCTTATTGGCTGGGCAGAAGCTACCGAAAAAACCGCAATTTCCGTCACGGCCCGGTCGCAGAATTTGCAGGAGACGCTAGCGCCCTGGGTATCACAGACAGAATTTTTGCCTGACCTGCCTGCCGTTGCCGAGGCTCAGCTGGCTTTTACTTCGCCTGATCTAATGAAGATTGAGAGGGCAATGTTGTCGGTAGATCAGAACGTGGCGGCGTTCGCGGGCGACATTTCTCTGCAAAACACCGAACCTAGCATTTCCGGATTTTTGGACGTCTCGGTCCCGGTTTTTCAAACGCTTTTCCCTGCATTGGCGGTGCCGCAGCGCTACGACACACCGCTTAACTTTAGTGGCGATGTGGTTTGGACGCCCGGCGTCATCGCTCTTGATGTTGCCGATAATCGGCTGCGCTACGGATCTATAACCGCCGACGGTCAGCTCTCGTTGGATCTACTTGAAGGGACGGCTGGATTCGATTTACACGCGAGCACGCCAGACGCGAGGGACTATCTGCCCGCTGCTGAGCGCGGGTCCGACACACCTCCAATGCCCATGACTGCAACGGTCACCGGGGGCTGGAACGCACACCATGTGCGCGTTGAGGCACTGCGGATCAATTCGGCGGAGCTTCAGATTGACAGTGCCGGCTTACTCGAACTGTCCAGTGAGGCGTTTTCTAATAGTCACCTCGACGCCGTGGTCAGCATTGCGCGTATGGGTCTACTCAAAGAGTGGCTTGATTTCCCTTTTCCGGACCAGAACCTAGAGATCACCGCGGATATTGATTCGCGGGAGGGAGCACTCGTTGTTGACACGCTGACGCTGCTGTCTGGCGAGAGTGATCTCAGCGTCAAAGGCACGGCAGTGCGCGCTTCGGGCCTGCAGTTAAATCTGGATGTCAGTGCCCGTCATCTGAACTTAGACCCTTGGATCTCGGCGCTACGCGAGGAAGACAGTGCGGCGCCCGAGCAGGATACTGGATCGACCGACAATCAACGGGTTTTACCCGATTATCCGACCTCCACCGCATGGTTACGGGACGTTGTTGTGAACACCGAACTCAGCATCGCCGAATTCATCGGTCTCCCAAGACCGGTTTTTAACGTGAGGGGCGAGCTGAACATCAGCGAGCAGGGCATTGTGATACCCCATCTCTCGGCAGAAAACGAGCGCTCCGGCGGGGCAACCCTGACAGGATCCCTCCTCAGCAATCAGGGCGCCGCACCTCAATTGGACATCGCGATCGAGGGAATCAATCTGGTGATGGGTATCCCCAAGGCCCCGTCGGAAGACGTCGATTCCCTGCCCTCTTATGAGTTCAAATCCAAATTGACCGGAGCCGGCAATACAACCCGCGAGTTGGCATCGAGTCTCGAGGGTTATCTCAATGTAGTGATGGGGTCGGGAAAGGTGTTGAACGCGGGGTTCGATCGACTCACCAATTCCTTTTTACAGGAGCTCACGCAAGTGCTGAATCCGTTGCAGAGCCAGAGAGACGTTACAGCGATCAACTGCGCTGCCGCCTTCGTCACCAGTGAGGCAGGCAAGCTATCAGGCAAACCCGCAGTCGTTGTTGACACACCGGACGTGAAAATGTTTTCCAACGTGACGCTGGATCTTGGCGCGGAGCGCATCAAAGCCAAATTTAAAACGGTTCCACAAAAAGGATTAGGATTAAGCGTGAGTAGTGTCATCAACCCTTATGTCGAGGTCTCGGGGACGCTGTCCGATCCCAAAATCATGGTGGACCCTGCCAACACAGTCGTGGGAGGAAGTCTGGCCGTCATGACAGGGGGGTTGTCCATACTGGCGCAAAATGTTGTCGAGCGGATGAGTGCCAGCGGCAACATCTGCGCCGCTCGGCTCAGCAAGGCGAACGAGGAAATGTCGACGCTTGACGATCAGCGCTAGCCCAGCGGGCCATCGATAACACGAAGATTGATCACACCCTCGACGCCTCGGATTTTATCCAACAAAGGCTCTTGCGGCGCACTATCGAGATCGATGATATTGTAAGCAACGTCACCGATACTTTTGTTCAGCAAATCCGCTACGTTCAGTCCCTCGTCGCCAATAAGCGTCAGGATGTGGCTCAGCATGCCAGGCGCGTTACGGTTGGATATGGTGACGCGGCAATCTGTGGTGCGCTCGAGCTCGATCGAGGGGAAGTTAACCGAGTTGCGAATGTTGCCATACTCTAGGAACGCCTTGAGCTGGCTGGCCGCCATAACTGCACAATTTTCCTCAGCTTCCGCTGTACTGGCGCCTATATGCGGCATCAACAAGGCATCCTTTCGGCCAAGGAGCGCAGGGTTTGGAAAATCACTGACATAAAAACGCAGTTGCTTGGCATCAAGGGCTGACACGATGGATTCCGTGTCCACAATCTCTTCGCGGGCAAAATTGAGTAAGCAGCTTCCTTTTCGGAAATGCCCCAGCATTTCCTTATTAATGAGCCCACGGGTGCTGTCCAACACGGGCAGGTGCAGGCTCACAAAATCACTGCGACTGAAGAGCGACTGCATGTTCTCCATTCGCTGCACGTCACTGGGTAAGCGCCAGGCAGCTTCCACCGAGAGCGCAGGGTCATAACCCACGACACGCATTCCAAAATCCAGTCCGAGTCGCGCTACCAGACTTCCGATCGAACCCAAGCCCACAACCCCCAGCGTCTTTCCCGCCAGTTCGGCACCGGCAAATCGCTTCTTCTCCTGCTCCATCAGCGCATTCATCGCTTGGGCAGACATCGTTGCATCCTGGGATTGAGCAAACGCGATGCCACCCACGATATCCCGCGACGCCAGCAGCATTGCCGCTGCCACGAGCTCTTTTACTGCATTGGCATTCGCGCCAGGCGTGTTGAACACCGGGATACCGCGTTCGATGCACAGCGCCAGCGGGATGTTGTTGACCCCCGCGCCTGCTCGAGCGATGGCGGTCACCGACGGCGGGATCTCCTCGGCCTGCAGTTTATGGCTGCGCAGTAACAGCGCATCCGGGTGCGCTATGTCTTGCCCCACCTCGTAACGACCGCGCTCGAATCGATCAAGGCCGCGTGGAGAGATGGTGTTGTAGGTCTTAATTCGGTACATAACCTGGGGTCAGTATTTACGGGACGCGCATTGTGCGCCATTGCGGGCCCTGATGCGAGTTATTGAAGGCTCAAAGGAGAGTTACCTCGCTGGCTAGATGCTCGCTCACCACGCCTCTGATGGCATCGGCGAGCTGTCGAAAAGCAACGCGTGAAGGCGATCGTCGGCGCCAAGCCAGTGCATGATCCCTACTCATGGTGACGCCCTCGACATCTGTAATACGGGGCGTATCCGATTCACCAATTTCAGACGCCACATACAGCGCCGGCAAAAAAGAAATGCCCATTCCCATCACCACCATTTGCCGCAACGTATCGAGCGAAGTTCCCTCAAAATCGCGGTTCACTGTGGCACCGAGACTCTCGCAGAGATCGCTTACCTGCTTATGGAATAGGTGCTGCTCATCAATGGTCAGCACCGATTCGCCGACCAGGTCAGTGCCCGTTACGGATGATTTAGATGCCAACGGGTGCTCGAGTGGCACCGCCAGTTTTACGGGCTCCCTAAATAGCGGTGCGATCTCCAGTTCATCGCCTGTTAATGGCAATGTCGTCAATACGACGTCGTGCACCGCTGACTTCAGCTCTGCCCCCAACTGCGCCGGGGTCGATTCACGCACATACAAGCGAAGGTTTTCGAAACGCTGATGTAGCTGAGGCAAAACGCGAGGCAGGAGGTAGGGCCCGAGGGTGCGGGTTACCCCCATGCGATAAACGCTACCGCTCGATACACCCCGTGCTTGATCACAGAATTCCTTCAGCTCTTCTGCAATGCTTCGCGCGCGTGGTAATAGCTCACGACCCACCGGAGTCAGAATGACACCGTTGCGCTGTCGCTCAAAAAGCGTGGTGTCCAAAGCCTTTTCCATAGCGGCAATCTGAACGGTCAGGGTCGGTTGCGTCACCCCCAGACGATCGGCGGCCCGGCGAAAGCTGCCCGCATCTGCAATCGCCTCAAAATACCGCAGTTGCCTAAAGCTTAATTGCTCCGGTTTTACCATCTGTTTTACTCACGACGCTGAGGGATTAAAGGAAGGCGTTAATTTGCAGTAAATCGAAGCGCAAACATGCTGGGAAACCAATCAACCGCCAAAATATAGATAAAATCTATCACATATTATGATGATCTGCGATTTATCTATCACGTAAAACTGCGTACAAAGGCGCCGTTAATACGAGCACACTGTGCCAACACCAGAGGTAGACACTGCAATGAAATCAATTGTTCAGGGGATATTGGATTACCAACAGGAAGACCATCCGGAGAATCAAGCGCTGTTCGACAAGCTGGCTAATGCTCAGTCTCCCGAGGTTTTGCTGGTTACCTGTGCTGACTCGCGTATCAACCCCAACCTCGTCACCAAAACCGCACCGGGTGATCTCTTCGTTTGCCGTAACGCGGGCAACATCGTACCCCCCATGCCCGGCTACGCCGGCGGCGTGACGGCCTCCATAGAGTTTGCCGTCGCTGTGCTGGGTGTAAAAGACATTGTTGTCATGGGCCACACCGACTGTGGTGCCATGAAAGGCGCGATGAATCCCGAGGCCGTCGCACATCTACCCAGCGTCAAGAATTGGCTGAGTTTCGCAGAGGCGGCGGCTGCCGGCGTGCCCGAATCTGACCGCAGTTGTCCCGAAACGCTACTCAAAGTGACCGAGGCGAACGTGCTTCTGCAACTCGATCATCTAAAAACCCACGACGCGGTGGCTGAAAAACTCAGCGCTGGACAAATCGGTCTGCATGGCTGGGTATACCACATCGCCACCGGTGACGTGACTTCGTATGACGAAGAGCGAGGTGCGTTTGTGTCCCTCGCCGAACACTACGCCGACCTTTTAGCTTGATCTAGCGAACCAGAAAAGGAATAACCCGTGACCCGTTTCTTTGATTTCTCTCATCTGCGCGGTGATATTTTCGGTGGCTTAACGGCGGGCGTAGTGGCGCTTCCGCTTGCGCTGGCCTTCGGAGAAGCCTCTGGGGCCGGCCCCATTGCCGGTGTCTATGGCGCCATCCTCGTCGGGTTTTTTGCAGCGCTCTTTGGGGGCACCCCGTCACAGATATCGGGACCCACCGGCCCAATGATTGTGGTCTTTGCAGGAGTTTTTGCCTCGCTGAGTGGCGACCTGTCACTCGTATTCGCCACCGTGATCCTCGCCGGCGCGCTGCAGATTGCCTTCGGCCTGTTGGGGTTTGGCCAGTACATCAGGCTGGTGCCTTACCCCGTGGTTTCTGGATTTATGAGCGGCATCGGCTGCATCATTATTGCGCTACAGCTGGCGCGGTTATTCGGCCATGAACCCGCTGAAAGTGGCACGATCCCAGCGCTCATGGAGATCCCCACCGCAGTCAGCAATCCCAACATGGGCGCGCTGGGCGTGGGACTGCTAACCCTCGGCATCGTATTTTTCTGGCCCAGCAACTGGGGACGATATTTACCCGGCCCGCTGGCAGCATTGATCATCGGTACCCTCGTGAGCCTCGCATTAACCGATGTGCCCATATTGGGCGCCATTCCAACCGGGCTACCCGACTTTATTGTGCCTTCGTTCTCCAGTGCCACTATCCTAATCGTATTCGAAGCGGCTATGATTCTCGCGATTCTGGGTGCCATAGACAGCCTGCTGACCTCGCTGGTTGCCGACAACATGACGCGCACCCGACACCACTCCAACCGAGAGCTCATTGGTCAAGGCGTTGGCAATATGGCGGCGGGGTTTTTCGGTGGTATTCCTGGCGCCGGAGCGACGATGAGAACCGTCGTTAATATCCGCACGGGCGGCGTGACCAAAATCTCCGGCATGTTGCACAGTTTATTGCTGCTGGCAGTGGTACTGGTGCTTGCGCCTATGGCATCCAAAATACCGCACGCGGTACTGGCGGGGATTCTTGTCAAAGTAGGCTACGATATTATCGATTGGTCATATTTGAAGCTTGCACACCGTGGTCCGCGCTTTGACCTTTTGCTAATGGTCATGGTCTTGAGCCTGACCGTATTTGTAGACCTAATCACTGCAGTGGTGGCGGGCGTTGTCGTAGCGGCCGTGGCGTTCGTCAAGCAGGTCGCCGATGAACAGTTGGCATCAGCTGCCGGACACGCAGACGATCCCACTGAAGGACTGACTGACGACGAAACCGAACTACTCGAGGAATGCGGTACCCGTTTGACCTACTTCAATTTTGGTGGCCCATTAAGTTTCGGGGCTGCTGCTGATTTAGGTCATCAGGTCAGAGAGCGTCTAAGCCCGTCACACCACACTTCACTGGTGCTGGACTTTGGCAGGGTGCCATTCATGGATGTCTCGGCTGCTCGCGCTGTCGAGACGATTGCTCTGGACGCCGTTCATGCTGGCAAACACCTGTATCTGTGCGGGATCAATGAAGCAGTAGCCGCAAGTCTGGAAGGGCTCGGTGTCAACGAACATCTGTCCGACGAGCACCGCCACGAGACGCGCCTGGAAGCACTTCAGGCGGCCCGCAATTGGATATTTGATAACACGGGAGAGGACGGCACCGCACCGGGCGGAGCCTCCGCCAAACCCGCTACGGCTTGATACACTAACGCCTCCGCTGTCACCAGAGGAGGCGTTCACGTGTCCAAAGTCTTATTGGCCATTTGTGCTGTCGCAGCGCTCTTTGCCTGCTCAGCCGATACAAGCCGCGCCTTCAACCGGGATATTCCACCCAATGCAGTCATTGTTGATGTGCGCACAGCGGAAGAATTCGCCTCGGGGCACTTTCCGGGCGCCATTAATATCCCTCACGACCGTATTGTGGAGGGATTAACGGCCAGCTCCGTCTCCCCCAGCACCCCGCTGGTGCTTTACTGCAGAAGCGGTAACCGGTCTGGGACAGCCGAGGCTACGCTCAGGTCAGCCGGCTTCTCACAACTACAAAACGGCGGCGACCTGCACACGCTGCTCGCGGTGCACCGGCAAACTATGGTGACTCCCGGGACCGCGGCACCTCAGTCTTAGGCTACGCCCTCCCCCCGGCTGCACCCGCGAAGAGACGGGCAAGCGCTCGGCTAACGACGCTCATCAGCTGATGAAGCAGTTCAGCTGTCAGCCGACTTAGACAAACTAGCAAACTGCGCCAGCGCGTCTTCAGGAAGCAAATCATTACCCTGCCGGTACTGCTCCGCGCAGGCGGTGTAGAACCGGGCATTGAGCAAGTTGGCATCCCCACAATCACGCGTCGCGACCAGTTTGCCAGGCACACCCGCGATGACTGAATTCGGCGGAAATTCTTTGTTCTCAGTGATAATGGTGTGCCCAGCAACGATCGAATTCTCGCCAATCTTTGCGCCGTCCATGATGGTGGCGTTAATGCCGATCAAGCAGCGGTCACCAATCTCACAACCGTGAAGGGTCGCGTGATGGGTGATGGAGCAGTCCTCGCCGATAACAGTAGGAGACGCGATACCCACATGAATCATCACGAAATCCTGAATATTGGTGCGTGCGCCGATTCGGATCTCATAGGTTTCCGCGCGCGTGACCACGTTGGGCCAGATCGAGGCACCGGGACCCACGTAGACTTTGCCGTAAAGCCATGCGCTTTCGTGAATAAAGGCTGGATTATCCAGGGTGACATGTTCGCCAATGTGTCCCATGCTGGTCACTTCCACTTGTTTTTCAGAACGCGCATCTTGTCACGTTGCGGGATGAATGGTTAGGGGTTACGCCAACATTGACGGACTCAACGTTATGACGGCAAACGAGCGTCGCGCCTTAGCACTGGGGCTGAGCGCAGTCATGTTGTGGAGTACCGTCGCCACCGCATTCAGCATCAGTTTGAGATACCTGACGCCGTTGCAACTGGTAACGCTGGCGAGCGCTGTCAGCTGGTGTTTTTTATCGCTCAGGCTTGTACAGCCGGGGCGAAGGCAGGCGCTGCGCGCCACCGATTCAAGAGATCGACTGTTCGGGCTCGCCATGGGCTGGATCAACCCGGCGCTCTACTACCTCGTGCTATTCGCGGCCTATGACCGGCTACCCGCGCAAGAGGCGATGGCGATCAACTACTCCTGGGGCATCACGCTGGCGCTTATCGCGGCGCCAATACTGGGACAGAAACTGAGTCTCTACGCGCTGCTCACCAGCGGCATCAGCTATTTCGGCATCCTGATTATCGCCACTCGTGGTGAGCTGGCCGCATTGAACTTTGCGCAACCCGAGGGCGTGGCGCTCGCACTGCTCAGCACAATCATCTGGAGCCTCTACTGGGTCATCAATGCACGAAAAACCATAGACCCCGAAGTACAGCTCTTCCTAAATTTCTCCGGCGCGCTTCCCCTGCTTTTCGTGATGGTGTGGTATCAGGGCGGCTCGATACCCGCGTCATGGCAAGGCTGGCTGGGCGGCCTCTACGTCGGTTTTTTTGAGATGGGGATTGCCTTTGTCCTCTGGATGGGCGCGATGCAGGCAACGCAGTCTGCCATTCGAATTTCCAGCCTCATCTTTCTGTCACCGCCCGCGTCACTGCTGTTGATTTGGCTGATCGCAGGAGAACCCCTGAGACCCTACACCTTAGTCGGCCTTGCGATGATTTTGCTGGGCTTGTGGCTGCAAAGGCGCGCTGACAGGTGAACCCTGCTCGGGTTGCTGACTCACATAAATGCGGTCCCCAACGGTCAACTCTGCGATTTCGGGGTCAAACCGATCCCACTGAAACGTCGCTCTTCCACTCAGCTGATCCACCTCTAGCACCGTGGCGCCGAAAGCCTTGTCATCAGCGTCGCGCCGCAACATATCGGCAGTTGCACCCTGCTGCACAATTCGTCCCGCTTGCATTTTTAACGTCGTGCGGGCCAGAAGATGTAGCTCTTGTGCTGAGTGGGATACGCAGATGAGGGGCAACGCCTCTTTATTGAGCCAATCCGATAGCGCTGTCGCCACCTGCCGACGGTGATCGCCATCATTTGCAGAGAATGGTTCATCCAGCAGCAGCAACTGCGGCTGCGTCAGTAAAGCCTGCACCAGCGACACGCGCTGTCGTTCGCCTCCGGAAAGCGTGTCGACTGATCGACCCATCAGGGTATCGACTGAAAAATCTCTCGCCAGACTCGCAAGCTGCTCCGCGCACGATGGTGCAGGGGATCGCGATGCTGCGAAGCGCAAATTATCCAATACCGTTCTGCCCGGCAATAGGCGCGCATCCTGAAACACCACACCCAATTTCCGCAAGTGAGTCGGCACGCTAATACCCTTGGCACTGTCATGCCATACCTGGGCCCCGAACTGCAGGTATCCGGTAAAACCCGGCTCCAACCCGGCAACGATGCGAAGCAGGGAGGTCTTACCCGCCCCCGTCGCACCTTGCAGGCCTACTGTGTGGTCGAGATCAATATCAAGCTGCGCCTCAAGCACAAAGCCGGGCCTGCTGAGGCAGCCGTCAACAATCAGGCGCCGACTCATCCGCGAAGCACCTCAGCACTCCGCCCGGCCACGCGGTAAATCAGCCACAGGGAGAGGAAAGAAAACCCCATCAAACCCAATGCGAGGAAATGTGCAGCGTCATAATTTAGCGTTTCGACGTGCTCGTAGATTGCAATCGAGAGAACCCGGGTTTCTCCCGGAATATTGCCGCCCATCATCAGCACCACGCCAAACTCGCCAATCGTATGAGCGAAGGTCAGCACGATACCGGTCAAAAAACCCCCCCGGGCGAGTGGCACCACAACGTTGAAAAAAACGTCCCGCGGTGACGCACCCAGCACGGCGGCGGATTCCCTGACAGAGATCGGCACGGCACGAAAAGCCCCTTGCAGCGGTTGCACCATAAACGGCAACGAATAAATGACTGACGCGATCACCAACCCGCTAAAAGAAAATGTCAGCGACTGACCGGTGACGCGGACCCAGATGCCTCCCAGCACGCTTTCCGGATTGAGAAATACCAACAAGTAAAAACCAAGCACGGTCGGCGGCAGAATAAGCGGCATGGCGACCAAGGATTCAACAATCGGGCGGTAACGGGACCGAGAGATTGCCAACCACCATGCCAGAGGTGTCGCCAACAATACCAACACCAGTGTCGTGACACCGGCGAGCAACCCGGTCAAACCTATTGCCTGGAGATCGGCGTTCACTGGAGCGAATCCTCCTTGGGTAATCGATACCCGTGAGACACGAGCAGGCGCTGCACCGGCGCTTCAAAGAGCTGCGTGACCCACCATTGTGCCGCCGCATTTCCTTCGGCACGCTTCAACAGCACAAGATCCTGTCTGATCGGCGTCTCAGGCACCAACCAAAGTATCGACTGCTCATTCAGGGTGATGTCACCCTTGCGCAGCATTGCGGCAATGGAAGCTCGTGCGACGAAGCCCGCCCGCGCGTGGCGTTCAGCCACCATCGCCGCCACCATGTGCACATTGTCCACACGCGCCACTCCCGCGAGCCAATCCTCCGCCAGCCCCGACTGCGCTAGAAGGGACCATGCCGCGGCACCGTATGGGGCCAATGCGGGGTTAGCAATACAAACAGACTGCGGGCTGAGCTCGCTCAATTCCGCAATACCAAAGGGGGTCACCTTATCAGGCCACCACAACCCCAATTCCCCTAACGCATAGGTGCGCTGCGCAGCCGGCTCGGCGAGCCCTTCGGTAATCAACCTGAGCGGTCTCGCTTGATCAGCCGCCATCAACACATCGAAAGGTGCGCCGTGTAGCGCCTGACTGACCAGCTTGCCGGTCGACCCTGAAATAATCGTAAACCGGTGGAGGGAGGTCGACTCAAGGCGTTCTGCGATCACCTGTGCGGTCTCACGAAAATTGGCTGCCACGGCAATCGTCGCCTCCGCCGATTGCACTTGATAACTGAGCATTAGAAGCCCCAGAAAAAATCCGTATTGACCCCAGCAACGATTGGAGCGTGATTCGCGCACAAGCAATGAACGTTGAGTCAGTCTCACTTCAGGCCACGCCCAGCTCGAAGAGCCGCTGTGAAAGATAGGACTCTGCTGTATACCTCGCCGACAAGGCCACCTCGGCCCGGGGGTGAAGAAACAGTGGCAGCGACATGCGGCTTTGTCTTCCCTCATGCGCAGTGGGCGTCACCACACGGTGAGTTGCCGAGGGAAGGTACCCTCCGGTTGCCTCTTGCAGCATGTCGCCCACGTTAACAATCAGCTGCTCGGGATGCTGAGGCACTTTTGCCCACTCACCCGTTTGCAACCTCAGCTCCAGACCGGGACCGTCCGAAGCGGGCAGTAAGGTCAGTAAGTTTATGTCCTCATGGGGTGCAGCTCGCATCATCCCGGTGTCAGCTTGCACGGGAGGATAATGGGTGACGCGCAGCATCGAGGTTTGGCTACCTTGAACCATACCCGGCAAAGGCTCGGATAAGCTTGAGCTGATGTGGTCAGGTAAAAGCGTCGCGACATCATTCAATAATTGTGTGCCCAGTGTCACCGCTTCCTCGAAATAGGCGTGGAGATCGTCTCTAAGAGATTCGGGGCATCGACCCCAGGGATAATATTGAAAGTACTCCTTGTAATCACGTTGGGTATACCCTTTGGCATGCTCAGCCTCACCCAAGGAGAAGTAACCGTCCTGCCCGCTCGCATCCATGGCGAAGGCCTCGGCTTCACCGCGGGCAAAAAACGCGTGCCATTCGCGATAGATACGCGCTACGCGCGCCAATGATAGCGGGTGGTCAACCACCAACGCGAAGCCAGATTGGTGCAATGATGACACCAGCTGCTGCTGAAAAGCCGGATGCCGGTAAGAGAGCGGCGAGAGTTCGAAAGCGTCAGGCATGACCGAGCGCCTAGGCACTGCCCAAGCTGAGAAAAAATCCAGCCAGGGCGGCACTCATCAAATTTGCGAGGGTCGCTGCGAGCAATGCGCGGAAACCAAAACGCGAGATATCGTCGCGCCGATTAGGTGCGATGGCCCCAAGTCCACCCAGCAATATCGCGATAGACGATAAATTGGCGAAGCCACACAGGGCAAAAATGACAATGGCCTGTGTTTTAGGCGCGACCTGAGTCATGACATCGCTCAACGCCACATAGGCGACAAACTCATTGAGAATAAACTTTTGACCGATCAGGCTACCCGCTATTTGGGCCTCTTCCCACGGCACACCCAAGCACCAAGCCAGAGGTTGTAACAGATTCCCCAACAGAGACTCGAGGGTGAGATGCTCAAGCCCAAATCCATTCCCCACCGCGCCCAACATGCCGTTGATCAGCGCAATCAGCCCGATAAACGCGAGGAGCATCGCCCCAATGGCCCCTGCCATGTGCAAGCCATTCATCGCACCTTTGGCCGCCGCGTCGATCACATTCACATACTGCTCAGCCGCCACATCCGCGTCGGGACCCGGCGCAAGCGGTTCCTCCGTCTCGGGTTCCAGCAGCTTGGCCATCAACAGCCCACCCGGCGCCGCCATAAAGCTAGCCGCCAGCAGATATTCCAGTGGGATGCCAAGAGCAACGTAGCCCGCCATCACCGATCCGGCGATCGAGGCCATGCCACCCACCATCACGGCAAACAGCTCGGAACGGGTCATGCCGGCGATATACGGGCGAACCACCAGCGGCGCCTCGGCCTGCCCCACGAAGATATTCGCCGCTGCGGACAGCGACTCTGTATGACTCGTCCCCAAGAGCGCTTTGAGTCCACCGCCCAAAAACTGGATCAACCACTGCATCACGCGGAGGTGATACAACACCGCTATCAACGCACTGAAAAAAATCACCACGGGTAGTACGTTAAAGGCAAAGACAAAGCCCAATGAAGAGGACGGGTCTACGAGGCCGCCAAATACAAAAGTGATGCCAGATCTGCTGTATCCCAGCAGCGCCGCGACGTATTCCGACGCGACCGACAATGCGGTAATTCCCCAGTCAGTGAACAGCGCAAAGAAACCCATCCCTGCCTGAAGTGCGAATGCGAAAAGCGCCGTCCTGCCGCGGATCGCGCGACGGTTGGAGGACAGACCCACCGCAACCGCCAATAACATCAGTATGCCGAATAGGCTGACCATGAGGGTGGCCTCGATTGAAAGCGCTACTGTACCCTGAGGCCCTCCCTGTGGACACCGGCCACGTCAGCCTTCAAGTGGCCGCCGGTTATTGACAGTCCCGCCACCCGAGAAATAACGCCATCTGTGCAGTCTCACCCAGCATCACCGAACTGGGACTCGCTGGTCAAACGAGCCGCTCAACAGAATAAAATATGACTGAAACGCCTGCATAGTAGGTGATTAATAATCCTAAACTATTTATCCAGTGGTTAAATCGCTTTTTCATTCCAATATCCTCAGCTATGGGCCCGTGAGGCCCTGAAAACGCCGCGAATAATAGAAGAAATAAGGGCAAGCTGCGCAGTTGAGCATGCCTTTAGCGGGATAAAAATACCTATTGTTAACTATTTTTAATGTTTAATAACTTATATTTATATTTATAGTTCCAGCGGGTTGTAGGGAGATCCAGCTCTCACCAGAGATCTAATGGAACTCGCGGTCAACATCGGCGAGTAAGCCATAACACGCCGCGCCAAAAACCGAGACGATGGCCGCAAGATAGAAAACCGCATCCCAACCGCCCGAGACATCCTGTATCAAACCGGACACAAACACCGATACGCTGGAAGACACCGCCGCCAACGTATTGGTGACACCCATCAGTAGGCCCGACTGATTGGGCGCAATATCAAGATGATTGGTAGCAAAGCCACCAATAGAAAACGCTGTTAGGGCATTACTAACCGTGATTACGGCCACACTGAACATGAGCGAATCTGTCAGTGTGACCGCCAGCATCGCCAGCGTAATACCGGCGAATGCCGTGGTCTGCATGACGCGGCGCACTTTACGTCTGCCGTAACCCCGCGAAACCAGAGTATCGAACAAGCGCCCCGCTACTGGCGCCATGATCAGCGACATCAGGGTTGGTGCCAGGGCCAACAATCCCGCCGTCTGCAGGTCCGCTCCCAGTTCCTGACTCACAAACGTGGGGAACCAAGACAGAATCAAATACAGTGACCAGTTGATACTGATATGAGCGATGGCGATCGCCCACACCGCCCGCGAGCGCAACATCCCTCCGATGGTTAGCCGCGGGAAGGCTGCCGCGTCCCCCGATGCCTCGAGCGCCAACGCCGAACTTGGGTCTGTCGCCGGCGCAGCGCCGGAGTGCCACTGGGGCAGCGGTGAGGGCCTCGACTGGGCGCTAACTATCCAAACGATGAACCACGCCACGCCCAAAGCACCGTATAAATAAAAAGCCCCCTGCCACGACCACACCGTGATGAGCCAGGGCGTACAGATCAGAGCAATCACGCTACCCCCCGCAATGCCCGAGTTCATCAAACCCACCGCAGAAGCCCGGCGATCAGGATGAATCCATTGCGAGTACAAGGCATAAATTGACGGCCAGGTAACCGACTCCGCCATCCCCATCAGAAATCTGCAGAGGAACAAGATGCTGAGTCCCAGCATGGCGGATATCGGCGTCAGCAGCGTGAATAGCGACCAGAATATAACGCCCAGCCCCAGCACCCACTTGCCGCCAAATCGGTCAGAGAGATAGCCCGCCGGGATCTGCAGCAGAAGATACCCCACAAAAAAGGCGGACATCACCGCTCCCTGAACGGTCGGGGACCAGCCTTGCTCCTCCGCCATGGGGATAATGGCAATCGATATGGCAATGCGATCGATCATGCAGATGTAGACCGCCAAGACCGTCATCACCAGCATCAGGCGGGCACCCGGTAGAGGGGGGTTATTTGATGGGGCGGATGCCATTACTCAACCTTTGCCTGATAAAGCGACTGAGGCATGCGCCGCGGATCAGTTGGAACGAGCCCAGCACGCGAGTGCGCGCATGCGACGCCTCCGCTAATCCAGACTGGCCAGCATATCCCGGCTGTAGGCCTGTAAACCCGTGGTATCGCCTGAACGCACAACCTTTGGCCAATCGGCGTTGGCAATTAGCGCCCGACCAACCGCAACCAAATCAAAATCGCCCCGATCCATCATCTCTAGTAGCCGATCGATGGACGCCGGTTCGCTCGCCGCGCCATCCCCCTCAGCGGGTTGGGCGATAAAATCCTGATCAAGACTGACGCTGCCCACCGTGATTGTGGGCATACCGGTCAGTTTCTTAACCCAACCAGCCAGATTCAGGTCCGAGCCGTCGAATTCAGGCTCCCAGAAACGCCGCTGACTGCAGTGGAAAGCATCGATCCCCGCGTCAATCAGCGGCGTCAGAAATGCTTCAAGCTCCTGCGGCGTAGGCGCCAGCCGCGCCGTGAAGTCCTGTTGCTTCCACTGCGACCAACGCAAAATCAGCGGGAAGTCAGGCCCAACTTCCGCGCGACAGGCCTCAATGACCTCAATCGCGAAGCGACTCCGTGCCGCCATCGATCCGCCATAGCCATCGCTTCGCTGGTTTGTGCCCTCCCAGAAAAATTGGTCAATCAGATAACCGTGGGCACCATGGAGTTCTACTGCGTCGAACCCCAGCCTTTGCGCATCACGCGCACCCTCTGCAAAAGCGCGCACCACATCATCGATGTCCTGCTGGGTCATCACATATCTCGCGACTTTACCGGGCACATTCATACCCGATGGCGTATACCCGTCCACATCTCCTTCTGGCATCACGCCGCGTTTGCGCATCCCGCCACAGTGCCACAGCTGTGGCGCGATCTTTCCGCCCTCACTGTGCACCGCATCCACCACCTTCTTCCACCCAGCCAAGCGCTCCTCACCGTGGAAGTAAGGCACATTCTCGTATCCGTTGGCCGCGATATGGTTAGGGCATGTGCCCTCGGTAATGATCAGTCCAACACCCCCCGCGGCGCGACGTCGATAATATTCAACGGACGCGTCGCCGGGCACATTATCCGGGGATTGATTGCGGGTCATCGGCGCCATCACCACGCGATTGTTCATCTCGAGGGATTTCAGAGAGAAAGGATTAAAAAGACTGTCAATCGCGGACACGCGCCACCTCTTAGCAATGAGTTTATCCGGATGATTCGAGGGAGCGCAGGCAAAAGTAAGCCCAAGCTCCGCAACAAATCTGCCAGCGGAGCAGACTACCCTAATTGCTCTTATTGCGCCCCCCTGTCAGCGGCGGGCGAGGGATCATTTGCAGGTTGACAGGTGCGCCATTTACGACGGCTGTGGCGCTGCAACCGCACGTTGATGCGGCGTCCAAATGAGCTCCAGAATGAGGACCCAAGGCCACCGAGAGGAGACGGTCGAGTCAGCAATACTCGCTGGATAGGCTGCCCGCTACGATGCGGCCGACGGATGATTAGCCCCTCTATTTAATGTGGATACCCCGCAGGAAACTGCTGCTGCCAACACCAGGCGCTGGCAATGATGCTGTCAAGATCAGCATGCCGAGGTTGCCACCCCAGTTCTTTACGAATGAGCTCACTCGAAGCCACCAGCCGCGG
>VMDB01000149.1 GCA_008081075.1 Halieaceae bacterium
TGTCTACCCCAATGCCATCCGACGCAGAGAAGTCTACCGGGTCGGTCAATGACATAAGGCAGCCAAGTGGGGCAACGCACTCCTCGATCCGACAATGTGGGATTGCGACACCATCGCCCAAAGCCGTGCTACCCAATTTCTCCCTGTCCAACAACCCGCGATAGACGGCCTCTTTGGGTAATCCAGATACGTCTCCGAATGCCTCTGCGGCACTCTCAAAAACACGTTTTTTACTAGTGATAGAGAGCCTGCTGAATACCAATAGGTCAGCGAGTTTGGTCTCCAAAGTAGGTGACATCAGTCAGTGTCCTCTTCGCTTTTCCTTTTGTTTTATGACCTGACGGTCTAGCTTTTCGGCAAGAGCGTCTATCGCCGCATACATGTCATCCGATTCAGACGAGGCGAAGAGATCGGCGCCCGCCACGTGAAGATTCGCTTCTGCCTTATGTTGATGTTTCTCTACGACCAGCGTGACGTCCGCTCGTGTAATGTGGTCACCGTGGCGCTCAATCGGCGCAAATTTCCCCTCGACGTGCTCGCGAATCGCTGGTGTTACATCGAGATGGTGTCCGCTAATGGTCAGGTTCATAGGGCGCTCCTTCTGGTCGTGCTGTCTGGTTCAGTTTAGGCGTTTGCGTTCATTGGAGGGGCGAATAGCAAGCTGCTCTCTGTATTTGGCAATAGTTCTTCTCGCTACTGATATTCCCTGATCCTTGAGTAGATTACACAGTTTGGAGTCGCTGAGCGGTTTGCGCGCATCCTCGGCCCCTACCAATTGCTTAATTGCCGCTTTTATCGCGGTAGATGAGCTGTCGCCACCGTCATCGCCAGTCACCCGGCTGGAGAAAAAATATTTGAGTTCAAAGGTGCCTCTCGGCGTGTGTATGTATTTTCGGGTGGTGGCTCGCGATACCGTGGACTCATGGAGCTCAACCTCTGATGCAATATCTGCCAGTACAAGCGGCTTCATCGCAATCTCGCCGAGTTCCAAAAACTTTTTCTGATGCTCTACGACCTTGGTTGCTACCTTGAGTAGCGTTTCGTTGCGGCTTTGCAGGCTCTTCATGAACCAGCGAGCTTCCTGGAGGTGTTCTTTTACGTAGCCACGATCAGAAGGCGAGCCACCATTCAGCGCAGACACATAGTGTTCATTGACGCGGAGTTTCGGCGCAATATCCGGATTCAGTTCAACAAGCCAGCGTCCGTTTCTCTGATAGACGAAGACGTCTGGTGTGACATATTCAGTTTGATCTCCGCCAATTTTGGCCCCGGGGGTTGGATCAAGGGAGCGGATCAAACCGACAGCGGCTTCAAGTTCAGATTCTGTTGTTCTGAGCTTTTTAGCGAGTTGCCGTGGGGGTGCCGTGGGCAGTTGTGCGAGGTGTCGACTAACAATTGCTCCCGCCAGCTCACGGTAGGGAGTGTCAACCGGGAGCTGTCTTAGTTGGATGAGCAGGCATTCTCTGAGATCAATCGCAAATACGCCGGAGGGTTCAAAGTGCTGCACTCTGTGCAGCACGGCAATGACTTCATCGAGCTCTACCTCCTCGAGGTCAAGTTCTCGGTGAATACTTTCGGGATTTTGGGTCAAACGGCCATCTGCATCGACAGCATCAATGAGCGCCAGTGCAATCAGATGATCGACGTCCGATAGCCGGGTCAGGTTCAATTGCCAGAGTAAATGATCCCGGAGTGATTCCTCGGCAGAGTCGCGCTCAGAAAAGTCGGTATCTACCGAGCCCAGACTGGGCGGCGGCGCGGAGGAGGGCATGAGATCTTCCCAAGCGGCATCGACGGCTAATTCTTCGGAGGTTTCTTCTGCCGCCGCTTCCTGCGAAAAATCGAGACTGTCGGACTCTGATGCTGCGTCGTTTTCAAGCTCAAGAAGCCCATTCGACTCGAGGGTTTCTTCAATAATTTGTTGCAGATCTGCGGTGCTCATCTGCAGCAGCTTTATGGCCTGTTGCAGTTGGGGCGTGAGGGCTAACTGCTGTCCCAGCTTGAGCTGTAGCGCCTGTTTCATCTGCCTGTTCTATACCGGTGGAGCGTTCAGTCTAGCGCTGGTCAGCGCACATTGGAATAAATTGGCAAGAAACTTGCAGGCGACTCGACGCGTTACGAGACGTGCGCAAAGAGTGCGCTTCCCGTTAGAGGGTGAAGTGGTCCCCCAGATAAGTCTGTCTTACTTTTTCGTCCTGCAAGACGTCCGCAGGGGCGCCCGACGCAATGACATAACCTTCGCCAACGATGTAGGCCCGCTCACAGATATCCAGTGTATCCCGCACATTGTGATCTGTGATTAAGACGCCGATCCCACGGGCTTTAAGATGGGAGATGATGTCCTTAATTTCGGAAATCGAAATAGGGTCTACCCCTGCAAAGGGTTCATCAAGCAACATCACCGTGGGCTCTGTGGACAGGGCGCGGGCAATTTCGACCCGGCGACGCTCCCCCCCAGATAACGACTGTCCCAGCGACTCTGCGAGGTGACTCACGTTGAACTCGGCCAATAAATTATCCGCCAGCGACAGGCGATCTTTCCTACTCAGCTCGCGTCTGGTTTCTAGGATAGCGAGCAGATTGTCCCTTACGGAGAGCTGTCTAAAGATCGAGGCCTCCTGGGGAAGATAACCAATACCTGCTCTCGCTCTCTTATGCATGGGCATCGACATAACGGATGCGCCGTCCAGACGTATATCTCCCGCATCAGCCGCAACCAAGCCCACGATCATATAGAAGCAGGTCGTTTTTCCCGCGCCATTTGGCCCTAACAAGCCCACAATTTCTCCAGCGCTCACCTGTAACGACACATCCTTGACGATGGGTCGAGCGCCATAGGCTTTGGCAAGGTTATGGACGCTGAGTGTTTTAGTCATTGTCGGGGGTCCGACGCAGGTTTTCTGGAGGAATGACAACCTCAACGCGGCTTTCACCGCTTGCTCCGGGTGCGCCGGCCGCCTTAACTTTTCTTTGCGTCACAAGGTATTCGATTCGGTCGCCAGACAACACGGATCCATCTTGTGCTATGCGAGCCTCATCAATCAAACGCACCAAATCTTCAGACCTTACGTACTCGATCTGGCGGGCCGATGCATCAACCGGCGCTTGATCGCTCGCCGGTTGCTGCACCAACGTGGCGGGCTGGCCTGTTGCTACTATTTTGTCAGCTGCCGCGCTGTCATGTTTTATTGATATGAGATCGGCCGTAATGCGCAATGATCCTTGAGTCAGGATGACATTGCCCTCGTAGCGCGTCTCGCCAGCGCTCTCGTCGCGCACAGCGATATCGGCTTCAATCTGGATTGGTTGATCTTTATCTGAGTCCAGCGCAACGAGATCGACACTGAAGCTGGCAACGCAGAGTGCCAACCCGACGATGCCCGACCGCTTTCGGCTATTCATAATCGGTTCTCACCCGGCCCTTCAGGGTTGCAATATCCGTCACGAGATCCAATTCAAAGCCGGTTCCGATGGTGCGGCTATCCGGGCTGGTCAAGACCACATTACGATTGCCTTTGGCGCGCTTTTCGTCAATCAACAGCCACATTGACTCAGTGTCAATCGTACCCTTACGCGTGGCTTCGAAAATTCTGACGCCATCCTGTAGAAAGAGTTCGTTCGCATCCTCAAAAAATAGGCCAGAACTCGAATCAATATGCCATTGCGTGCCGTCCGTGTTTTCCGAGAAAAACTGGATGCCTTCAAGGGCCGTTTCGTCACTGCCTTCTTTACGTTCAGCGCTATCAATCGCGAGTACATCTGCCACCTTGCCGTCAGCGGCAAACTGGGTTCTGACCCCCGAATGGAGGTAGCTGGTCACCAGTTCTCTGCCGTCGGTGAAGGCGCTCGGGTCCAGCGATACGTCGGGCGCCAAGCGATGCCAAAATACGGCGGCCATCGCCAATCCCACCAGCGCCAGTAAAAAGGCTTTCAACGATCCGCCTCTTGGTATGGAATCTCTTTTTCCTGCGCTGCAAGAATGAAGTCACTCAGCGATCGCACAGCGCCACGACCGCCAGGGAACGGCGCTATCCAGTCGGCTTGATCGAGGACAGCCTTTACGGCGTCATTGGGGCACGTGGCCAGTCCTACCATGCCAAGCGGGCCGAGATCCGGTAAATCATCTCCCATGTAGGCGACTTGGGCCGGTGCTATATCCTGAGCTTCCAGAATTTCGAGCAATGCTTGCCGCTTGTCTTCACGGCCTTGCAATACGATGCTGACCGATAACTCCTTCATCCTGCGAGCCACCGCCTCTGAGGATCGCGCCGTGATAATGCCGACCTCAATACCATTATCGATGAGTCGCTTGATGCCTAGCCCATCTTTGACATTGAAGGCTTTTATCTCGCCCTGGTCGGTGCCGCCGTAGAACACCGAGCCATCTGTCAGCACCCCGTCAACATCCAGTACCACCATGCGCACAGTTTCGGCCAGCTGGGCCGCTCTACCCGTCATGAAATGCCCGCCTTTAAAAGTGCCAACAACGTCACCACCCCACAGACTGACTGGGAGTCATCGACGATAATTAAGGAGCTGATGCGTTGCCGCTCCATGATACCCAGCGCCTCCGCCGCGAGCACTTCCTCGGAGATGGTTGTGGGTGTATCTGACATCACAGTCTCGAGTGACGTGTGTTGAAGGTTGTGTTGATTTTCTATGGCTCTGCGAAGGTCGCCATCTGTGAAAACCCCTCGAAGCTTGCCACCTTTATCTGCCACAGCGGTCATGCCCAGGCCTTTGCGGGTAATTTCATCCAGAGCGTCGATCAGTGTTGCAGTGGGTAGCACGCGCGGGATTTCGTCGCCTTTGACCATCACGTCACTGACCCGCAATAGTAACCTTTTGCCAAGTGCTCCCCCGGGATGCGAGAAGGCAAATTCTTCTGCGGTAAAACCTCGTGCTTCCAGGACGGCAATCGCTAATGCGTCTCCCATTACCAGAGCGGCGGTTGTACTGGACGTGGGAGCCAAATTAAGCGGGCAAGCTTCCGACTCCACGGACGCAAGGAGATGCACGGCGGAGGCCTGCGCTAGCTCGCTCTCGGCGTCTCCGGTGATACTGATGAGCGGAATATCCAAGCGCTTGATCAAAGGGAGCAGTGTGATTATTTCTTGGGTATTCCCACTATTCGAGAGCGCAAGGACGCAGTCGCTGCGTGTGATCATTCCCATATCACCGTGAGAGGCTTCTCCCGGATGGACAAAAAAAGCAGGGGTACCCGTGCTAGCCAGTGTGGCAGCGATTTTTCCTGCGACGTGGCCACTCTTTCCCATCCCGGTTACAACCACGCGCCCGGTTGTATTCATTAGCAGACGACATCCTGCCGCAAAGGCCGGTCCGATAGCGTCAAGGAGCGCCAGCACCGCGGCACTCTCAAGACCTATGGTCCGTTTGGCAGAGTCAATCAGTAACTGGTCAGAGTCAGAATGCATAGTTCACGGCGAGTCTAGTAGCCAAAAGTAGTAGCCGGCGTAACATAGAAGAAGTGCGAATCCCGTGCCGCGTCTCAGTTCGCCAGAGCCTTTTTCCCGATTCCAACCCCATAACGCAGCGAGTGCAAGCAACAGAGTTGTGAGAAATACCGTGGCAAGGTCTCTTGAGAGGACCTCCGGGTCCAAAATCAGATTGCCCCACAGACCTGGGATGGCGAGTACCAGCAAAATATTGAACATATTGGAGCCGACCACCGCGCCGATCGCCATGTCGGCGTGGCCTTTGATGGCGCTCATCACCGAAGCAGCCAGTTCCGGCAGGCTGGTCCCCACCGCCACTATCGTCAGTCCGATAATCAATTCAGAGACGCCCAGCGCCACTGCTATTTGCGTGGCAGACCATACCAAAACACGGGAGGAAGCGATAAGTAATATCAGGCCTCCGCTAAACGATAGCCACGCCTGTGTCGCAGAGAGCTTTGGTATTGAAGGTGTGAGAGCGTCAATAGAGGGATCTTTGACATGCTGTGCGATTCGTAGGAAGAAAAAGCTGAGTGCGCAAAGCAGGAAAAAGCTGTCCCCCCGGGACAGTTCAAGATCCCAAATCAGCCACGCGGTGAATAACACGGAGGCAATTAATAGCGGCAAATCAATAAAAGTGGTGCCTCGACGCATCGCGAGGGGCGTGATAAGCAGTGTGACCCCCAGCACGAGGCCTATATTGGCAATGTTTGAGCCCAGTGCGTTGCCCACCGCGAGCGTTCCAGATCCTGTCACGGCAGCCGTAATAGAAATTAGAATTTCTGGCGCCGAGGTCCCTACCGAAACGACGGTGAGTCCGATCAACATCGGGGTGAGACCAGCCCGTTGCGCAATAGCTGAGGCACCGTCGACAAATCGATCTGCGCTCCAGACGAGGGCTGCCAAGCCGGCAGCGATGACCGCTACGTAACCCAATAACATCGCGTTTTCTACTCCTTTAGCGTCAGCGGGTAGTCCTCTCTCTGATCGGGTATCATTCGCCTTCGCAAGGTGCTGCGGTCGCGGGCTCCGCTCCTGATCCCCGGACCCTGACCTTATAAAGTCTGAGGCCGAGAGTGGCAGTTTACCCCAGTCAACCAGTAGGCGTGTGGCGGTAGTGCCTGTGCATGGAAACAACTCGGTCGAAGAAAAGAAGATTGAGCCCAAAACCGATGGAGGTAGGAATTCGTGAACCGCAAAACATTTTTGCTTGCCGTGCTGCTGGGCTGTCTCTCTATGGCTACTGCCACGTTAGCCCAAAATCTCGAGGCGCCCAGGTCTGCCGCAGGGCCGGCGGAGGTGATCACCGACGTGACACAGCGTGTCATGGAGTTGGTTGCGGAGGCTAATACCTATTTTGATCAGGATCCGGATCGCTACTTCGAGGCCATAGATCAAGTGTTGGCTGATTTGGTGGATTGGCGGGGTTTTGCGACCGCGGTCATGGGGGATTACTACAGCCGGGGTCGATCCCTCGACGCCGCCGGACAGGCAGCGTTAAAGGCACAGCGCGATCGGTTCGCCGTTACGCTGAGAGAGGGTCTTATTAGGAGCTACGCAAAAGGGCTTTTGGCCTTTGGTGGAGCGAACATGGAGGTGAAAGGTGTAGAGGCTTCGCCTCAGAGCGCGCGCATCGCTTCGGTTACACAGCTGGTCTACGGTGAGGCGGATCGCGTCTATACCATTCGTTATCAAATGGGACAGTACAAGGATGGCAGCTGGCGTTTACGGAACCTGATTATTGAGACCATCAACCTTGGCGAAATCTATCGAAATCAGTTTGCGGCGCTCGCCAGCGCGGCTAATGACGATCTCGATCGGGTGATCGATGACTGGAATGCAACGATTGCCGAGCAGGCGGAGGAGATGGCGCGTGACTGAACAAGAATTGACTGACCTGCTTTTGCGCGCTTTCCCTGAATCCCAAGTGGCCGTGTCACTGAACGGGGGCCACGTTGATATTCATATTGTCAGTCACGCTTTCGAGGGATTGCGTCCAGTTGCCTGTCAACAAAAGGTCTATGCGCCACTCTCCGCGCTGATAGCAGATGGTACGTTACACGCCGTTAACATCAAGACCGGCACTCCTGCTTCAACCAATAACTGATGGATTCATTTTGCAGAGTTTGATCATTGAGGGTGGGGCACGGCTGGACGGCTCACTGGTTGCTTCCGGCTCGAAAAACGCGGCCCTGCCCATACTGGCGGCCACCTTACTCACGAGCGAGGCCTGCCAGCTAAGTCGCGTACCCAAGCTGAAAGATGTGTCGACCATGTTGACGCTATTGTCCAGCCTGGGTGTTCAGGTGACGCCAACTGGACCTAACAGCGTGTCTATCGACAGTGGCACCGCCACCGAGGCCAAAGCGCCCTATGAACTTGTCAAAACAATGCGCGCGTCGATACTCGTGTTGGGCCCGTTGTTGGCACGCTTCGGCCGCGCGGAAGTGTCCTTTCCGGGCGGGTGCGCCATTGGTAGCCGGCCTGTTGATCTTCACATCAGTGCGTTGGAAGCGATGGGCGCGGAAATTGTTACCGATGGGGGGTATTTGGTCGCGTCCGCGAACGAGGGCCTTTGTGGCGCCGATTTTCGCTTTGGTACCGTCACTGTTGGGGGTACAGAAAACGCGATGATGGCCGCGGCACTTGCCCGCGGCGACACTATTCTCAGAAATGCTGCGTGCGAGCCAGAAATTGTTGATTTAGCAAACTTTCTCAACCAGATGGGTGCGAAGATCTCGGGACAAGGAACCGATACGATTTATGTCAGTGGGGTTCCGGCTCTGGTGGGTTGCTCTTACTCAGTAATGGCGGATCGAATCGAGGCAGGCACATATCTGGTGGCCGCCGCCGCAACTCGAGGCAGGGTGCGCCTCGAGGGAATCTCTGGAGTGATGTTGGGCGTAGTGTTGGAAAAATTGCGAGAATGCGGCGCTACAATTCGCGAGGGCGACGACTGGGTGGAATTAGATATGGAAGGCCGACGCCCCCGTGCGGTTGATGTCGTGACCGCTCCCTTCCCTGGCTTTCCTACTGACATGCAGGCGCAGTTTACGGCCCTTAATACCGTGGCCGAGGGCCGCGCGCGAGTGACCGAGACAATTTTTGAGAACAGGCTCATGCAGGCGCGAGAAATGGAACGCATGGGAGCGAATATTGTTATTGAAACAGATACGGCAATTACAGCGGGTAAAGAGGTATTGCAGGGTGCGCCGGTTATGGCGTCGGATCTGCGTGCCTCAGCAAGTCTCGTTATTGCCGGATTGGTAGCGGAGGGAGAAACGCGTATCGATAGGATTTATCATATCGACAGAGGGTATGAAGACATCGAAGGCAAGCTCCAGACGCTGGGCGCCAATATCCGACGTGTTGACGGCTAACCCGACGGTAACAGTGAATGAATATTGACCATAACCTGACCATTGCGCTCACCAAGGGCCGCATTCTCGACGAGACGCTACCGCTTCTCGCGGCTGTCGGTATCGAGCCGACTGAGCAGTTGGCCTCGAGCAGAAAACTGATTATCCCAACCAATGTCTCGAACATTCATCTGGTGGTGCTTCGAGGGTCGGATGTACCCACCTATGTGCGCCATGGCGCGGCCGATGTGGGCATAGCGGGAAAAGATATGTTGTTGGAGTTTGGTGGCGCAGGAATATACGAGCCCCTCGACCTTGGCATTGCGCGATGTCGACTCATGACCGCTGCTCCCAAAGGCCGGGCCCCTCGGGGTCAGCTGCGACGCGTCAGGGTGGCGACAAAGTTTTTGAATGTGGCCGGCGCGCACTACGCCAAGAAGGGCGTTCACGCCGATCTCATCAAGCTTTATGGTTCGATGGAATTGGCGCCTTTAATGGGTTTGGCTGACGAAATCGTGGATATCGTGGATACGGGGAAGACGTTGGCCGAGAACGGTATGGAAGCGCTGGAGGAGATAGCCCAGATTTCTTCCCGTTTGGTTGTGAATAAGGCTGCGATGCGGACCCGCCACAGCTCGGTAATGACGTTGATCGACGCACTTTCCGCCGTGCTCAAAGAGCGGGGGAGTGGCCTAAAGTGACGAGTCGCTATCTCGCGCGGCTGGACGCGATGGAAGACGGGTTTGCCGAAGATTTCGCGCGCCTGATGGTCAGTCCAGCCCAGGCCGATACAACCTTGGTGAGCAGAGTCGCTGACATTATTTCTGCGGTGTCGCGCGAGGGAGACAAGGCGTTGCTTCGCTTTACCAATGACTTCGACTCGCGCGAGGTGACCGAGATGGCCCAGCTTACTCTGGGTAGCGCGGAATTGGAGGAGGCGGCAAACGCAATTGATCCCGTTGTTCACGATGCACTGTGCGCAGCGGCCGAGCGCATCCGTAGCTTTCATGAGCGCCAACTGACGTCAACATGGCAGTATGAGGATGCCGATGGCAGTCTTCTTGGGCAGCGTGTGTCTGCGTTGGACCGGGTTGGAATTTATGTCCCTGGCGGTCAGGCCAGCTACCCCTCGTCAGTGCTCATGAATGCGATACCCGCCACAGTGGCTGGGGTCTCAGACATTGTGATGGTGGCACCCGCACCCAAAGGTGAGATTAATCCGGTGGTGCTCGCGGCCGCCGGGCTCGCGGGGGTGACCGAGGCTTATACGATTGGCGGTGCGCAGGCGGTGGCTGCGCTCGCTTATGGGACCGAGTCAATAGGCGGTGTCGATAAAATTGTTGGGCCTGGGAACCGTTACGTCGCTGAGGCCAAGCGGCAGGTTTTCGGGCGCGTGGGTATTGATATGGTCGCCGGCCCCTCTGAGATACTCATCATTGCGGATGGCTCAGTCGACCCCAAGTGGTTAACGTTGGATATGTTCGCCCAAGCCGAGCATGACGAATTCGCGCAGGCAGTGTTGTTGTCTCCGGACGAGAGTTATCTGGATGAAATTGCTGCGCGGATCGCGGAGCAGTTACCCCTGATGTCTCGTGCAGCAGTGATTGCCAAGTCTCTCAAAAATCGCGGGGCTTTGATCAAGGTGCCCGATCTGGATGCGGCAGTCAGGCTCAGCAATCGGCTTGCTCCGGAGCACTTGGAGTTGGCGGTGGCTGAACCGCGAGCGCTTCTCGACCAGATTACCGCCGCCGGCGCGATATTTCTGGGCGCTATGTCCTCGGAGGCGTTGGGAGACTACTGCGCTGGACCCAATCATGTCTTACCCACCGCAGGGTCAGCGCGCTTCGCATCGCCACTGGGCGTCTATGATTTTCAGCGACGCAGCAGCGTCATAGAGATTTCGCCTCGTGGTTCACTGGCCTTGGGGGAGATAGCGGCAACATTGGCAGATGCCGAATCCTTGCAAGCCCACGGGCTGAGTGCGCGCGCGCGAATCACCAGGGGCAGCTAGGTCACCCGACCTTGTTGCGAGTGCCTACGACAGCTTCCAGCTCGACCGACTGACCGTCGCGGTCGAGACTGACTCTTAACAGGTGTCCGGGTCTCAGTCGGGCGATCTGCAACATGGCCGCGCGGCCGTCCAAGACAGGTTCACCGTCCAGCGAAGAGATAATATCGTTCAGCCTGATGCCGGCGCGTTCAGCGGGACCTCCGGCGGCGAGATCAGTAACGATCAGTTGCTGAACCAGTGACCCCGACGGCCCCTCAGTCAGTAATACGTCGACACTGACCCCCAGCCAGCCGCGAATGACACTGCCATACTGGACGATGTCATTAAGCACCGACGCCGCGAGGTCGCTGGGTGTGGCGAGATTAATACCGATTCCCGGTGTCTCGCTACCGGCATCATTTCCGGCGGTGTAAATCAGGGTGTTAATGCCAATCAGTTGCCCAGCACTGTCGATGAGCGCTCCGCCCGAGCTCCCCAAATGAATCGTGGCATCTGTTTGGATATAGTCTTCGTAGGTCGACAGTTGCAGGCCGAATCGACCGATGCCTGACACGATCCCTTGCGATACTGAGTGTCCGAAGCCATAGGGGTTTCCAATGGCCAAAACAACATCACCAACAGCAACATCGTTAACGTCTGCGATTCGAATGGGCGTCAGCTCTGACAGGCCGATTTGCAGCACTGCCAAATCCGTGTCCGGGTCTGTCCCAACCACTGAGGCGTTGGCGGATCGTCCGTCGGCCAACAAAACCTGAATCGCATCGGCACCGGCGATGACATGATTATTCGTGACGATATACCCATCGCGAGACAGAATGACCCCGGATCCAAGGGATCGCTCGATGCGCTGTGTGCTGCCTTGGTTAGATCGAAACCGTCTCAGGATCGGTGAGTTCAATCGAGGATCCCTCCGGGTCTCGACTAATTTAGCCGTGTAGATGTTGACCACAGACGGAGTGGCCAGCGCGACGGCGTCGCGGTACCCGCTGTGGGACACCGCATCAGTTGGATTGGGCGAGTCAAGCACCCACTTATCTAAAATGAGCGTCGCCGCCAAGACGCCAACCAGCGCTGGCCAGATGAGTGCAAGCAGATCGTTTTTCACGGTGTCCTCCCACCCCCATTGTAAATCATGGTGGGCCGGTTATTCTCATCTGCTGTTCCGCCATTGGATCGTCAAATGTCCTGTACCCGTCAAGACCTGAGAGCGTATCTGGATACCCTGTTGTCACCAGAAAATTATCGCGACTATTGTCCGAATGGGCTTCAAGTGGAGGGGAAGGCACAAATTCGCCATCTGGTGACTGGCGTAACCGCCTGTCAGGCGCTGATCGACGCTGCGATCGAAGCTGAAGCGGACGCGATTCTGGTTCACCACGGTTTTTTCTGGCGGTCAGAGGATGCGGTGCTGGTGGGGATGAAAGCGCGCAGGCTACGCACGTTAATGCTGAACGATATCAATCTTTTTGCCTACCACCTACCTCTGGATTGTCACCCCGAGCTGGGCAACAACGCGCAGTTGGGGCGGCTGATGGGTTTGTCGGGAATAGCGCCTCTGGCGCCTTCAGAACCGTCGTTACCTGTTTTTAGTGGCGCGTTGGAAGAGGCGACAAGCCTTTCATCATTCGCTGAGAATCTTTCGACCCAACTGGGACGAGAGCTTTTGACTGTGGGCGATGGGGCGGTCCGAAGCGTTGCTTGGTGCACTGGTGCCGGTCAACACTACATTGATACGGCGGCTGACGCGGGCGTTGACCTCTATGTGACAGGCGAAGTCTCGGAACAAACGATCCATATCGCGCGGGAACGAGGGATTTCTTTTATCGCCGCGGGCCACCATGCAACAGAGCGCTATGGCGCGGCAGCAGTGGGAATTCAGGCAGGTCGAGAACTGGGCTGTTCACACCAGTTCATCGATATCGATAATCCGGCCTAAATCAGGCAGCGGTGCTGTTGGATCGGTCCAAGCCGAAGGTTTCCGATAGCTGGCCCTGTTCATCGGGTTTCTTCGGCGCATAGTCCAGAGGTTGCGCGACCTCTGACCAAGGAGCTTGATCCTCGGACGAATCGCTCGGGGCATTTAAAGCGGCTGCAGACAGGTTCACCTGATCGCCGCAGAGTTGATCTGCACCCTTGGCCAGATGGGTGTACACGGCCCTATAGTCGTCGGTTAGCTTATGAAGCAGATCCGCCGTTTGCGCAAAGTGCTCAGATACCTCTGCCTCGTAGTCAGCTCGGCTTTGACGCGCTTGATCAAGCTGATTCTCGAGATCCATGATCAGTCTGCGTTTATTGTCGCTGCGTGAGCTGAGTGCGAGATACCAGCCCAAGCCCCCTCCAATAAGGCCTCCCAGAATGAATGGGATAATCAAATTTGTCGCAGATTCCATCTCAATCCTTTATGTCGCCAGTCTGCTCTGGGGCCCGCTACCATCAATGGCAGTGTAAAGTCGGCCCGATCCTGCGCATACGCGGTCTTGGCGTAGTGTACTGTATGGGCCGGAAGACGTCGCCTGTCTCCTCAGATTTTCAAAGCCTGATGGCCAGGGTGAGCAGTGGCGCAGGGGTGTATTTTTCTGTCCAATGTAGAGGTTTCTTTTGCTGACCGCCGCGGCACAACATAACCTGTGGGCCCCGCCGTGATACGCTTCGCGCTGATTTACTCCACCCGCTAGATCATGATGCATCCACTCTCTCCCATGGCACGCTATCAGCGCGACCTGCAGTCGGGCCTGCTTCTCGAGGATCGAGCGCAGGCGGCAGTGGTAGCCCGGCTCGATGAGCTGTTTCATCGCCTGCGCACCCGCGCGGCCAGCGATCGGCGGCTGTGGTCGAGGATGCGCAGGCACTTTGGTGGGCATCCCCTGCCAGAGCAGGGCTTGTATATCTGGGGTGGCGTGGGGCGTGGTAAGACCCACTTCATGGACGTCTTCTTTGAGAGCCTGGATGTTGAGAAGAAGCTCAGGGTGCACTTTCACCGGTTCATGCAGCGTGTCCATGCGGCGCTAACCGCCCACAGCGGCGCCACTGATCCGCTTGAGTTAGTGGCTGATGAACTTGCCGACGAGGCCTTGGTTCTTTGCTTCGACGAATTTTTTGTCAGCGATATCGGTGATGCCATGATTCTTGCGGGATTGATCGGAGCTCTCATGCGCCGCGGCGTAACGCTGGTGGCGACATCCAATATCCCACCGAGCGATTTGTATAGGGATGGCCTGCAACGCGGTCGATTCTTGCCCGCCATCGCACTGCTGGAAAAGCACCTGGATATTGTTCATCTTGCATCGGATACGGACTATCGCTTTAGGACGCTTCAGAGCGCTGATCTTTGGCACATCCCCCACGACGACGAGGCGAGGAGAGCGCTCGCCACTTATTTTGAGTCGCTCACCGGCCAATCGGTGGGGGAGGCCAGGCAGCTGGAGATAAATCACAGGGTGTTGCCCGCCCGTGCGGCTGTGCAGGGAGTCGCCTGGTTCGATTTCAAGACGTTATGCGAGGAGGCACGGAGTGCGGCAGATTTTGTGGAAATCGCGAGGGAGTATCACACCGTGCTCCTTGAGCGTATTCCCGCGTTGACGCCGGAAAAGGAGGATGCCGCGCGTCGGTTCATCAACCTTGTCGATGAATTCTATGACCGGAAAGTCAAATTGATCACCACAGCCGACGTGGCTCCCGAGGCGATGTACGGTGGCGTGAGGCTCCGGTTCGAGTTTGAGAGGACAGTTTCCCGGCTGCAGGAAATGCGTACTCGAGAGTACCTGCAAGCCGAGCATCATCCGTAACGGAAACGGGGTAAATTAACGGTTGAAAGGGGCATTGCTCTCCAGTAACATCCGCGCTCCGCAATTTCGCCCCCGGGGCTCCGGTTATGAAAACATATAGCGCCAAGGCAGGTGACATCCAGCACGACTGGTTCGTTGTCGATGCCGAAGACAAGACGCTTGGGCGGCTCGCTACCGAGGTCGCGCATCGCCTGCGTGGCAAGCACAAGCCAGAATACACGCCGCACATGGACATGGGAGACTACATCGTGGTGGTCAACTGCGAGAAGGTCCGTGTGACGGGTGCAAAGCGAACAGATAAGCAGTACTACCATCACACTGGATTTCCGGGCGGTATCAAGTCCGCCAGTTTTGAGCAGCTGATTGATCGGGCTCCTGAGCGGGTCATACAGCGCGCGGTTAAGGGCATGATGCCCCGCAGTCCGCTGGGCCGTGCAATGCTGAAAAAGCTTAAGGTTTATGCGGGTCCTGCTCACCCCCACGCGGCACAACAACCGCAGCCACTGACGGTCTGAGGAGGTCCAGATGGCAACAGCTCAGTATTACGGGACAGGAAGACGCAAAACGTCTACCGCCCGCGTGTTTTTACGCACAGGCACCGGCAACATCGTGATCAACGGGCGTCCGATCGACGAGTATTTTGGCCGTGAAGTGGCCCGTATGATCGTTCGGCAGCCGCTTGAACTGACCGAGAATGCGGCCACGTTCGACGCCAATGTGACTGTGTCCGGCGGGGGTAGTTTTGGTCAGGCGGGCGCTATTCGGCACGGTCTGACGCGAGCGCTGCTGGATTACGACGAGAGCCTGCGAGCGTCGCTCCGCGCGGCAGGGTATGTGACCCGTGACGCGAGAGAAGTGGAGCGTAAGAAGGTTGGTTTGCGAAAGGCGCGTCGACGTCCTCAATTCTCCAAGCGTTAATCGCTAGCATAAACTCCCGAAAGGCCCGCTATATGCGGGCTTTTTGTTGCACTTTGCATCGTCCCTTGCCCGGCTGTACTCGAACAGCCAGCTTTACCGTGTTACAAAACAAGCTCGATCTCTGCCCTCAAGCGGCAACGGGAGGCGAACTTGCACTACGGTTATTTGCTGATCGCGGTTGTGTTGGAGGTCTGTGGCACCCTGTTATTGCCGGTGAGTGAGAATTTCACGCGCCCGGCGCCCACTTTTTCTCTCATCGTCTGTTACGCGGCGGCGTTTTATTGCCTCACCTTTGCCCTGAGTGTGCTACCGGTTGCGGTGGTTTATGCAACCTGGTCCGCACTCGGCATATTTCTGATTACGGTGCTGGGTTACCTGGTGTTGGGTCAGGCGCTGGAATGGAGAGCGTGGCTGGGCCTCGTGCTGATTGTAGTCGGGGTATTTCTGGTGAACGCCTTCGGCCCCGAGCGCTGATATCGGGCGGGAGACCTGATCTCAACCAGTCCCGCTTGTGTATTTCAACTTGCTGGGGGCATGCGCGACCATTACACTTCGCGCCCAGAATGGATCTTGTTCGCCGACGCATGACCATATCGGTACAGATGAATCGCCAGAGCACGTGTTGCCGGGCCCGTCGGCACACCGGGAGACGCTAAAATATGACAGACAACGCCCACACTCACGACGATACTGCTGACGCCAGCCAGACCCGACGACGTTTTCTTACGGCGGCGACCTCAGCCGTTGGCATTGGCGGCGTTGCCGGTGTCGCGGTTCCTTTTCTAGGGTCCTGGAACCCTTCGGAAAAGGCCAAAGCGGCGGGCGCGCCGGTTCGTGCTGACATCAGCAAATTAGAGCCCGGCCAGATGGTTGTGATTGAGTGGCGCGGTAAGCCGGTCTATGTACTGCGCCGCACCCCTGAGCAGGTCGCGGGCTTGGCAACGCTGAATGACGATCTCAAGGACCCCCAGTCCCAGTCCTCCGCCCAGCCGGATTACATTGCTGGTGACGGGAGAGCGCTAAATGAGGAGTTCTTGGTCATTGTAGGGCTGTGCACGCATTTGGGTTGCGCGCCAAAGTTTCGCCCAGAGGTTGGCGCGACTGACCTAGGCGGAGCTGAGTGGTTGGGTGGTTTTTTCTGCCCCTGTCACGGCTCGAAGTTTGATTTGGCAGGACGCGTATATAAGGGCGTCCCCGCGTCAGCGAATCTGGAAATTCCCCCCTATACATTTGAAAACGATACCGTGCTGGTCATCGGCGTAGACGCGGAGGTAGCGTGATGGAAAAAGCATTGACCGGATTGATCTCATGGATCGACGCGCGGCTTCCCCTGACTCGCGCTTGGAACACCCATATGGGCGAGTATTACGCGCCCAAGAATTTCAACCTTTGGTATTTCTTTGGTGTGTTCTCTCTGTTGGTTTTGGTCAACCAGTTGCTGACCGGCATTTGGTTGACGATGAATTACACGCCTTCTGCCGAAGAGGCCTTTGCTTCGGTTGAGTACATCATGCGAGATGTGGACTACGGATGGTTGCTACGTTACATGCATTCCACTGGCGCCTCGGCGTTTTTTATTGTGGTCTATCTGCACATGATGCGCGCATTAATGTATGGCTCCTATAAAAAGCCTCGCGAGTTGATCTGGATTTTTGGCATGCTCATTTTCATCGTCCTGATGGCGGAGGCGTTTGTTGGCTACGTTCTGCCATGGGGCCAGATGTCGTATTGGGGCGCTCAGGTCATCATCTCACTATTCGGTGCAATCCCTGTCGTGGGCGAGGACATTGTTACGTGGATCCGCGGTGACTACCTCATCTCTGGGATCACCCTCAACCGCTTCTTCGCCTTACACGTGGTGGCCTTGCCTATCGTATTACTTGCGCTGGTGGTGCTTCACATCCTCGCGTTGCACGAAGTTGGCTCTAACAACCCTGACGGCGTAGAAATCAAGAAGAACAAGGATGCAAACGGCGTGCCGCTGGATGGTATTCAGTTCCATCCCTATTACTCTGTTCATGATGTGCAGGGTATTGCGGTATTTCTGTTTTTCTTCTGCGGCGTGATCTTTTTTGCGCCCGAGATGTCAGGGTTCTTTCTGGAGTACGCCAATTTCGAGGAGGCTAATGGGCTCAAGACCCCAGAGCACATTGCACCGGTCTGGTACTTCACTCCCTTTTACTCTGTGCTGCGCGCAGTTCCCGATAAATTCTGGGGCTTTGTTTTCTTCGCTATTTCGGTCGTAATTCCCTTCGCTCTTCCCTGGCTGGACCGTAACCCGGTTCGCTCATGGCGCTATCGGGGCCTGTTGAATCGCGTGATGCTGCTGGTGTTTGTCGCTTCCTTTATTATTTTGGGCGTGCTGGGTGTCAAGTCGCCGACGCCAGAGCGGACTCTGCTGGCGCAGATATGCACTATTTTTTACTTTTTCTTCTTCCTCGCTATGCCGTGGTGGTCGCGTATGGACCGTACAAAGCCCGAACCCGATCGAGTGACTATGGATGGCGGCATGGGGCTTTGGAAGGGTATCGCCACGATGGCCTTGGTGGGGGCAATGGCCTTCTTGCCGCTCAAGGTTGTTGGGGCGGAATCTGCTTACAACTGCGGGACGATGCCTTGTGACGCATTTGAGGCGGACGCCACCGATCAGCCCTCTTTGCAGCGTGGCGCTGCGCTCTATGCCAATTACTGCATGGGGTGCCATTCACTGCAGTACTCTCGCCATAACCGTGTCGCCCGAGACCTCGGTATTCCTGAGGATCTTTACAAGGGCAACCTGGTATTCGACCCAGAAATCAAGCTGGGTTCCTTGATGACGAATAGCATGGACAAGGGGCAGGCCAAGATCTGGTTTGGTGCTACGCCTCCAGACCTCACGTTGATCTCAAGGGCGCGCCAACCGGAGTGGCTCTACACGTATTTGCGGGCTTTTTATCAAGACGATCTGCGGCCCTATGGTGTGAACAATCGGGTGTACCCCAATGTGGGAATGCCACATGTGCTGATGGAGCTTCAGGGCCTTCCTGCGTGTTATGACGAATCGGGAGAGATGGCAGCGAAAGCGTCAGACTGTCAAAAGCTTGAAATCGCGACGGCGGGTGCAATGTCACCCGAACAGTTCGATGGCGCAATCTATGATTTGGTAAATTTCCTCGCTTACACGGCTGAACCCTACAAGTCGGATCGTCTGCGGATTGGCACATACGTGCTGTTGTTTCTTGTGATCTTCTTTATCTTCGCCTGGCTCTTGAATCGCGAGTACTGGAAAGACGTTCATTAGAGAGGGTTAATTCGGAGGGGGCATCCAGTCCCCCCCTTTTGAGTGGTAGACTATCGCTCCCAACTGCCAGAAGAAAATCTATGTCTGATGATGCCTCCGGGATCGTCTCCAAACGATCCTCCATGACCCTGTTCTCTGATAACACCAGTCACTATAGCCACCGTGTCCGACTCGTGTTGGCGGAAAAGGGCGTGACGGTCGAGTTGGTGGAATCTGAGACAGGATCGACTCCCCCTGAGCTCGGTGATCTCAACCCCTACAACAGCATGCCTACGCTGGTAGACCGAGAGCTGGTTCTTTATGAATCCAAGGTGATGATGGAGTATCTCGACGAGCGCTTCCCGCATCCCCCTCTGTTACCCGTTTATCCAGTCGCGCGGGCTGAGAGTCGGTTATTCGTGTATCGCATTGAGCGCGACTGGGCCACGCTGGTAGACGCTATCCAGTCCTCTCGCAGCGACAACGTGGTGTCGAAGTCCTGCAAGGAGCTGCGAGAGAGCCTGGTTGCGGTGGCGCCAATATTCGCCGAGAAGCCCTTCTTTATGAGCGAGGAATTTTCGCTGGTCGATTGCTGTGTAGCCCCGATTCTGTGGCGCCTGCCCTCCCTCGGAGTCGACATTCGGCCAAGTAAGCAGTCGAAACCACTCTTTGATTACATGGACCGATTGTTCAATAGAGAGGCGTTTCGCGAGAGCCTGTCGGTTCAGGAACGGGAGATGCGCCCCTAGGGACGCATTTTTTTTTGAATTCCAGTCGGCCCTATATCATTCGTGCCATTTACGAGTGGATTGTCGATAACGGTTGTACGCCCCATCTATTGGTCGACGCAGGCATAGACGGTGTTGATGTGCCTCAAGCCTATGTGTCAGATGGTCAGATTGTCCTGAATATTTCTCCCAGCGCTGTCGTGGGTCTGGAGATGACTAACGAGGCGGTGTTTTTCAACGGCCGCTTCGGCGGCGTCGCGACTGACATTCTGGTGCCAATCGGCGGCATCCTTGGGATCTATGCCCGCGAGAATGGTCAGGGCATGATATTTGATGCGGCCGCCCCGGAAGACCCCCCCGAACCCCCCGCTGGCCGAGGTCGCCCTAGCTTGAAGGTGGTGAAGTAGCTGGGGCGGAGATGATCTCGAAGAGTTTGACGACTCTCTCTGCGCTGTTGACCTCGGCCGCTTCCAGTGCCACTCGATCTGCTTCTTCCGCAGTGAGCAGCCCCATAAGATAAACGACGCTATTTTCGGTGACGACTTTGACTCTCGAGCCTGGAGTGTCTGAGCTAGCGAGCAGCTTTGTCTTTACCTGCGTTGTGATCCATGTGTCGTTGGTGCGAGTGCCAGCACTGGTTTCTGGTCCGATTTCCAGTTCGTTATAAATGCGGCGCACCCCGTCGATCTTGCGAACTACGTCGGTGGCCAATGTCTTGAGGTCTTCCGAGGGGACCTGACCTGCCAGAAGAACAAATCCGTTAAACGAGACGATACTGAGATGTGCCTCTTCAAAACCCGTCGACGCGGCATTGATGTTGACCTTGGCTTTGGTCTCAATGCTTTCGTCCTCCAGCTGCTGGGCGAAGGTGCGTTCGCTGATATCTTCTTCAATCGGGCCGGCGCCAGCGCTGGCCATAATGCTCCCGCACCCTTGCAAGAATGCGTAAAGCACTGCTGCGATGAACAAGGGAAAGTATCGATACATGATTCAGTCCTCCACTGGACCAAAGGTGTTGGTTTCAATCAATCTGGCCAAGCATATGGCAATTGCATGATTCAGGGTCAGCCGGGATTCCACAGAGTCGTCGACTGTAATCAGGCTCAGTCCGTGACCTCCTTTCCCAAACCACACGGGGGTAATCTGCCGTTGCTCGGTAATGACCTGGATCCGCTCAATCTCAGACTCTGACAGGTTGGCGGCAAAGATGATGCCGACGTCACCCGATTGTCCAAGCGCCTGTAATTGCTGACTTACCCAGCTGATACCTGTCTGCGTAGAGTCCATTCGATACTCTGCTAACTCAAGAACGGGGAGGCTCGGTCGCTCTCTCAGTATGCCATTTTGCAGTAAGCTGGCCAGCATGATCGCACTGGCCGCATCGGCACCAAGGCCAATGCTGAACAGTTTTTTTTCCGAGAGAATGGCATTGGACGCAACGTCTGCCGCCATACCTGCGATTTCTGCGACGTCGTCTACGGCGAGACTCGTACTCTCGATGTGGCGATGGAAAAAGCTGGCGATTATCGGATAGGCGTCCACAATTTTGTCAGTGCCAATTACCATGTTGTCGCTTCAAATGCGCCTCGAAGCCAGATGGCGTCGGGCAGTGAGACGCTTGCATCATAAGCAATTACGTCGAAGCGACAAGGGTATTCGGACCAATTTGGGTGTTGTTTACGAAACAAGTTGGCGCATTTGGTTAGGCGTGCTCGTTTTTGTGGTGTAACGGTGCCCGCAGCCGACGCAAACCTTGAGCTCCGCCGATAGCGGACCTCCACGAAAACCAAGTGAACACTGTCGTGCATGATGAGATCGATCTCACCCAGATGAGTCAGAAAATTGCGGCTCACCAAAGTCAGGCCCCGGCCTTGCAGGTACAGTTCGGCTTGTTGCTCCCAGTAAGCACCCACTCGGCGCATGGCGTCTTTATCCTGAACTTAACCGTCTCAGGGTAGCGCGCTGTATCGGGGCTCCGCGCCATCAAAAGTTGCCAGTTCCGACGCTCTTTCGATCAGCCCGTTGGGTTTCCTCCGCAGTATTCCGGTATTTCCGCGAATGATCCAATCTTCTGTGACAGCCGCTTGGTGCCAGTGCTGCGCCAGCGACAGCGCGTCTCGACCCAATGCACGGAGTCGACTCAGTCTATCGCTGACATAGGGTGGGAGCATCGCCGGAATCTCAACGAAGAGCACGCCATTGAGGTCCCCGTTTCGGGAGTCCCTGACGCCATCATTGATTGCCGAGGTGGCATAAACCGGTGTGTCGCCAGACATGTGGAATACCAGTAGGGGGCGCCAGGCTCGTGCAGTTGTTGGGTCGGGCGCCAGCATGAAGATGCATTCAAAGTCACTTCGGCCGCGACCCCTGGCATCTACCGGCAGATCAAAGGCGGTCTCGATCGCGCGGATTCGATCGTCACTCGAGCCTGACCCCAACAGTTCCCCTAAGGCTTTGTTCGCCTCAGATGATTGTGCGATCACAAGACTGTCACGAATTTTGCCGCCGATCTGGGTCCATCGAGGCGTGAAAGCGCGGAGTAGTCGACTTCCTCGATCACCGGCGGCGGCGATGACGATGGCATTTCTGCAGCCTCGACCAAACGCTATGTCTGCTATTTGCAGCGCCTCGTCCTCCGACGCAAGGCTAAAATTGAGTCTGTTTTTCTGTTCTGACTCGGGGTCTTCGTCAATTTGGTTTAGCAGAATGGTTGGGATGGGAAAGGGGCCCAAATCAAGGAGGCTAGAGACCTCGGTTTTGGTAAGCGGACCCATTATCAGGTCTGGATCTTCCCCCACTGCGCGTTGATAGGCTGCACTTGCGCTGTCGTATTGCGCAGAATTGATCGCGGTGAGTTTTGGCCGTCGGGCAGGGTTCGGATATTGTGCATAGAGTTGCTCAACGGCACCGGCCAAAACAGCTTCTCCTGCCGCGGCGAGGCTGCCGTCCAAGGGCAGGATGATGGCCAAACGATCGATATCACGGCCCTCTGCCCACGTCAGAAGGTGGCGGGGTAGTGCTGGATGTGACAATTGTCCCGCGTTGCGGTCGAGCCATTCCGAGAACCGGGTTTGATCTGCTCGGTAAGGTGTTTGCATTTCCAACCAAGCGCGCCAGACGGGGTCCCCTCCAGACTCTTTGAGTTGCTCATTAACGCTGGCGTCTGGAAGGCGCAACAGGTATTGGAATAGTCTCTCGCCCAGGTCTCTATGATTGCCGGATGGGCCGTTGATCTTTGCCTGTTGATAGACCGCCCTCGCGGCTGCGAGCCAATCTCCCGATGCCGCTGCTCGGTACTCGCGCTCCTGGCGGACGAAGGCCAAAGAGGCCGTATTATCGGCGCCTAGCGTATCGAGCAGGGTGGCCGCCTTTTTGCTATCGCCCGAGTACCAGGCCAGGCGGCTGTCAATCGCCATCAGCGTCGAGGCATCGATACCGGCGGCTATCGCCTGATTCCGATAATGGCGAGCGAGGAGGAGCGATTGGTCGCGAGCAATGTTCGACAGCTGCGCTATCGTCGTTAAATCTAGCTGCTCTCCCTCAAGTGGCGCAGGTGGACTACTGGGAGCCACAGCGGAAACGGCTTCGATCTCGGCGTCATTAGGAGGCGTTGCGCAACTGGTGATTAACAGCGAGAGGCTCAATGCCCAAATGCCGACGAGGGTGGGGTGCCGACCCTGCCTGAGATACCGAAAAGATGGAAGAAGATGACCTAAAGGCTGCATCACGGCAGTATAGCCGTAACCGGTTAAATATGGCCCGCTGTGGAGTGCTTGAAGTGAATGCCCGTCTTTTTATTATTGCCACGCCGATTGGCAATCTCGGCGATATTACGTCGCGTGCGCTGTCCACGCTACGTGACGTTGACCTCATCGCTGCCGAGGATACGAGACATTCGGCGCTGCTGATGCGACACTTCAGTATTGCGACGCCACTTGTGAGTTATCACGATCACAGTAAAGAGGCAGATTTAATTCAGCTTCTCGAGCACATGAGATCGGGCCGTTCTCTGGCACTGGTTTCGGACGCGGGAACCCCTCTGGTGTCTGACCCCGGTTACCGATTAGTCGCCGCTTGCCACGCCGAGAATATTCCCGTTGTGCCAATTCCTGGGGCGAGTGCAATGACGGCAGCGCTGAGTGCCTCCGGGTTGCCAACAGATCGCTTTCATTTTGAAGGTTTTTTGCCTGCTAAAGCCGGACAGCGCATCGCGCGCATTAAGGCCATTCAACATCTGGAGTCGACCTTGGTGTTGTTTGAATCTCCGCGTCGATTGCCCGAATCCCTGCTCGCATTGCATGAGGTGCTGGGTAACCGGGAGGCCACGCTTTGTCGCGAAATCACGAAAGCGCATGAGACCATTCGACGTGATTCCCTGCATGCACTGCATGGTTTTGTGAAGGCGGACGCGCAGCAATTGAAGGGCGAGGCGGTGTTGGTTGTCCGCGGTTTCGAACCGCAACGTGATGCCCTCAAACCTGAAGCGATGCGACTGGTTGAGCGCCTGGCGCAGGAGTTGCCGCCGCGTCGTGCTGCGGCAGTCGCCGCTGATTTTACCGACGGATCAGCCAAGGTCTTATATCAATGGTTGCTGGAAAAAAAGCAGGACAGTTGAGCTTGCGACTACCTTCGATTGTCGATAGCCTGTTCCGCGAGTTGGTCAGACGATCGCTGTCGTTATGCGGCAGAGGAAAGTCCGGGCTCCAACGGGTCAGGGCGCCAGGTAACGCCTGGGGGACGCGAGTCCACGGAAAGTGCAGCAGAAAGGAAACCGCCTGTTCGCAGGCAAGGGTGAAAAGGTGCGGTAAGAGCGCACCGCGCGGTTGGTAACAGCCGTGGCGATGGTAAACCCCGCCCGGAGCAAGACCAAATAGGAATCCTATGCCGTGACCCTCGGCGGATTCGGGTAGGTCGCTACAGGCGAACGGTGACGTTCGTCGCAGATGAATGATCGTCCAAGACAGAACCCGGCTTATCGACCGACTCGCTTTGCCCCCCGAGAGGGGGGCGCCTTCCTTCCGCTCATGTCCGGCGCCGTTTTGACCCAAAGGGGTGCCTTTTTATATCAATTAGAGTCTAAAAATAATAATTTAGTTCTCATTGGATATATTATCTAAGGTTAAACCTGCGAGTATTGGATAAAAACCTGTTTTGTAGCCGGTTTCTAAGCTTCGATTTGCAGTGGATGATCGCACGCGTCACGCCCCTAAAGCACTGAAAACCCACGTTTTTTCGCTCAGTCATCGTTGACCAGGCGCTGTCCCCCCGCGTATAGTGGCGAAATGTGGAGAAAAGTGGGTAAAAAACCCATTTTGTGGGAAATATAGGGAGCCGGTGGGCGCGACGTCATGTTTCGAGGGGTGCAGCACATTAATCTCGATGCCAAGGGCAGGATGGCCGTGCCCGCGCGTCAGCGTGAGCTGCTGTCTGTGATTTGCGACGGCCACTTGGTGGTGACCGTCGATACGCAGTCCAACTGTCTGGCCCTTTACCCGCTGCCGGAATGGGAGCGCATTGAGCACGATGTGCAGGCTTTGCCCGCGCTAAATCCGGCCGTGAAGCGCTTTCAGCGATTGGTGTTGGGGTATGCCAGTGACCTTCAGTTGGATGGGAACGGGCGGGTGCTTGTGCCCCCTGCGCTTAGAGAGTACGCGCAGCTGGAAAAGCGCGCGGTTTTGGTGGGCCAGGGCAACAAGCTGGAATTGTGGTCGGAAGAGCTGTGGCACAAAGAGTGCGAGGCCGCTCTGGGCGTCGACTCGACGGGTGAGCTACCTGCGGAACTCATGCAGCTCAACCTTTAATGGACCGGGCGCATCAACCGGTATTACTGGAGGAGGCAATCGCAGCGTTGATGGTATCACCTGACGGCGCATACCTAGATGGCACTTTTGGTCGGGGCGGGCACAGCGCCCGTATCCTCGACGCACTGTCGCCCGCCGGGACGCTGATTGGCTTTGATCAAGATCCGGCAGCGATTGTAGCCGCGAGCGAGCTCGCGCAGCGTGACCCTCGCTTTCATTTTTACCCAGTGAATTTCCAGGCCTTGGGTGATCGTGTTGAGCCGGCGAGCCTTAGCGGCATTCTGCTTGATCTCGGTGTCTCCTCGCCGCAGTTAGACGAGCCTTCACGCGGCTTTAGCTTTTCTCACGACGGGCCTCTCGACATGCGGATGAATCCTAGCGAGGGGGAGTCAGCGGCCGGCTGGCTCTCGAGGGCCAGCGAGTCAGAGATTGCCCGGGTGCTAAGAACTTTGGGCGAGGAGCGATTTGCTCGAAGAATTGCTGCCGCTATTGTCGCGGCCAGAAACCAAGCACCGATTGAGCGCACTGGTCAGTTGGCGGAAATTGTCGCGGCTGCTAATCCGCGATGGGAGCATCACAAGCACCCCGCGACCCGAAGTTTTCAAGCCATTCGGCTACACGTTAATCGCGAGCTGGAGGTGTTGCAGTCCGTCCTAGAGCAAGCTGTAGACGCGCTGGCGCCGGGCGGTCGCCTAGTCGTCATCAGCTTTCATTCTTTGGAAGATCGCATCGTCAAGCGATTTATCAGAGATAAAGCCCGAGGGGAGCGGCTGCCGCCAGGTGTCCCCGTGCAGTATGAGCCGCCATCGGGTCTCATGCGTGCGGTCGGCAAGGCGATTCTACCCGGCTCTGACGAAATCGCCCGCAATCCCCGTTCTCGTTCCGCCATCATGCGGATTGCGGAGCGTTTGTGATGCGCGCGTTGCCAGTCTCTCCGTCTTTACTGACCATGCTTCTTGTGCTTGCACTGGTGGCATCCGGGCTCGCTTTGGTATGGAGCACGCATGAGGTCAGGGCGGGTTATGCGCGACTTCAGGTGCTTGAGTTGCAGCGGTGGCAGTTGCAAGAGGAGTACACGCGCCTGCTGCTCGAAAGCAATACCTGGGCGGCACCGCACCGCATTAACCAGATTGCCACCGACAAGCTTTCTATGTTGCCGCCAGAGCTCAGTCTCTCCCGGGTGATTGAGCCATGACGGTCGCATCACCCTCGGCACTCTCGAAGTGGCGTTATGCCCTTGTTTGCTTGGTCCTCACCGGCTTGGCTGCCTTACTGGCTGCGCGGCTGATTATGCTGCAGCTCACTGACGGCGGCGGCGGTGCGGTCTTTCTGCGAGAGCAAGGTGCGCTCCGGACTATCCGAACCGCAGAGATACCGGTGTATCGCGGGTTAATTGAGGATCGAAACGGTACGCCGCTGGCGGTGAGTTCGCCCGTCGTATCGCTGTGGGCGAATCCTCAGCTACTCAAAGACAGTCCGCGTTTGGGAGAGCTGGCTTCGCTGCTTGCCATTGATCCTGACGAGCTTCAGGCGAAGCTCGCGTTCTACGGCGACAAGCAGTTTATGTACCTTGCGCGGCACCAAACGCCCGATTTTGCTCGCCAGATTTTGCAGCGTCAGTTCCCGGGCGTGAAAGGTGAGCGTGAGTATCGTCGCTACTATCCGGCCGGAGAAGTGACCGCTCAATTGCTGGGGCTGACCAATGTCGACGGGCGCGGCATTGCCGGTGTTGAGATGGCATTTGAGGAGTGGTTGAGAGGCGTGCCCGGCAAGAAGCGCTTCATCAAGGATCTCCATGGAGATATGGTCAGGGACTTCGGGGTTATTGAAGAGCCGCGCCCGGGAAAGACGCTGACCCTGAGCCTCGACCTGCGTCTACAGTACGTCCAGCACCGGGAATTACAGAGAGCGATGAGGGAAACCGGGGCGGTGGCGGGGTCCGCCGTCACGCTCGATGCGTGGACTGGTGAGGTGCTGGCGATCAGCAACTATCCGGTCTTCAACCCAAATGCCCGATCAACGTTGGATTATGGCAGTGCCCGCAATCGCGCGGTGACAGACGTTTATGAGCCCGGGTCAACAATTAAAACACTGACATTGGTTGCAGCGCTTGAGAATGGACAGTTCAGCTTAGACAGCGTCATAGACACCTCGCCAGGACGCATACGCGTCGGATCGAAAGTGCTTCATGATCCCCGAAATTACGGAGAAATGACGGTCTCCAACATCATCGAGAAATCGAGCCAGGTTGGGGTTACCAAAATCGCGCAGGCGGTGGGGCATGAAGCTATCCTCGATGTGCTCTCCCGGTTTGGTTTGGGGCAGGAAACGGGCACGGGCTTTCCGGGTGAGCGAGCGGGCGTCTTACCTGGGCCAGATCACTGGAGTGATATTGAAAAGGTCACCTTGGCATTCGGTTATGGTTTGAATGCGACGCCGATTCAGCTAGCCCGGGCCTACGCGGTTTTGGCAAACGGGGGAGTGCGGCGACCCCTGACGTTAATCAAGCAAGATCAGCAGGCTTCTCTTCAGGGTGAACAGGTTGTCACAGCCGATGTTGCCCGGGACGTGTTGACGGTGCTCGGTAGAGTGACTGAGCCGGGCGGTACCGCAACTCTTGCTCAGGTTCCGGGCTTCTCCGTGGGAGGCAAAACCGGCACGGTTCACAAAGTTGGCGAAGGTGGGTATCTCGACGATCAATATGTGGCGTTGTTCGTGGGTATCGCTCCTATCAGTGAGCCGCGATACGTCACCGCTATCTTGGTCGATCAACCCCGAGGCGATCACTATGGCGGAGGGTTAGCCGCAGCGCCCGTTTATTCGCGCATTACCGAGGAGGTACTGCGGATCCGCAACGCTCGTCCAGAGCGCACTGACATGGGTGCGCTACTCGCCGACGTGGGTGCCAGTCAGTGACGGTGGGACTGCGACAGTTGCTCAAGAATCCGGCTGTGCCCGACATCGCCCTGTCGGACATGACACTGGACAGCCGTCAGGTCAATCACGGCGATTTGTTTGTCGCGCTCCGTGGCAAGAGTCGCAACGGGCGAGATTTTATTGACGCTGCTTTTGCTCAGGGAGCAGCGGCGGTGCTGATTGAAAAAGAATCGGATATCCCACCGAAGGACATTCGCATCATCCCCGTTGACGGATTGTCGGGGCGATTGGGTGAATTGGCAGACCGGTTTTACCAGTCACCCTCTAAGAATCTCAAGCTAATAGCCGTGACTGGCACCAATGGTAAGACGTCGATCGTCGAGTTGGTCAGCCAAATGTTGCGTTCTCAGGGATACCGAGCGGGATCGATCGGGACGCTGGGGATGAAGTTAGTAGAGCAGCCTCGCGAGGCGCTAAATACGACGCCGGATTGCGTCAGTCTCCATCGTCAATTAGCGAAGTGGGGTGACGAGGCCGTGGAGTGGGTTGTGATGGAGGCCTCCAGTCACGCACTGGACCAAGGCCGCTTGGACGGCTTGGCCATTGACGCGGCAATCTTCAGCAATTTGTCTCGGGACCACCTCGATTACCATCCTTCAATGGCGGCCTATTGCGCGGCGAAGCTCAGTCTATTTCACGACTTTGCACCGGCAGTCAGGATTTTTAATGCCGACGACGAACGGCTGACGACCCATCGCGATGCTTGGGGTAGCGCGGGTATCGGCATCTCTTGTGAAGGCGCCCAAGCCAGTGTTCGAGTATCGGTTATCGAACCTGCGCCCTTGGTGCTGGAAGTCAAAACGATCTGGGGTGTAGGTCAGATAAGGTCTTCCTTGATAGGTCGCTTCAACGCTTTCAATCTCTCAGCAGCCGTCACATTGCTCGCGGCTATGGGCTTGCCATTCGACGCGGTGATGTCGGCAGCGGAACGGGTAAATCCCGTCTGCGGGCGCTTGCAAAGGGTTGAGTTTGACGCCGATATCGCAGTTTTTGTCGATTACGCCCATACGCCCGATGCACTGAGCCGCGCATTGCGCGCGTTATCGGAATTTGACGTGCCGGGATGTGTCTGGGTGGTTTTTGGTTGTGGGGGTGATCGCGACCGAGGCAAGCGTTCCGAGATGGGTGCAGCTGCAGCGGGGCTTGCTGACAGGCTCGTAGTGACCAGCGATAACCCCCGTTCGGAGTCTCCCCTCGCCATTATCGAGGAAATTCTCGACGGCTGTCGTCATGTCGACCCACTGGTCGAGGCTGATCGCGCTGCGGCGATTGCGCTGGCGATTTCCGAGGCTAAAGCGGGTGATGTGGTGCTAATTGCCGGGAAAGGTCACGAGACCTACCAGGAAGTTTCCGGTGTTCGCCAGCCCTTCAGTGACAATGATCAGGCGCTCAAGAGTCTGGCTCAGAGGCAAGCCGCGTGATGGCGGGGGTCGAATTGAAGGCACTCGCCCAAACCATAGGTGGCGACCTGATAGGGCAGTCGGTGTTGATCGAAGGTCTTGCGATTGATAGCCGAGCAGTCAGAAAAGGCGACCTGTTTGCAGCGATTCGCGGCGCGCGTGCCGACGGGCATGAGTTTGCGGCCAGTGCGATGCAGGCGGGCGCGTCAGCATTATTGACGGAGCGGCGGTTGGAGGGATTGGTACCGCAGTTAGTGGTTGCAGATGTGCAGAGAGCCTCTGGTGCCTTCGCGCTCCTAAAACGCAAGCTGTTTAACGGGCCAGTGGTGGCAATCACCGGTAGCGCAGGCAAAACCACCACCAAAAATATGGTGTCCGCGGCGCTGTCGGTGGCGGGAAGTGTTCACGCGACCCAAGGCAATCAAAATAACGAGCTCGGCGTGCCATTGACGCTGGCTGGACTCGATTTACAACATCAATTTGCCGTGATCGAAATGGGGGCAGGGCAACCGGGCGACATTGCCTACCTATGCAATCTGGCTGAGCCCGATGTTTCGGTCTGCTTGAATGCCTCAGCTGCACACTTGGCCCATTTTGACAGTGTCGACGACATCGCCCACACAAAAGGAGAAATTTTTCAGGGCTTGAGAGGTCAGGGCCTCGCCGTGATCAACGCGGATCAGCCTTGGTTCAGCCACTGGATTGAGCAGGCCGGTGAGGCCCGCTACGTCACTTTTGGTCTCTCCGCACAGGCTGACTATCGCGCCGTCGACCTTCAGTCTCGCGGTCTTGCTGGCACGGAATTCCAGCTTGAGGCGCCTGGTTTACGACTCCCCGTAAGGCTCGCGTTGCCGGGTAGGCAACACGTGATGAATGCGCTGGCGGCATTGGCGGTGGCCATCGAATTGGGCGTCTCACCCGAGGGAGCCATAGGGGCGCTAGAGGCTGTGCAGGCGGGTCCGGGTCGCGGAGAGGTATTAGCGGGCCGCTGGGGCGGGCGCGTCATCGACGATACCTATAACGCTAACCCTGCTGCGGTAAAGGCCGCGATCGACGTGCTGGCGGAAGAATCGGGCCACCGTGTATTGATTTTGGGCGCCATGCTCGAGCTCGGTATCGGCAGCGAGACGCTCCACGAGGAAGTCGGCGCCTACGCTAGATCCGCCGGTATCGAGCAACTGATTGCGGTGGGGCAGGAGGCTGAAGGCGCAGTGGTGGGTTTTGGTGAATCGGCGCTGTTTTTTGCGAACCAAGCATCACTTGAGTCCGAGTTCCCCGCGCTTCCTGCTGATCATGTGATCTGGGTAAAAGCGTCGCGCGGTGCTGCGTTGGAGAAGACGGTCGGCTGGCTTACATCAACAGAGGGGTCCGAATCATGCTGATGTGGCTGAGTGAGCAACTCCTTTTTATCGATCCGGGGTTCGCGGTTTTCCAATATCTGACGCTTCGCGGCATATTGGCCGCTTGCACCGCACTCGCGATTTCTATGCTGATCGGTCCCGTCATGATCGCGCGCCTCAATCAGTTGCAGATTGGGCAGACCATTCGGCAGGAAGGACCACAGTCCCATCTCCAGAAGGCAGGTACCCCGACAATGGGGGGTGCTTTGATTCTGGTCACAGTAATGGGGTCAACCCTGTTGTGGGCGGATCTAGGTAGTCGCTACGTTTGGGTCGCCGTGATTACCACAGCCGCTTTCGGTCTCATTGGATGGATCGATGACTATCGAAAGGTGGTGCGAAAGGACACCCGCGGACTGCCGGCGCGCTGGAAGTATTTGTGGCAATCCCTGTTCGCGTTTGGCATCACGCTCTTTCTTTTCGACACAGCCGTTCACCCAGAAGAAACCACCTTATACGTGCCATTTTTTAAAGACGTTGCGTTGGCGATGGGCTGGTTGTTCGTGCCATTCAGCTATTTGGTCGTGGTGGGCGCCAGCAATGCGGTGAATCTGACAGATGGGCTGGACGGGCTGGCGATCATGCCCACTGTCATGGTCGCTACGGGACTCGGCGTTATCGCTTATCTCTCGGGGCACGTCGAATTCGCTCAATACCTGAATATTGCTTATCTGCCGGGTGCCGGAGAATTGATGGTTTTCTGCGGTGCGATTGCTGGCGCCGGGCTTGGTTTTTTGTGGTTCAACACCTATCCCGCGATGATTTTTATGGGCGATGTCGGGGCGCTCGCGCTCGGTGCTGCGCTGGGTGTGGTGGCAGTTATGACCCGCCATGAAATTGTCCTGTTCATTATGGGGGGCATTTTCGTTTTGGAAACCGTCTCGGTCATTATTCAAGTGGGGTCATTCAAATTGACCGGTCGGCGGGTATTCCGCATGGCGCCAATCCATCACCACTTTGAGCTCAAGGGATGGCCCGAGCCCAGAGTCATTGTCCGCTTCTGGATCATCACAGTCATGCTGGTGCTCTTTGGGCTGGCGACACTGAAGTTGCGGTGAAGCCATGTCACTGTCTTCTGCAACTATCGCCAGCTCTGAGAACCGCATGATCTTTGGTCTGGGCACTACGGGCCGCAGTGTCGCGCGTTGGTGGCGTCAGCACGGCGTGGCTTTTCACGCGGTCGATACCCGAGCGGCGCTGGCGGCTGAGTCGACCTCGTGGCCTGAAATGGACAACGTTCCCATGGCGTTTGGTGAGCCATCTGCAGAGATGGCTGATGATGTCACAGAGTTGATTGTCAGCCCTGGCATTTCTCTCGAACATCCCATGGTGGTGCGCGCAAGAGACCGCGGTTGCAGGATTCGCGGAGATATCGATTTATTCATGGAAGCGGTCGCTGCGCCAGTGATCGGTATCACCGGCTCCAACGGCAAATCGACGGTTACCGCGTTGTTGGGTTCGATGCTGGCGGAATGTGGTGCCAAGGTTTCAGTGGGTGGAAATTTCGGTAGGCCTGCCCTTGACTTGCTTGAGGATAGCGCCGATTGCTATGTGCTGGAGCTGTCCAGTTTTCAGTTGGAGCGGGCTGAGCCGCTGGGTTTAAGTGTCGCGACGGTGCTGAATCTCTCTGCCGATCATCTGGATCGGTATTCGTCTTTGACGGCGTATCACCAATCGAAGCATCGTATTTTCCGCGGGGTGAGTCATGTTGTGGCCAATCGCGACGATCCTCTGACGGTGCCCTTGTTGCCCGAGGAAGTGCCAGTGACATGGTGGCGCTCCGGCGAACCAGATTTGGGTGAGTATGGGCTTCGTGAGTTGGAGGGTGTGTTGTGGCTGTGTCGCGGCTTTGAACTGCTGCTCTCTACAGCAGAACTTTCCCTTGCCGGAACGCACAACTACCACAACGTGTTGGCAGCCTTGGCTCTTGGCGTCGCTATGGGTTTTTCTGAAGCACAACTGCTTGCCGGTGCGGCCCGTTATCGCGGCCTGCCTCACCGCTGCGAGCACGTCGGCGTAGTGGGTGACATTACCTTTATTGACGACAGTAAAGGTACCAACGTCGGCGCCACGTTGGCCGCGCTCAAGGGGCTCGGCGGTGATAGCAATCTGTGGCTGATTTTGGGTGGTCAAGGGAAGCGACAAGACTTTTCTCAACTGCGGCCAGCAGTCGCTGATTACTGCGCGGGGATCCTAGTCATTGGCGAGGCGGCGGCAGAGATTGTCAGTGCATTGGGGGATGTGGTTCCTGTGCAGGAGGCGGTGTCATTGGAGTCAGCGGTGAGTCAAGCGCTGGCGCTGGCGACGCCGGGCCAGACAGTGCTGTTGTCTCCGGCGTGTGCGAGCTTCGATATGTTCAGGGATTATATAGATCGGGGTGAGCGCTTTAAGTCGGCGGTATTGGCATTGGGGGCCGCCGCATGAATCAAGCCGCATCATTGACAACCTATCGAGGAGATCCGCTGCTGCTGGGCCTCGGAATTTCGTTACTCTGTATCGGTTTGGTTGCCATTGCCTCGGCATCTATTGAGTACGGCGATTTTCACTTCGGCAATCCCTGGCACCACACCTCGCGCCATGCTCTGTATCTGGCGATGGGAGTCACAGCCGGTGCCGTCACCTATATGACACCCACCCAGAGCCTCAAACAATTTTCGCCTTGGTTACTGTTTCTGGCATTCGGTCTTCTGATCCTGGTGCTGATGCCCGGTATTGGCCGCGAGGTCAACGGCGCCCAGCGTTGGTTGCCTTTGGGACCGCTGACTTTCCAGCCGTCGGAGTTTGTGAAATTCGCTTTGCTTCTCTACGTGGCCGGCTATTTGGTACGTCAGGAAGAAGCGGTCCGCTATCAGTGGCAGGGGCTGGCCAGGCTCATGGGCATTCTGGCGGTCGTAGCCGTGTTGCTGCTAGCCGAGCCCGACTTTGGCGCAACCGTCATCACCGTAGGCATGGTGGTGGGAATGATGTTTATTGCCGGCGCCAAGATACAGTACATCGGAGCGATGTTGGTCGCGGTCGGTATGGCTTTGGCCGCGCTTGTGGTCAGTGCACCTTATCGGCTACAGCGACTGACGGCCTATCAAAACCCTTGGGATGACCCATTTGGATCCGGTTTCCAGCTGGTGCAATCGCTCATTGCGTTTGGTCGCGGCGAATGGTTTGGCGTAGGACTGGGAAACAGCGTTCAAAAGCTCTTTTATCTGCCCGAGGCCCACACCGATTTTGTATTTTCCATCTGGGCGGAAGAAACCGGTCTCATGGGTGCTTTCGCGCTGATCTTGCTGTTCGCGTTTTTAGTGGGGCGCATCCTCAGGACGGCGTGGCAGGTAGCTGAACACGGGCATCACTATGAGGCCTATGTGTGTTTTGGTGCGGCGCTCATGTTCGCGGGCCAGGTGTTTATCAATATGGGAGCGAGCTCGGGTCTGTTGCCCACAAAGGGCCTAACGCTGCCTTTCGTCAGTTATG